>NZ_CP188819.1:368437-699375 GCF_051550205.1 Sporosarcina sp. FA9
GTGTAATTTACGAAGTTGATCAGTCACCCAGTTTTTCACATACCATTTTCCGTATGAGAACGATGATTCATTGTCACCTAGATGAGCATAAACATATGGCCATGCCGCATCAAGTGCTTGCAATCGATAATAAACGTCGAAAAGCGGTTTCCATTCCCACTCAAAAGGTGCAAGTGGAATTGCTTTTTGATCTATTAGTGAAAACTCATGAATAAATACGGCTGGATTTTCTTGTAGTTCAATTGTACGTAGTGGACGTGTAAGACGTGTTAGTACATCATTCCAAGCTTCCGGTGTTCGATCGGAAATTGTTAAGACAAGTTGTTCCGCTTCCGTTCGTCTCCATTCATGGACCCAGTCTGTTAGCGAATGAAATTGTAAGTAAAGATGAAAAACTACCGCGGTACGATGTGCACACCAACCGTTATGGGAGCATGTGCACTCCGTATTCAACTGATTGAATGAAATCTTTACATCAACGATTTCGACTCCACCAATTTTCACAAGGATTTTTTCCTCTACAGAATCATACGTATAAGAATCAACTGCACCGTTCCGGACCAATGCGAGCGCTCTGCGGACAATCAGCGCCTCACCCGAATCATCAGGATGAAGCGAGTGTTTAATAACATTCATTAGCTCGGCAATTTCTTCCTCGTGTAAGTAGGAAACACGTTCTACGGTCATATGCATCCAGACCACTCTCCTCAAAAAAAGCATTCCTTCTATTATACAACTTATTTACCGAGTACGTAAATGAGATGCTCTCATTCATTTGAAGAAAATTCTTTAGTTAATCTATAAAGTGAAAAAAGAATATGTTTTAAATATTCACATAAGTGAAGGTTTTGTGATAGAATGATAGTAATAAGGAATTTATAAAAACTAAAAAGGAGGGGAGAAAGATGTTATCTGTCCAGCGTATGACGCCATTTTTTACAAGCCAAGAAGATTATAGACTCCGCCTCGTTTTTGCCTATCAGTACTTTTCAATTATTAAAGGAAATGAAGTCTATCATTTCATTCCAGCCGAAGGTAAGGAAATTATAATTAATATGAAGAATTTTCAGGTGGAAAATTTAGGAGAAGTATTCGTCTTTCAGCGGGGGAATCGTTTTATACGACTGCCGCTTTACCAGTTGCTCCTTATTTCGGACCTTCATCAGCATTTAAAAACAATTATGGAAGGGAGCATAAACATGGATATAGACATTGACATGCAGCCGCCGGTAGAAGTTTCCAATGAAGCTACTGAATTAATTGGGAGTCTGGAATCTGAGAATCGCTTACGAATGATTGATTATGCACTTGAAACGAAAAACCAACAACTCTTTAATGTGTTGACGGAAGGACTGCAACAGATTTGATAATTCAATTCTAAAAACACCTGTCGGGTTATCAACGATAGGTGTTTTAATTTTCACGAAAATAAACCTTTTCGTGTCATTTCGGTACAATCCGCTGTTTTGTCGATTCCCCGGGAAATAAGAGGGAAAATAAATCTTGTTTGAGACGTGTTTCAACAGTATGCACATAAAGGGAATTCACCAAACAAATTGTTTTTAACAAACACTACTAAATCGAACAGTTCTTACGTTACAAAATGAGAGTAGTTTGATAAAGTTGGGGTATACATAGACTAAAGATGATTAATAGAAAGGAATTGCAAATATGTTTTTTAATTTTAAGTACTGGCATTTCCTTACGAATCCGCAATTTTTGGCGGAACAATTAAAAACAACCTCTATGCGAGGATTTAAAGTACGAGTGTACACTGTTTTTTTAATTGGGCTGTTGCTTTTCATAGTAAGAGAGTTATGGGGAATGAATACGGAAACAATCACCCCATTGTTAACGACGATGTCCACTGCGGATTATACGCTGGCACGCTATGCTTCTTTAATGGGGATAGTTGTTTGGGCACTTCTATTTATGTCATTCCATTTCCTTGGATTTGCTTACATACTGAATCTGATTACAAAAGTACCATTTAATAAGCTCTTACCTATGCAACTTTTAGTGACAAGTCTTTTTATTATGGAAAAAGCACTTGTTTTCATTGTGTTTGCAATGACGGGTACATCGGCGAATGTGTCCTTTTTATCTTTTGGACCACTTGCGTCGACATTTATTGAAATACCGTTCTTTATTTTCTTTTTGAATCAATTATCCGTGTTTACAGCATTAGTGATCGTACTTCAATATCAATTTATTGTTTCGTATAATGCGTTTGATCGTAAAAAAATACTTTGGATATTAATTGGCATTCATATACTGCTTGCACTAGTGATTGCTTCAATTGGCTTCATTCCTGCTGAAAACTTATTCCAATCGATTTTTGAGAGAGGTGCGGGAAATGAATAGATATGTAAATATAACTGTTTCAATAGCAATTAGTGCATTTTTAGCCGTGAATTTGTATTTATTATTTGGGGAAAAAAGTGTGATTCAAAAGTCAGTGTATGTCGATAAATTCGAACGTATGTCTGTTGGGGATTTTAGTGTTGAGCTCGCCAAGGAAGGCCTAGTTGCACCTCTTGAAACACAAACTGTATATGTAGGGAGCGAAAACGCTGTAGATTCTTGGCTTGTAACGGAAGGAGATGTTGTCCGTGTCGGTAACGAACTAGCCATTTTGAATGTTGACCAATCCGAGGGTCGAAGAAATGTTTTGTTGTCGGAACAAGAAATTCTGAGTCAGCAAGAGTCCGAAGCATTAAGTCTGATAGCGACACTTGAATCCGACCGCAACGTAGCGGCAGCGAACAGTTCGACGACTACGAATAAAACCGATAATCTATATGATGCAGCGGGGGATACTACAGTTGAGGTAGGTTTAAATGTCGACGTCAATGTAGATGTTTCATTAGACGGTTCTTATGCACAAGCCATCGCGACTGTGGAACAAAATTTAGCGGATGTTGTTCGCCGAAAGGTTGTCATTGAAGCTGAACTCGCACAAGATCCGTCTAGACCGGCAATTGTTAGTCCTGTAGACGGTGTTGTTTCCAAAGTGACTCGTCAAGGTTCTACGCTTGCTGTTGATATTTATAGTGCTGAGAAAGTAATTGTTACGTATGTGCAAGAGAGTGAATGGAAAGACGTGGAAGCGGGACTAAAAGTTCTTGTTCACGGAATTGGTACGGTTGGTGTGGGGGAAGGGACGGTAATTTCGGTTTCTGAGATTCCTGCTAAAGAGGATGAATGGCTTAAAACATATAAAGCTTTAGATGCAGCGAAGGTTGAAAATCCGCTTGCTTATTATGAAGTACGTATTTTGGTTGCCGCCGAATCTGAGTCTGAGGGTAATCCGTATGGTGCCAATTTAAACGCGATCGTTGTTTTGGATGAAGCGTTGGATGCTGTGTCGGTGAAGGCGGAATGGGTGCGTAATCATGATAAGAGTACAGCGATTGCGACGATTCTTGATGAGTCGGGACGCGCGACGGAGATGAAGGTTGTCACGCCTTTTATGTGGCATCATCGTGTTGTTGTGACGGAAGGGCTTAAGTTGGGTAATGTTGCGATTGATGGAACGGATCTTCCTCGTTTTGAGTATGCGCCGAGAGTATTTTTGCCGATGCCGTCACAGATGCCCGAAAAAGCCGAATGGAAGTCATTCGGCTGGAGGAATTATTTGAGGTATATGGGTGTTAGGTGAATAGGTGAAGGTGGAGGACCGAACAAGACAGTTGTTGTCTTGTTTGGTTCTTTTTTTGTTGGGGATTTTGCAGGTAAGATTGGATTGGGATTTCTCATGGTGTGTGGCTTCCAAATTCGCTTGGCGCTTTGCGATGGCCTTACGTGTTGAGCTAGACAGAAGGGCGCTATCTATCTCAGCACTTCGGCTCACGCTTGTCGCTTCTACGCTCTTTGGTTCATTGTCATGGTTTGTATATTGGGGATTTCTCCCGAGATTGTGGATTGGAGAATTTGCAGGTGTGTGGTGTTGGGATTTCTATCGGGATGCGGTTTCCAAGATCGCTTGGCGCTTTGCGATGGCCTTACGTGTTGAGCTAGATAGAAGAGCGCTATCTATCTCAGCACTTCGGCTCACGCTTGTCGCTTCTACGCTCTATGGTTCATTGTCATGGTTTGTATTCCTAGGGTTTTTAACGAGGAATGTGAGTAATTTCATAGATTGGGCTCGCCGTTGCACACTTACCGGATTTCGTTGCACATTGAGCAGAATTGGTTGCACCCTCTCTCCAATTGGTTGTACACCTCGGCGGTTTGGTTGCAAATCGCTAGATTCGTTGCACATCTCACTGAATTGGTTGCACACCCTCGCCGTTTCGTTGGACAAGTGCCATATTGATCATTGATGGCTTCGCCTAATTGGTCAAATGCATTTGGGTAATTATCTTTATCTTTTCCCATTCGACGTTGTAGATGAATCTGATTTCGTTGCACACCTCCATCGATTGGTTGAACAACTAGAGGATTTGGTTGCACACCGAGCCGAATTGGTTGTAGGCCTCAGCGTTTTGGTTGCTCATCTCACTGATTTCGTTGCAAACACTGTTATAACATTCAACCTAGTACTTTTTACAGGTGAGTGTCATTTTTATTGTTGGTTGGAGGTGATTTATTTGTTCTTCGCAGCGTATATATAGGTATTGTTGAATTCTTCAGTTAGCTACGGTTTTGTTTGGTATTATATGGTGGTAGATAAAGAGATTATGGAAAACGGGGGATGGAAATGAAGAGGATAATGGTTGCTCTTGCTACGTTGCTTTTTTTTGGCTTCATTTTTAGTTCAGGGATTGTGGCTGCTGAGGAAAAGTCGAAGCAGTATATTGGTTTGCATGATCGTGTTTTAAAATTCGGTCAGGATGAAATTCAGATGGTAGATGGCAAGTCGTTTGTACCTCTTACTAAGTTAATGGACTCATTATATGCAACGACTGTTTATGACGATAAAATTTATATGGGCAAGAATAATCGTGTATTGATTTATGATTATTTGACTGGTAAAACGACTGCTGATGATGTTGAGAGTGAAGAAACACCAATTCGTGATATTAACGGTGAGTTATTTGCCGATGTTTCTTATATAGCTACAAGTTTCGGTTTTTATTTTGAATATTTTTCGGAGTTGAATGTTTCTCGCATTTATAGTGATGTATATAGAAGTTTAAGAGGTTCGGATTATAAAAAGCATATGGATGTTTTGTTGGGCAATGTTACGCCTCCAACTAAACCAGTTCCTGTTCCACCGACGGTACCTCAACCGGAGAAGCCTAGTACAGGTGAGGGAAAGGCGAATGTGTATTTGACTTTTGATGATGGGCCTAATCTTTTTACGACGAAGAATTTAGCGACACTTAAAAAGTATGATGTAGAAAGTACTTTTTTTTTCCTTGGGAAACAGATGAATTTATTTTCAGAAATTGTGGAGAATGTTGCAGGTGAGGGGCATTATATTGGATCGCATAGTATGACGCATGATAAGGACAAGGTGTATGCGTCTTCAGGGAGTTTTATATCGGAGATGAGTTCTGGAGCTTTGTTGATTAAAAAGTTAACGGGTGTTCAGGATGTGCCGAAATTGATGCGTGTACCTTATGGAAGTAAGCCTCATTTGACGCCCGGGATGAAGGGTGAGTTGAAGAAAGAGGGGTATAAAGTTTGGGATTGGGATGTGGATTCGAATGACTGGAGGTATTCGGATAAGCAGTATTCCGAGATTATTAAAAATGTCCAAAACGGTGTGACTGGGGCTTATAAGTCGGGGGATCGTGATATTGTTGTGTTGCTTCATGATCGTTCTCAGACGGCTATTGCGCTTCCGCAAATTATCGAGTGGCTTACTAAGGAAGGGTATACGATGAAGAAGTATAATCCTGAAAGTCATGTTGTTCAAAATTTTCATAGGGATGCTGAGCTTTAATGAACTCTGCCTGCAGCCCGTATGCGATAGTCCAACCAAACAGCGATAGTCCAACCAACACTGTGGATAGTCCAACGAACTCATTTATAGTCCAACCAAATAGCGATAGTCCAACCAAGCGCCGAGTTCGTCCAACCAACACCGTGGATAGTCCAACGAACCCATTTATAGTCCAACCAAACAGCGATAGTCCAACCAACACCGTGGATAGTCCAACGAACCCATTTATAGTCCAACCAAACAGCGATAGTCCAACCAACACCGTGGATAGTCCAACGAACCCATTTATAGTCCAACCAAACAGCGATAGTCCAACCAACACTGTGGATAGTCCAACGAACTCATTTATTGTCCACCCAAATAGCGATAGTCCAACCAAGCGCCGAGTTCGTCCAACCAACACCGTGGATAGTCCAACGAACCCACCAGTTCGTCCTACCAAACCAACCAGCCCGAAGAAATCTACGTATTCCGATTACAAGTTTACTAATCTTCTGTATAATGAAATAAATAGATAGACATCGTTTTTTGTTGGAGGGGCAGTTTAGGTGGAAGTTAAACGTTTGACGGCATCGGTTACGATGTTGGCTGGATTTCAGTGGTTGTTTTTTATGTTTGCGAATACAGTTGTTGTGCCGATTTCGGTGGGCAGTGCATTTGAGTTGGAACAGGTTGAGATTGTGTCTGCAATTCAGCGTTCATTTATTTTCATTGGCTTTGCGTGTTTGGTGCAAGGGCTTTTTGGGCATCGCTTGCCGTTGATGGAGGGGCAATCTGGCGTTTGGTGGGGCGTAATATTGAGTCTTGCTGCGACGGCTAGTACGATGAATCTGGAACTTTCGACAATTGGTGGAAGTATTGCTGTCGGGTCGATGATCTCTGGGCTTCTATTTGTTGTACTTGGTTTTCTTGGAATGGGTGAGGTGCTGAAAAAATGGTTTACACCGTTTGTGATGTTTGTGTTCCTCATTTTGCTTTCGAATCAGCTGATTTCAATTTTCTTAAGGGGAATGCTTGGCCTGAATACGAGTGATTCAATTGATTTGAAAGCGGCACTGTTTTCATTCGCTTTAGCGACTCTTACAATTCTTATACATACGCGAGGCAAAGGGATTATTAGTAGTTTGAATTTACTTATTGGGATGGTTGTCGGTTGGATTGCTGCGGTTATTCTGTTCCCAGTTGAGGCGACAGAAGCAATTCATACAACACCTTTTCTGATGTGGTTTCCGTGGGGACAACCTTCGTTTGAGTGGGGAATTGTTACGACTGTTGTGATCACAGGATTGCTGAACTCGTCGAACACAATTGCGACTTTAAAAGGGGCGGAAGCGATTTTTAATAAAATCACAACGCCGAAGCAATATCGTTCTTCATTCGTCATAACGGGTTCACTAACAGCACTTTCGGGTGCGCTCGGTCTTGTTCCAAATGCTCCTTTTGCCTCGTCTCTCGGACTTCTTAATGCGACAGGAATCCGTGAACGAGGGCCGTTTTTACTTGGTTCTATTTTTTTTATCATCATGGGGCTCATCGCGCCGCTTAGTGGCTTTTTCTCAACGATTCCACATTCGGTCGGAAATACGGTTCTTTTTGTAGCTTATTTACAGTTATTTGGTTCGGCTCTTAAAAATATTGAAGGGCTGACGTTCCATCCGAAAACGGTTTACCGTGTCGCACTTCCTGCACTACTTGGACTTGCGATTATCGGTGTTTGTCAATATAGTTGTCGCATTTAACTCTTTTCCTAGATTAGCTACTCATTCAATTTAATTTCACTTTCGCTATCGCACTTCGCTTACTCTCCTGTTGATACTAGATCAGAGTTTCACTCTAATCTAGTATCAACAGGGCAATGGGATAAAAGAACGGCTATGAAATCCGCCAAAATCATATCTCATAAATAGTACTAATCTTAATTATTTACTTCTATTTAATCGTTCTTCCTTCATCGGATTTAATGCAACTGATTCGAGTGGATCCCAATTTCTAGTTGACCCAGCCCAACGTTCTGGATGCTTTTGTTTTGCACGTTCATAGACTTCAACTCGTTTTTCAAGTACATCAATATAAACACCTGTATGACGCTGTTCGGGTGTCACAAAGTTAATTCCGCTGTGTTGATGGTCGTGCGTGTGCCAATGGACGAATTTTGCAGTCCATGTTAACGCATCTTCAAGGGTTTTAAATCCCGCATCTGGGAACCCAGGACGGTATTTGAGCGTCCGGAAAATTGCTTCGGAATATGGGTTATCATTACTTACCCGTGGTCTGGAGTATGAACTTTGGATACCTAGTTTTTCAAGTAAAACTTGGAATGTTGCGGCTTTCATCGGACTTCCGTTATCAGAATGTAGAACGAGTGGAGCTCCTTGTATTTTTTCATTGAGGACAGCTTTTCTGATTAATGTTTCAGCGTGCTTCGCTTCTTCTGTTTCCCAAATATCCCAACCGACAATCTTTCGGCTGAATAAATCAATGATTAGGTAAAGGCGATAATAGAGGCCCCTAACAGGGCCTTTAAGCCAAGTAATATCCCATGTCCACACTTGATTCGGGGCTGTTGCTAAATAACTTTCCGGTAACTTTGTTTTTGGTCTTTTACTTCGGCCACGGTGCTGCTGCATTTTTTCTTCTCGTAATATGCGGTAGATTGTTGATTCTGAGGCAATGTAAATCGATTGGTCAGCGAGCTTTGGCACAATTTGTGAAGGAGGTAAATCGACAAATTCTTCTTTTTTGACGATATCAATTACGTCCTGTCTCTCTTCTTCGGTTAGCTTGTTTTTAGGTTCTGGACGTTGTGCGTGAGGACGTTGATCTTCGTGCACGCCACCAGCCGAAACCCAGCGTTCGTACGTGCGTACACTAATAGTTAGTTCATCACACGCCTTTGCTAATCGTGCACCGTTTTGATTCGCTTCTTGAATAAGTTCTACGGCAAGTCTGCGATCTGATGGTCGAATCATTCGTCCTCTTGGTCCCCCCAGATCGCTCGGGCCTTTTTTCTTAACAGTAATAAGGCTGCGGCTTCTGCCAACGCTTTCTCTTTGAATCGCAAATCTTTTTCGATTTCAGACGTCCGTTTCTTCTCTTCTTTTAGTTCCTGTGAAAGTTTTTTTGTTTGATTCAATTCCCCGGTATTCGCGTTCAAACAACTTATTCGCCAAGTATCAATCTGTTCTTTATAGAGTCCTTTTTTTCGACAATACTCCGAAAGTTCTGCTTGATTCATAGCGTACGTTTCTAACACAATCAGGAATTTATCTTCACTGCTCCAGTGTCCGGAAGTTTGTCCATTTCCAGGCGTTGCAGTTCCTTCAATCCGTGCTTTCTGTCGCCATTTATAAAGAGATTGATCAGAGACCCCTAGTTCGTCACTTATGCTTTTTATCGATTCGTTGTTTGGGGGCGCCATTCTAGCAATCGCCATATCTTTAAATTCTTTTGTATATCTTGTACCACTATTTTTATTCATGTCGTATGACCTCCATCTATTAATTATAACAGGAGAGTTCTATACGACAACTAGCCTAACACAGGGGGTTATGGGACTTCCGGCAACGGCGTTTGTGACGCTTCCGGAGCTCGTTCAACCACTTCTTTCGAACGGATTGCTTATGGGTATTTTAGCAGCGCTCTTTATGGAATTACTTTTTACAATAGGAAATCGGATTCGAATGAAAAAAGCATTATCGAATAAATTTATAAAACAATAACTATAGATTATTGATCATCAATACAAATAAATACAGAAATAGTTCAACAGAGTGCTGGCTTTTTCAGCACTCTTTTTCATCTTGAAACGAAGATTATAAAAGCATTATTGAACGAATAAAATGATTGATGTACGTTCTTTATTTATTGTTATTTATATAGTTAGATATTTTGAAATTAACTATAGATTACGGGAATTCAATATGCTATACTAAATCGGAAATCAAAAGTTAAGTGAATTGGTCAATATTCTGATTTTTAGGTAGAAGAATTGTCCTGTTTTCATTTTTTTGATCAAAAAACAAAATTGAACTAGGGGGAACGGTCTATGAGTAAAAGAAATTACTTGTTTTTGTTTTTAGTACTAATTTTAACAATGGCTTTGGCAGCATGTGGAGGCCAAGACAGCGGTGACACTTCTGGGGATAAAGATAAGGAAAAGGATAAGGATACAGAAAAAGTTGAAAGTGATGTAACAACTGAAACAACTGGTAAAGATGAAAATGTACTAATCGTTGGAATGGACGATGATCCTCCGCAATTAGATCCGCATTTTTCTACCGCAGCAGTGGATCGACAAGTTTATCATAGTATTTATGACAAACTTATTGAAATTGATGAATCGTTAAATTTCATACCACGGCTCGCTAAGGATTGGGAAATTTCCGAAGATGGACAAGTATATACATTCGAATTGCAAGAAGGTGTTAAATTTCACGATGGAACACCGTTTAATGCCGAAGCTGTTAAGTTCAACTTTGATCGTATGCTTGACCCGAGCTTAGGTTCTTCACGTACAACTGAGCTTAGTTTGGTTGAGACTGTTGAAGTTGAAGGCGAGTATACAGTCATCGTTACTTTGTCTGCACCATTTTCTCCGTTTTTAGCAACACTTGCAGATCGTGCTGGAATGATGGTATCGCCAACTGCGGTAACTGAAAAAGGTGACGACTTCCAGAACTCTCCAGTAGGAACAGGACCTTTTAAATTTGTTGAAAGAGTTAAGCAAGACCGTCTTGTTGTAGAAAGAAATGAAGACTATTGGAACGGAGCACCAGAGCTTGAGAAAATCATTTATTATCCATATTCGGATGAAAACGTGCGTATTACAAACTTGATTTCTGGAAGCACTGACCTTGTGAATAAAATACCACCGAAAGATGCTGAAAAAATCAAAGAAAATAAAGATATTGAAGTTTCGCAAGTTGAAGCTTTAGGATTTCAAGGTTTGTATTTAAATTCAGCAAAGGCTCCATTTAACAACAAAAGCCTTCGCCAAGCATTGGATCTAGTAATTGATCGCGATGCAATTGTTAAAGTAGCATTACGCGATACTGCAGTTGCGGCAGCTGGTCCGATTCCACCTAGTTCGTGGGCATATGACGACAGCGTAAAAGTAACGCAGAAAGACATCGAAAAAGCGAAAGAGATTATGGCAGAAGCAGGATTTGAAGATGGATTCTCGTTCACTTTAAAGCTTAGACCAAACCCGGTGGAAGAACAGCAAGGACAGATGGTTCAAGCTATGGCTAAAGAAGCGAACATTATCGTGACACTTGAAATGGTAGAGTTCGGTACATTGCTAGACCAAATGGATAACTTAGAGTTTGATGCGATTCGTTTAGGTTGGAGTGGTCGTGTAGACCCTGACGGCAATATTCATCCACTTTTCCATACTGGCGGAAGTATAAACTACGGCTATTCAGATAAAAAAATGGATGAATTATTAACAAGTGCTCGAACTACTTCAGACCAAGAAGAACGAAAGAAATTATATTTAGAAGCATCACTATATTCGAAAGAGGAAGTTCCATATATCTTTATCTATCATGAGATTGATTTTAATGCATATAAGCCACATGTAAAAGGTTTCAAGCAGTACCCTGATAATATGATGCGTTTAGAAAAAGTAACCGTACAATAAACGAATCGATTCATATTCAATAAACAGTGAGTTCAGTGTAATTACTTGAACTCACTGTTTATTAAAAGGTTTATCTGAAATAGATATTTGGTTGAAATGTTTGCGAACAATCCCAATCATGAGGAGGGTACAAGTGTGGCACGATTTCTAATTCGACGCTTAGGATTAATGGTTGTTATTTTATTATTAGTAAGTGTAATTATATTTTCTCTCGTACATATTACACCTGGAGACCCAGCCCAAATGATGTTAGGTCAAGAGGCGACGCCTGAAGCACTAGAAGCATTACGAGAAAAGTTAGGGTTAAATCTACCACTCTATGAACAATATTTTAGATGGCTTAGTGGAGTCGTACAAGGAGATTTGGGTGTTTCGCTAAAAGACAATACACCTGTAGCTTCAATTTTATTGCAAAAACTACCAGTCACAATTCAACTTACGGTGCTGGCATTTATCATTGCACTTGTAATCGCGATTCCCGCTGGTATTATTTCTGCAACAAGAAAAGGGACTGCGTGGGATTATCTGGGTACAACTTTTGCATTATCAGGTGTCTCCATTCCTCCTTTTTTCTTAGGAATTATTCTGATTTTCATCTTCGCGATTACGCTAGGTTGGCTACCTCCATCGGGATACGTTGCGCCTTGGGTAGATTTCAAACAAAGCATTATATTAATGATTATGCCGGCAATCGCTATAGGGATACGATTATCAGCAGAAGTGACACGTATGCTACGAGCCTCGATGTTAGAAGTACTTGATGCAGATTATATACGGACAGCTTATTCAAAGGGTTTATTAGGCAAATCAGTTATTATTGGCCACGCTCTTCGCAATGCGTTAATACCTGTCGTTACAGTCGGTGGTTTACAGTTGGCTACCTTTTTCGGTGGTGCTGTTATTACGGAAACAATCTTTGCAATTCCGGGCTTAGGTAGGTTGGTAATCGACGCGATTTTAACGAGGGATTTTCCTGTTGTTCAAGGTGCAGTAATGTTAATGGCTGTTATTGTTGTGATAATAAACTTCCTAATTGACATTCTTTATACGATTATAGATCCTCGAATTAAACTCTCGGGAGGACGTTCATAATGGGAATTTCAAACGTTGAAAATACAGTGTTTAATGTAAAAGAGTTAAGCCCTAGAAAAAGATTGTTTAAAGAAAGGGCGGGACGCTTCTTTCAGAATAAGTTAGCCGTCGTTGGAGGAGTTTTTACACTTCTTCTCATTCTAACTGCCCTTTTTGCACCAATGCTTGCACCCCAAGATCCAACTTTACAAGATTACGGGAAATTTCTTCAAGGTCCCAGTATGGCGAATTGGTTAGGAACTGACGAGTTGGGGCGTGACATATTAAGTCGTGCAATCTATGGATCACAAGTATCCATTCAAGCTGGAATCATTTCAGTGGGAATTGCCCTTGCCGTTGGAATTCCGATCGGTTTATTCTCTGGATTTTACCGCGGTGTTCTTGATGAGTACATCGTTATGAGAATTACGGATGCACTCCTTTCATTCCCGCCATTAGTTCTAGCTCTTTCTTTAGCAGCTGTTTTAGGGGCAGGACTCGAAAATGCAATGATTGCAATCGGGATTGTCTATACGCCGAACTTCATTCGACTGATGAGGGCGGAGGTTATGAGTCAACGCGAGCGTGAATATGTTGAAGCCGCGAAAGCATCAGGAATTCGCGATTTGAAAATCATTTTCCTTCATATTTTCCCGAACTGTTTGGGCCCTATTTTAGTACAGGCAACGCTTGCGATAGCTGGTGCGATTATTGCAGAAGCCTCATTAAGTTATTTAGGCCTTGGAACACAGCCGCCTACTCCAAGTTGGGGAGCGATGCTTTCAATGGGACAAGGATATTTAGCGGACGCACCGTGGATTGCTTTAGTTCCAGGCGTGTTCATATTCGTAACAGTTCTTTCTATTAACTTATTTGGTGATGGACTTCGTGATGCATTTGACCCGAAAATGAAATAAAGAGGTGATTAAGAACATGAGCCGTGTCTTACTCGAAGTTGAAAATATACAAGTCGCATTTGAGAATAAAAAAAGCAAAACAACAATCGTTGCAGGTCTTAGTTTTAGTGTAGATAAGGGAGAGACCTTATGCATTGTCGGAGAGTCCGGATGTGGTAAGAGCTTGACGAGTCTTTCAATCATGGGATTGTTGCCGAAAGGCGGAAAAATAGACAGCGGTCAAATCCGATTTAAAGATGAAGTCATTTCTACAAAAACGCAGAAACAATTGAGCAAAATCCGTGGCAATCAAATATCAATGATTTTTCAAGAGCCCATGACTTCTTTAAATCCTGTACTTACTGTCGGAAGGCAAATATCAGAAACAATAATGTTGCATAAGAAGTTAGGCAAAAGAGAAGCAAGAGTCAAAGCCGTCGAGATGTTGAGATTGGTTGGAATATCTTCTCCTGAAAAAAGAATTGATACCTATCCACATGAACTTAGTGGGGGAATGAGACAGCGGGTCATGATTGCGATCGCTTTAAGTTGTTCGCCCGATTTATTAATTGCGGATGAACCGACAACTGCTTTAGATGTAACGATTCAAGCACAGATTTTGGAGTTAATGAAGAAACTTCAATTAGAAATGGATATGGGAATCATCTTGATTACGCATGATTTGGCAGTTGTGTCAGAAGTAGCGGATAAGATTCTGGTCATGTACGCAGGGAAAATGGTTGAATACACTTCACGTGAAAAGTTATTTGCAAATCCTTTACATCCGTATACACAAGGCCTACTAGATTGCATACCTACACTTGCGGATGATGATAAAGAAGAATTGTTTGTTATTAAAGGATCTGTTCCATCCCCTGAACAAATGCCGATCGGTTGCCGATTTGCAGATCGCTGTCCAATCGCGCGGGATTTATGTGTCGCTAGTAACCCGCCCATTGTGAATATCGATAATCATGAAGTTGCATGTTGGAGCTATACAGACCAATGGGATAACCAGGAAGGGGGCTTAATTGATGCCGGACATGAAGAACGAAGCGCCGCAGCAGTATCTACTTAAGGTAGACAACTTGAAAAAACACTTTTTCATGGGTAAAAAAAGCATGTTCTCGAAAGAACAGCTAATTGTAAAAGCTCTTGATGGAGTTTCATTTGAATTGAAGCGTGGGGAGACACTTGGAATTGTAGGAGAATCTGGTTGTGGTAAATCTACAATGGGAAGGGCCATTTTACGGTTGCACGAACCGACGAGTGGGCACATCGAATTTGAAGGTCAAGATTTGATGAAGTTAAGTAACAAAAAACTTCGTCAGAAAAGAAAAGATTTGCAAATTATATTTCAAGATCCATATGGGTCACTGAATCAAAGAATGACCGTTGGCAGCATGTTGGCTGAAATTGTGAATACACATAAATTGGTTCCGAAAAAAGAAGTGAATGAGTATGTGTATCGCGTGCTAGAAGAAGTAGGGTTAAAGAAAGAACATTATTACCGTTTTCCCCATGAGTTTTCCGGCGGGCAACGTCAACGAGTGGGCATTGCGCGAGCCCTTTGTGTAGATCCGAAACTAATTGTGTGTGACGAAGCCGTTTCCGCTCTTGATGTCTCTGTTCAATCACAAATCCTAAATTTATTGCAAAGACTAAAAAAGGAACGCGAACTAACGTATATCTTTATATCTCATGACTTAAGTGTTGTGAAGCACATTAGCAACCGTGTCGCGGTCATGTATTTAGGGAAGATTATCGAGCTGGCGGATAATAAAGAACTATTCAAAAATCCAAAACATCCCTATACAAAAGCGTTACTTTCGGCAGTACCTATTGTCGGTCAAACGAATAAAGCAGAACGAGTAATTTTAAAAGGCGACATTCCAAGTGCTTTCGAGATTCCGACAGGCTGCCGTTTTCACACAAGATGTCCAATTGCGACCGATAAGTGTAAAGTAGATGATCCCGAGTTTAGAGAAGTATCGAAGAATCATTTCAGTGCATGTCATTACTCCTAATGAAAGGAGAAATGAGATGTAGAAAGATTGGAGGAATGATTCATGGTTATTAAAAACGAATCGAACGAATTGGAAACCGAACTATATGAAGAAGAGAACGATATAAGTCCGTTACGCTTGCAGTCCCAGATATTTTTAGCCTTTTTCCGGGTTGGGATATTGGGGTACGGAGGGGGTCCGGCATCAATCCCTTTAGTTCAAAAAGAAGTTGTTGAAAAATACAAATGGATGGATGATGAAGAATTCTCGGATGTATTGTCTCTTGGAAATGCATTGCCCGGACCCATTGCTACGAAAATGGCCGGATACATTGGATGGAGAGTAGGGGGGATATTAGGCCTTTTGACCGCTATATTCGCATCAATTGTCCCTACAATTGTTTTAATGATTGTTTTCTTGAATGTTCTAAATGCATACAAAGACAAGCCATGGGTTCAAGGGATATCCTCTGCAGTCGTACCAGTTGTAGGTGTAATGCTTGGAGTCATTACGTTAGAATTTATAAAAAGTTCGAAAATAACACTTGGTTGGGGTCAGATGTTAATTGTTTTGATTGGCAGTTTAATCACGATTGAATTTTTGGGTATTCACCCTGCAATTGTGATCATTGTTCTGCTTTGTTACGCCTTGCTAAGCCCCAATAAAGAGAAAAAGAAGTGAGTTTTATGATTTATTGGCAAATATTTTTGGCGTTTTTTATACCAGGGATACTTGGTTATGGTGGTGGTCCGGCTACAATCCCACTTGTAGAAAACGAAGTGGTAGATCGATATGAATGGATGTCGGTAAAAGAGTTTAGTGAAGTCCTTGCACTTGGGAATGCGCTTCCGGGCCCCATTGCGACTAAAATGGCGGGGTATATTGGGTATGAACAAGCGGGTATTCTTGGTGCGGGTGTCGGTGTCTTCGCGACCGTGGCTCCGTCGCTTATATTAATGATTGCATTGCTTAGCCTACTTATGAAGTATAAAGATTCACCAAGAGTGAAAAAGATGACTGCTTTAGTTAAACCGACAATCGCTGTTCTACTGGGAGTGATGACGGTAGGGTTTCTTGTAAACTCCTATACTGGAATTGGTATGACCCAAACAATAATTATTGCTGCAATTAGTTATATACTATTGGAAAAAAGGAAAGTCCACCCTGCATATGTAATTGGGTGTGCAATTATATACGGTGCGTTCGTTTTATCTTGAAAAATGGGTGAGTGGGGAGCATACATATTATGGGCTGTTCCAAGAAGTACTATTTTAGTGGAAAGTATCAAATCGATGTAATATTGACTTAGCCGTTGGTGTATTGTTACATTTGAGCTAATAGAATTATTCATATAATGAAATTAGGTGAAAACAATGGCAATAGATAAAATCGATGAAGATATACTAAACTTATTGACAATAGATGGACGAATGTCTTATGTGGATATTGGTAAGGAACTGAATCTTTCTCGAGTCGCTGTAAGAGACAGAGTGCATCAATTAAGAGAGAAAAATATTATTGAACGTTTTACTGTCGTTATAAACAGTGAAAAAGTTGGAAAAGATGTATCTGCATTTTTCGAAGTGGATTGTGAACCTGAATTCTTAGTCCAAGTCGCTCAAGCATTAGCGGATAATGTAAACGTAGCGAGTATTTATCAGATGACTGGTCCTTCAACACTTCATATGCATGTTTTGGTGAACGATTTCACCGATTTAGAAGTCTTTGTCAACGAACAGCTCTATATTTTAAAAGGGATAACAAGAGTGGAAAGTCATATTCTTTTAAGACGATTTAAGAGTAGAAGTGGACTGAAACTATAGATTCAAATATTGATTAGTATATAGATAAAAAACATTATTTATCAGGGAGGAAATTAGATTGGATTACTTATACAACCCAAATGCTTCATATAGACATACTGCGTTTGCTAAAAATGGCATGGTCGCAACATCTCAGCCGCTTGCAGCACAGGCGGGTATTGAAATTATGCGTCAAGGAGGTAATGCCATTGACGCGGCAATTGCAACAGCTGCTGCACTGACTGTTGTCGAGCCGACTTCGAATGGAATCGGTGGCGATGCGTATGCACTTGTTTGGGTAAAAGACAAATTACACGGACTAAATGCAACGGGTCCGGCACCCGGATCACTTACAATCGAAGCTGTTAAAGCGGCAGGTCACGAAAAAATGCCTATATACGGCTTAACTCCAATTACAGTTCCGGGCGTTCCTGCAGCATGGGCGGAGCTGTCTCGTAAATTCGGTAAACTATCTTTACTAGAATGTCTCACACCGGCGATTCGTTACGCTGAAGAAGGCTATCCGCTGACACCGATTTTAGGGAAGTACTGGAAGATTGCTTATAAAAAGTTTAAAGAATTAACATCTGGAGAAGAATTCGAAAGCTGGTTTGAAACATTTGCACCGGATGGTCGTGCACCTGAAATTGGTGAACTGTGGAAATCACCCGGACATGCGGAAACGCTTCGTGCCATAGGCGAAACGAATGCGGATTCGTTCTATAAAGGTGAAACTGCGGATAAAATCGACGCATTTATGGAAAAGCACGGTGGACATTTACGCAAAACGGATCTTGAGAAGTACAAAGTGGAGTGGGTTGAACCTGTTTCGACAAATTACCGCGGTTATGACGTGTGGGAAATTCCACCGAATGGTCAAGGAATGATTGCACTTATGGCGCTCAATATTTTCTCTGAGATGAATCCACCAAAACCAAACGACACGTCGACATTGCATGAACAAATCGAAGCGATGAAACTCGCATTCGTGGACGGCAAAGCATTCATTACCGATCCACCCGATATGCCGATTTCGGTAGAGGAGCTTCTGTCTAAAGACTATGCAAAGAAACGTGCTGGGGAAATTACTGGCGAAGCACAACTTCCAGAACCTATGGATCTTCCAAAAGGCGGCACAGTTTATTTAGCCACAGCGGATAATGAAGGCAATATGGTTTCATTCATACAATCCAATTATATGGGCTTTGGCTCAGGGATTGTTGTACCGGGCACGGGAATTGCGCTGCAAAACCGCGGGGCCGATTTTTCGCTCGATGAAACGCAACCAAACGCCCTGAAACCTGGAAAACGCACATACCATACGATCATCCCTGGATTTTTGACGAAAGACGGCCAAGCAGTTGGCCCATTCGGCGTCATGGGTGGTTATATGCAACCCCAAGGCCATTTCCAAGTTGCCATTAATACAATCGATTACAAATTAAATCCGCAGGCAGCACTTGATGCTCCTCGCTGGCAGTGGATGAAAGACAAAATAGTTCATGTAGAACCCGATTTCCCGAACCATCTCGCACAAGCCCTTACTCGACTTGGTCATGAAATTGTCCCGACACTCGACACAGGCTCATTTGGACGCGGCCAAATCATTTGGCGTAATCCAGAAACCGGCATTCTCTCAGGTGGAACCGAATCGAGAACAGACGGTGCCATTGCCCTTTGGTAAACAGTTAGAAAATAGCACTCAAAAATCCCTTCGCAATTTGAAGGGATTTTTGCTGTATAGTAATGAAACTTCTTTGTGTGTTGAGTTTTTGTTGTACAATGAATAAATACAAGATGAGTAATATATCAAACATCAAAATAGAATAAAGGAGATGAAACCCAATTGAAAATGCGGAATATCTACATCTTACTGACGCTTGTAATGCTCATTTGGGGATTCAACTTACCGTTAGTAAAATATCTTGTAACCGTTATTGACCCAGTAACACTTACCACTTTTCGCATACTTACCGCGGGAATTTCCGTCTTTATAATCTTATTTATATTTAAACTGTTCAGGTGGCCGACAAAGAGAGAATGGCAATACATCGTACTCGGTGCGTTACTAAACGTTGTTTTGCACCATTACTTTCTATCCATGGGCCTTGCCCGGACAACTGGCTCAAATGCGGCACTTATTCTAGGGATGGGGCCGGTACTGACTGCGGTTTGTGTCTCGCTCATATTGAGAAATTACCCATCAAAAGTTCAGTGGGGTGGACTTGCACTCGGTTTAATCGGAGTAAGTTCAGTCGTTCTCGCAAGCGGTAGCACAAGTGGGCTTGCACTTGGAGACGTTTTTGTGTTCCTATCCATCCTAGCGCAAGTTTTGTCGTTTCTAGTCATTTCAAAAGCTGCAAAAACACTCGATCCAAGGCTAATGACTGCGTATATGTTTGTCGTCGGCAGTGTGGTCTTACTATTCATCGGACTGATTCAAGAACCTGGTGAAATACAAGCATTCGCTACTGTTCCACCTAAATTTTGGTTGGCATTTTTCACAAGTGGAATTCTAGGAACAGCTGTCGGACATATGCTTTACAACTATTCAGTTGGACAGGTAGGACCGTCTAAGGCGGCGATATTTATCAATCTGAACACAATGTTTTCCTTATTATTCGCAGCTCTCTTACTCGGCGAAATCATCACGATTCGACACTTATTTGGCCTAGTGTTAATTATTTCAGGTGTAATTTTAGGTTCTGGAGCCGCAGAAGATATGTGGTCGCAGAGGAAAAAACGGAATATAGCGAATAAAAATGAAACTTAACACTATCTAACTATCGGATAATTCGGTATTCTATAGGTAGAAGGCTTGCAAAGGTGCGAGTCGAGAATAGAGGAGGAATTATTTTGGCACTAACTATCAATCCGATTGTTGAAAAAATTGAACTTTCGGGCATTCGTAAAATATCAAATCTACTAAGCAACTACCCGGACGCTATTAATTTAACGGTCGGGCAACCCGATTTCCCAACACCGGAACCTGTGAAAGAGGCAGGACTGAAAGCGATTCGGGAAGATAAAACAGGCTATACGCTAAATTCTGGATTACCAGCACTGCGTAAAGCTGCAAGCGAATTTTTTGAGAAAAAATATGGGTTTACATACGATCCACAAACGGAGACCGTCATTACTGCAGGTGCAAGTGGGGGAATGAACATCGTTTTCCGCACAATTCTTGAAGAGGGCGACGAAATCATCGTGCCCGCACCGATTTTTGCAGGATACGACCCACTGATTACACTTACAGGTGCAAAAATTGTCTATTTAGATACAACAAAAACGGGATTCATTCCAGACCCGAAAGAACTTGAAGCACTTATTACACCGAAAACAAAAGCGATTGTTTTCAGTTATCCGTCGAATCCAACAGGAGTTACACTTCCACATGATACGATGGATGCACTTGTTGAAGTGCTCGCCCGTCATGATGTGTTTGTTGTGTCGGATGAAATCTACAGTGAAAATACGTTTGAAGGAAAACATAAATCGTTTGCGGAATATCCGGAAATTAGAAACAAATTATTCCTCATCCACGGCCTTTCCAAATCCCATTCCATGACGGGTTGGAGACTTGGATTCTTATTCGGAGCCGCACAGTGGATGCAACATACCGTTAAATTGCATGCGCACGGAACCATTTGTGCGAACGCATCTGCACAATACGCGGGGATTACAGCTCTCACGGAATGTGCGGATACGCCAGCGGAAATGAATAAGGAATACATCGTACGACGTGATTATGTCTACGACCGTCTTGTCGCAATGGGTTTTGATACCGTTAAACCAAACGGGGCGTTTTACATTTTCCCATCTATGAAACACTTGAATATGACTGCCGACGTATTTGCACATCGACTTCTAAAAGAAGCGGGTGTTGCGGTTGTTCCAGGCACCGCATTCACACATCTCGGCGAAGGCTATGTACGAATTTCCTACGCCTATGCCTACGACCAACTCGTAATTGCAATGGACCGGTTGGAGAAGTGGGTTAATGACTGGAAAGCGAACGAAGGTAAATAAGGGTTTTTGCCTGGGCATACTGTTGATTTGCGTTCCAGGCGGACGCGTTCGGGAGGGCGGGCGGTGGACCAACCCGTTCGCTTCGCTACCGTTGGTTGTTTCACCTGTCCCGCTGATCCTCCCCGAGTCGCCGCCTTGCACTCCAATCAACGGATTGTGGTGAAAACAAAGATAGTAAAATAAGGAGTGGTCTATTACTTGAAGAAATCGGGTAATAGACCACTTTTATTGATTTATTGCTCAAAACCCCTTCAAAGGACGAAGGGGTTCCTTTTAGTGCATTTTCTTGCACTGCGACCATGGTTAGTCCAACCAAACAAGATCCACCCACCCGAACCCCAATCGTGAAAAAGCTCTTAACTATTTAATTACTAAAAACCCCTTCACAGAGCAAAGGGGTTCCTCATTTATTTTGAACTTATATTTACCACAATCATTAGCTGATTGGAGTGCAGACCGGCGACTCCAGCGGGATTAAGCGGGACAGTTGAGACCCCGCAGTGGAGCGCTAGCGACCGAGGAGGCTCAACTCCCGCCCCGTGGAACGCGTCCGGTCGGAACGGAAATCAGCGGTTAGAAGAATTCTCTGGGTTGCTTTAAGTGCATTATCCAGTTCAACCAACCTCACGGTTTATCCAACCAATTCCCTCCACCAAAGTGTCTATTTCAGTCCACTAGTGTATAGTTTATACTAGGAATAATGTAATCATGTCGCTAGGGGGATTTGCCAATGGGGAAAATGAATATATCTACACTATTTGCAATTATAATTTCTTTTTTACTAATCACAACGGCACAGGCAAGCACACTCGATGAAGTTAAATCAATTGTGGAATCCGATTACTACGGAGAAATACCTAAAAACTTACGTGAAATGTCCTCCATTCAAGAAATTATAAAAACACTGGACAAGTATACACAACTGATGACGAACGGTGAATACGACCAATACATGAAAATGATTGGTGAGGAGAAACTAGAAAATGTGGATCTCGTCGCAGCGCTACCTAGTCTTCAAACTACAGTAACATCTAAAATTCTATACGGTGACACGGGTTATATACGAATTACGAACTTCTCGGCAGAATTAGGAAGTCATATTGCGATTCACTGGAATAGCCTTAAGAAAAGGGGAGCGACGAAACTCATCATCGACCTTCGTGATAATGGCGGTGGATTCGTTGAAAGCGCACAAGAATTGCTTGGTTTTTTTGAAGGCGTGAAAAACTCCTTCCATATATATACGCGTTATGAGGAAAAACTAATGCCAGTTGTTCCAACGATGCTAAAATTTCCAAAAGATACATTCGTTCTCATTAACAGAAGATCCGCTTCCGCTTCTGAAATTGTCGCCGTCTCCCTAAAAGAACAACAAGCTGCAACGATTGTTGGGGAAAAGTCATACGGCAAGGGAACAATCCAATCTTTTTATCCATTAACGGACGGCGTGCTCAAAATAACAACAGGTCAGTTTACAGGGCCTGCAGGTACCGTGGTGAATAAAACGGGAGTTCAACCAGATATTGGTGCACTTCCAGACCAAGAAGTTATGACTGCACACGGCGAAATAATTGAAAAATCTTTAACCGATAAATACAGCAAGAAACTGTTTACACTTGCGCTGAAAAATTCATACGAACCATTTCGCATACATCTTCCACATAAAATGAACTTTTCACAAACTGGAACGTCTAATCGGGTGGAACTTGTTCAACTCGGGGGTGGGGCAGTACCCATTACGATATCGCAATCGGAGGACTTCAAATCCGTAATGATTCAACCCAACCAAGCGCTTGACGATAAGGCGGAGTATATCGTCATTGTTCATCCCGAATTAAAATACGTCAACGGTAAGCGGTCTAAAAAAGGTGTGTACACGTTGATTTCGTTCAGTAATGTCAATAAATAAACACAATACGACCCAACCAATCCATCATTTTGTGCTATAATTAACAGATGTATTCTAAGGTCAATCACCATACTAACTAGAGGGCAGCTCAAAATCGTCATTTTCTACGACAACGGCTGCATACCTGCATTTTGTAGGTATATGAAAGGAAGTACAGCATGGATAAAAAGATATGTGTCATCGGACTTGGCTACATTGGATTGCCTACGGCGGTTATGTTCGCAAACAATGGAGTTCACGTTCACGGCGTAGATATTAATGAAAAAGCTATTCACATGATTCGCAATAAGAAACTTCATATAGAAGAGAACGGCTTACAAGAACGACTCGACAAAGCAATTGACGAAGGCTATTTCACGGTTTCATCGGAGCCTGTTGAAGCAGATATCTATATCGTTGCCGTTCCATCACCAATTAATTCAGATAAAACAGCGAACGTTGAGCACATCCGCTCTGCAACTGCATCTATTGTTCCATTTCTTAAGAAAGGTGCACTCGTCGTTCTTGAATCGACGGTTCCACCGAAAACAGTAGAGAACGTAATGATACCAGAGCTTATTAAATCAGATTTGATCATAGGTGAAGAACTATTTGTCTCACATTCACCAGAACGCGTAATTCCTGGTCATATTTTCGAAGAACTTACTAAGAACGACCGTATTATCGGTGGGATCAATGAAGTTTCTGCACAGATGACGAAAGAACTGTATGAAGTATTTGTTACAGGGACGATTCACCTGACAGATGCTACAACTGCTGAACTCGTTAAAGTAATGGAAAACACGTATCGTGACGTCAACATTGCTTTTGCCAATGAACTTGCAAAAATTGGTGACACGCTGGATGTCAATATTTGGGACGCGATTCGTTTCGCAAACTTCCATCCACGTGTCAATATCCATACGCCAGGTCCTGGTGTAGGAGGACATTGCATCGCGGTCGATCCGTGGTTCGTAGTTGAACTTGCACCGGAACTTTCCGATATTATAAAACTTGCTCGGAATACGAACGACCAAATGCCGGCATACGTTGCAGAACAAACGAAGAAGATGTTGAAAAGATATACAGAAGATGGCTTGAAAGTAGCTGTCCTTGGCCTTTCCTTCAAAGGGGACGTTGACGATATGCGCGGAAGTCCCTCGCTTACTGTTATTGATGAACTTCAAAAGCTCGGTCTTGAAGTCGCTTCTTATGATCCACATATTAAAGACATTAGACACGACACACAAAAGTTAACATTAAATGAAGCAATTATAGATGCAAACATCGTAGTAATTCTAGCAGATCATACACAGTTCAAAAACTTAACACCTGAAATGGTCATTCCAATGATGTCGGATAGGCTTGTTTTTGATACGAAAAACATTCTTGATTCAAATGAATGGACAAAAGCAGGATTCAAACACCATTTACTTGGTGACAGTAGAAACGCTTAGAAAAAAACGAAACACAGGTGATCCACTATGAAAGAGCGAATTTTTGGCGTAGATGTACATACAGAATCGTCCGATGATACCATCGGGCGCATTTTCTCACGTCTTGAAATAAACGAGAAATCCTTTATTGTCGCCATCAATCCCGAAAAGCTAATGAACTCTCGGAAAGACCCCGAACTTCGTGCGATTTTAAACAAAGCAACCGTCGGAATTCCGGACGGCATCGGTGTCGTGCTCGCTTCTCGACTGCAAGGTGGGAATATAAAAGCCCGAATTACCGGTGTCGATATGATGGAAACATTATGTAAGGAATCGGGTTTGCGAAATGTACCTGTTTTCCTGTATGGTGCAAAACCGGGCGTTGCACAACTTGCTTCTGAAAAACTCGTAGAGAAATTCCCACATCTTAAAGTGGCGGGAACACTCGACGGGTATGAAAAAGACGAAGCAAAGATCATTCAAACGATTAATGATTCCGGAGCAAAAATTTTATTCGTTGCACTGGGCAGCCCAACTCAAGAACAATTCATCATTCGCAATATGGATGCGCTTAACGTATCCGTATTTCAAGGTGTAGGTGGCTCATTTGATGTCTTTTCTGGAAATGTACAACGTGCACCCGCATTTTACCGAAAGTTTGGACTCGAATGGCTCTACCGTTTGTTGAAAGAACCTTCGAGAGGGAAACGTCAACTCCTACTCCCGCAATTTCTTATCGCGGTGTTTAAAGAACGGCGTAAACCGGGCGTGACGCCATATGAGTAAGATGAAACTCGCTTCTATTATTTTTCTAGTCTCTACAGTGATTTTAAAGTTTTCAAGTATGATCCGGGACCTCGTCATCGCCAATTTCTTTGGGACATCCTATCAAGCAGATGCCTATATAGCGGCGATGTCAATCCCAAACGCGTTCGTTCTTTTCCTCCTAACGGGAATGAAGGACGCTTTTTTGCCAAGTTATTTTAAATACGACAAACTTGGAAAAGGCGATGAACATTTAACAAACATTATTAAAGCAACAGCAATCCTCGCTTTTTTCGTAGGCCTAATCGGTGCGCTACTTGCTACACCAATTGTGAAAACGATTTATGCGAACTCATCGTTCATTCAATATGAAGATGGACTCCAAATTGCCGTTTGGACCGTCATGATTTATTTCGGTTCACTCGTCTTCGTTGGTGTGAACTCGGTGTACGAAGGCTTTTTTGACGCTAAACGGAAGTTCTCATTCTCTGTTTTTTCTCAAACAAGCGTTGTCCTAGTAACCATTCTCTTTACGTTTATTTTTCACAATAAAATCGGTATTTTGGCCGTTCCAATTGGTTATTTAGCCGGTACAATTTTAAGTCTCTTCATTAAAGTAGTTTATCGTACTCCGAAAAAATTCTTAAACTGGCAGCAGAAAATAGACACGCCCGAAGTGAAAGAATTTTACGGTATTTTCTGGCCTGTTGGGCTTACAATCGCCGTTGGGCAAATTAACTTATTGGTGAATACGTTCTTTGGTGCGAGACTTGGTGAAGATAGTATCGTCTCGCATCTCAATTACGCATTCCGGCTCGTCAACATTCCGCAAGCGATATTCGCGGTCACAATCGCAACAATCGTATTCCCAATCATTGCGAAATCGAGACAAGATAATGACAAGCCGGGCTTCCGCAAAGGGATCGAACAAGGTTTACTCTACTTACTTGTCTTCCTAACACCCGCACTTACAGGTATGTGGATCTTAATGGAAGAACTTGTGACGCTCGTCTACGTACGCGGTGAATTTTCACTGAGCGATGTGCCGGTCACAACATCCTATGCAATCCTATATATCGGTTCAGCATTTTTCTATTCCATTCAAGCAATCGTTGCAAAAGGATTTTACACACTTGAAAAAGGCCATTATATGATGCGCATTGGGATGATATCCATCGGACTGAACATCGTCTCGAACTGGATCTTCTCATACTACTACGGTGCGGCAGGAATTGCGTTATCCGCTTCACTCGTTGCGATGTTCTATTCCGTCATTACGTTTACGACGTTATGGAAACTTATCGGAGGAATGGACTTCCGTTATTTGATTAAAAACACTTTTCAAGTCATCGTTGCAACAAGCATCATGGCAACTGTCCTTTTCGTCGCAGACAAGTATTCGGATATTGCTGATTTGTCTCCTCTGCTTCATATTCTAACGCTCGCAGTTCCTTGTGCTGCCATTTACTTTATTGTGCTTATGCTGTTCAGAAATGAGTTCGTTAAAACAATTTTATCGAAAGGAGGCAATACGTCATTTATTGACTGATGGCTACCCGCATATGACTACATTAAAAAATCGAATCACCCGGTTAAACCGGATAGACACGTTTTCACCTTACTTCTTCTTGCCGTTTTTTTTACTGCTCTACTTTTTCGTAAGTCTTTTCGACTTTCATAGATTCGAATTGTTCCGTGTGAACACATCGATTTGGCCAGCTGTATTCCTAGCAGTCGTCAGTTATTATATCGGTGTCTATATTGTCGATAAAAAAGGTTGGATGTTTCCATCATTTGGTCTGAAATCGATCCGTGGCTATACAATCTATTTCATTTGGTTACTTGCTCTCATTGGTGCCGTTGCTTATTTTACAATGTTGACGGGAGGGAATGCTAGTTTCACAGATGAATCGGTTCGAGTAGATCTAGACCCGAAGCTTAATTTTTTAAGTCAGTTGCTTTGGTTTTCCGGCGTTCTACTCTTATCGCTGCAAGTAATCCGTGATAAAAACTTAACAAAATGGAAAATGGTCATGTACGCGAGTATGTACGGTGTCCTTATGATTATGTTTTTACTAATGGGCTACCGTGTACCGATTGTCATCATGTTGTTTACGGCACTCGTTATAATCCATTATGTTATTAAACGCATTAAACTATCGTGGCTTCTAACAACATTATTCATTGTAGCTGTATTCTTCTCATTACTCGGTTTCCTCCGTGCGATTTCGGAAGATACGTCAAATCCATTCAATAACCGGAATCAACCCGATGTGGAATTAACAGAAGAACAAGCAGAAAATCTTCTAACGGTTGAACAACTTGTAAACCAAACACCGAGATGGGTTCGCGGTTTAAACGGTCAAAGTGTCACGGGACATATTGTACTTAGCAAAATCATGGAATATACAAAAGAAGAAGGATATCTTGGTGGCGAGCTACATGCAGGTATTATTTCAACAATATTACCGGGTGAACAAACATCACCGCGCATGAAAGTAACCGAAGTCGTCAATTCACTTAGTATTGAAGAAGGGAAGTATATTTCAAGACCGAACCGAACAACAACGCCAACATATATTGGGCAATTGTTCTTAGATGGGGGATATATTCTCGTCGTTATCGGCTTCATGTTCTTCGGAGTAATTATTTCTCTACTATATAACCAAGTGAAAAAAATGGGCTTCCGCACATATCAGTCGGTCGCATACGCATTTGTCATGAGCATCTTCACAGTTTCGTTGCATACAGGATTACTCGATCTACTCTTCTATCTTATGATTGGATTTGTAATCCTCACCGCAGCAATAAACAACGTAAAGCCTAATGCTGTGCATTGACATTCCAACATTTGGCATGATAAGATGAAAATGCATAGAATATTTTCTCGTAATTTATATATATATAAAACGAGATGCGTCATCCGCAAAAGCCACATCCCTTACTCCGGGGATGTGGCTTTTATTATTGCAGAAAAATGACAAGACCCTTTAGATTGCTAGACTATTGGGTCATATTGGAATTTTTTACGCGCTGAATTCCGTCGAGTTTTTAATGAATGTAGGCATACTAAGGATAGATAACGCATATTTCTTTTGTTGCAAGTCTATTACAATATTAAAGTAACTTGCTGTTATTGATTGACATTCTAATCTTATAATCTATAATAAGGATTATAGTTCTCAATCTATGCACAAGAATCGTACATAGTAGGGAATCGATTTATAAAACATTTTCTAGGAGGAAATTATTCTATGGCTAAGAACAAACTTAAGATGAACAAATTTTTAACAGGTGCGGTAACAGCAACTATGGTGGCAGCTGCGGTTGTACCAATGGCTTCAGCAGCAACACCTGCATTCTCGGATGTTAAACTCGCGGACGACCTTGCAGCAGCTACACTTGCAGTCGAAAACGGATTCTTTAAAGGTAACGCAGACGGAACATTCGCTCCGTACACAGACATCACACGTGGTCAAGTTGCTAAAACACTAGCAAGATACGTTGTAGACCAAGATGGATCTGCAAGCCTTGAAGCATACGCTGTGAAGCATGACCTTATTAACAAAGTAACACCTTTTGCAGACGTGTCAGTTACACACACGGACAAAGAATTAATTCTAGCTTCTGCAATTGTTAAGCACGCTGGCGTGTTCACTGGAAGCAATAACGAACTAGCACCGGGCCAAGCTATTACTCGTGCTCAAATGGCATCAGTAATCGTTCGTGCATTCGGTCTTAAAGATCTTGAAGGAGACCTTTCTAAAGTTACAGATTCTGACAAAGTAGATGATAGCCACAAAGCAAACATCCACATTCTTTCAGAAAACGGTGTAACTACAGAAACAGCATTCCGTCCAGGCGAATCAGTTAAACGTGTTCAAATGGCGAAATTCTTAAACCGTGCACTTGAAGTTGTAAACCCAGTTGTTACAACAGCTACTAAAGTTGTATCGGTAAGTGCAACTAACCTTAAAGAAATCGTTGTTGCATTTGACGGTACTGTTGATGCAGTTGATAAAGAACAAATCGCTACAAATGCTGGTACTGTGGAATCTGTAGAATTAGCTGAAGATGGTAAATCAGTATTGGTAACACTTGCTGCAGCAATGACAAATCAAAAAGTTTATAAGCTAACTGTTAAAGATGTGGAAGCTGGAGATAAAGTTATTAACGTTAAAGACTTTGAATTTACTCCACTTGACAATACTTTACCTACAGTTGCATCTGTTACTGCTCTTGGTAATAAAGCAATTAAAGTTGTAGTATCTGAGCCTATCAAAGATGCTAAAGTTGGAAGCTTCAAAATCGACGGCAAGTCATTCTTTGGTTCAGTATCTACTGACGGTAAAGAAGTAATCTTAAAACCTTATGACAATGCAGTATTGTCAAATGGCGAACATACTTTAACTGTTTCTTTACTAGAAGATTTCTATAACTTGAAATCTTTATCACAAGACTTTACTTTCACAGTTGTAGAAGATAAAGAAGGTCCAACAGTAACTGAAGTTACAGCAACACTTGAAAAAGCTACAATTACTTTTAATGAAGATTTAGATCCAGCTACTGTTACTGCATCTGATGTTTACTGGATATCTGGTACAACTAAACATAGAGCTTCAACATTCACTAAAATTGCTGGAAACAAATACTCATTTGATTTCGCACCTGGTAACACATTACCAGGTTATGAAACAACGCTTTACATTGACTCAGTATCTGACTACTCTGGAAACGTAAATGCTACTAAAGAAGTTAAAGTTACAGCACAAGTTGACCAAGTTCGTCCAACAGTTTCATCTGCTAAAGTCTCAGCTGATGCTCTTAAAGTAACTCTTAAATTCAGTAAGGCAGTAAACAAAGGTGTCAAATCTAACTACACAATTACAAATTCAAGCGGCGATGTAGTATCAATTAGAGATGTTAGACAAGTTGATAGCAAAACTGTTGAATTAGATTTGTATGCAGCACTTTCTGGTTCAAACAAACTTAAAGTTGCTGGTATTCAAGATACAACAACTTTGAAAAATACTATGTTAGATTATGAAACAACTCTTGCAGTTGGTGATACTAAAGCTCCAGATTTACTTGCTTCTGGTGGTGTTACTGCAAGTGCAACAGACAAGACAGTTTTGTTGACTTTTTCAGAAAAAATGGATCTTGCAACACTTTCCAATCCATCAAACTACTTAATCACATTTGATGGAAAAGTAATTGCTCTTCCTTCTGATGTAGAAGTTACTCCAGTTCAAGATGGTAAAGCAGTATTGTTGCAATTCCCTGATGAAATTAATGATAAAGCTGTATCCATCAGAACCACATCAGGTCAAGCTGGTAAAACACTAACTCACGTTCAGGCAATGGGTCTTAAAGATCTTGCCGGAAACATTCAAGATGGTTTTACAACTGGAATGAAGGAAATCGTTAGTGAAAATGCTGCTTATGCTTCTGGTGAATTTACGGATCAAAACACAATCAAACTTAAATTCTCTCAACCAATCGTTAGTGCTAATAAATCAGACTTTACTTTAAGTGCTGGATCTAATGAAATTGATACTGTAACAGCTGATGGAACAAACACAGTTGTCATCAAAACAAAAGAAAAATTAGGAACTGCTGTATCTAATTTCACTTTAGCTCTTAAAACTGATAATAAATTAGCGACTTTATCAGGTAACAAAGTAACGGGTACTGGTACAGCTTTAACAATCGTTGACAAAGTAGCTGCTGTAGTAGACGAAGCTGGACTTCTTGCTAAAAAAGTTGTAGCTGGAGAAGATGTAATCACTCTTACATTCAGTGAAAATGTAGTAGGAACTTTTGGTAACTTTGCTCATGATTTAGAGGTATATGCATCTTCAGATCTTAATACACCATTAACTGCAATTGAGGATTACACTACTGTTGCTGTTGCTGGAAATCTAAATCAAATTGGAATTCTAGTATCAATTGCAGATGATGAAAGTTATGTAGTTAAAGTGAAAAACGCTAAATTCATTAAAGATGCTGCTGGCAATCTAGTTGTTGACTCTGCTTCTTATGAATCAGTAGACGTAGATAATGTTGCAACTGTTACTGGCGTAGAAGATGCAGAATTATACAATAAAAATGTAAAACCTGTATTTGAAGGATTAGCTACTTTGAAGAAAGATTCTGATCCAGCTGCTGCATTTGTATCTGGAACTGAGATCTCTGTTGATGGTATATATGTATTAGCAGTAACAGACAGTAACGGTAATACTGCTTCAATAACTTTTGAAATTGATAAAACAGTTGCTTCAGTTCTTACTAAATTGCCTGCTGCTGCAGCTGAATTAACATCAAATGGTGTAACTACAGCAATTAAATTAAGCGAAGAAGTAGATACTGCTTCTAAAGCTGCTTTAAAAGCTGCTGTTGAATCTGTATTGACTCCAGCTGGCGTTGCTACTGCTACTGTAGCTTGGAATGTTGATAAAGTAACATTAGAAATTACAGTTGCTGGTGTTGTTGCAGGTACTGATAAAGTTGTATTTAGTGCTTTAACATCTCCTATTACTGTAAGTGATTTAGCTGGTAACTCTGTTACATTAACTCTTGCTAATTTACAAAACTAATATTTATAAGTTCAGGTACCAGGTTCTAACGCAATTCAGATAATTCAAGTTCATTAGAAATTGAATGACTAATAGAATTGCAGATATCCCCTTTTGTCTTTCGAGACTTTGAGGGGATTTTCTGTCTGTGTTGATCTACCCCGTAAATGTTTTCTCCAACTTAAATTTCGAGTACCTGTGCATGGTTGTATTCGGACAATTCACTACAAACTTCGGGTTCTAACACCAAGTTCGGGTACCAGCGTATAATGTAATATAAGTCAAACACCACTTTTCAAAGAAAATGGCCGCACTAAACCAAAGTCTTCAGTCGTGAAATTTGAAAACTTAACAATAAAGTTCGGGTGCCAGGTTCTAACGCAATTCAGTCAATTCAAGTTCACTTAAAATTTGGGTACCTGTGCATAAAACTATTCTGACTATACACTACAATTACATATTTATTCGGTATATACTGAAAAACTGTCCGAATTTGTATGTATATACAATTGGTTGAATTGTTTGTTGTTGTTTCATGCACAGGTACCCCACACTAATCCTAATGTCGGACCCCTTCGAATCGTTGACGGCACCTATATTAAATCGCCTAAAAACGCATTAAATTGGACTGCAATCTCTAAAGATTCCGCAGGAATCAAGTTGCATGTACGCATCGTTGCTGCTTCTTCCGATAGTATGTTTCCTGAAAAAATGATTCCCTCAACCGGAAATGTAGCTGACTCTGACGCTGTTAATCATATCATTGATGCTGATGGTGCCTTATACGTTATGGATCGCGGATATGCACATAAAACAAAAATGGGTGGATGGATTGAAAGAGGTGTCCAATTTCTCGTTCGTGTAAGAAAAACCTTCAAGATGGAGACGTTGAAATCTTTTAAACCTACACATCCAAAAGTTACAAAGAATGAGTTGGTTTCCATATTAACGCGAGAAGAACCTGTTCGATATATCGAATTTAGGGACCACGATGGAACGATTTTTCATTTGATAACAAATCGATTGGATTTGACTGAAGAAGAGATACTAGATGCTTATAAAAACCGCTGGTATGTTGAACTATTTTTTAAGTGGCTCAAACAGCACGTCAAGGTTAGCCATTTATTCAGTCATTCTCCCATTGGTATTTGGAATCAGATGTACATCGCATTGATTACCTGTGCATTGGCTGAAATCATGAGACTTATTCATCAACCAACCAAAAACAGTTGGACATTCTTAAGCACAGTGCAGCAATTCCTTTTCTCTTCAATACATGCGCTTTTAAAAGACTTCAATCGGAAGTTAAGAAAGAGTAAGGGACGGCAAAAAATACCGAAAACGAAACCTAAACCCATACAGTATGGAGAAGATTTTGCCATTGTTAGCCCACTCACTAAACAGCATTTCATTGATAAAGAAAAAGAAAAAAAGCGAAAAGAAAAAGAGAAAAAGATGAAAATGGAACAATAATAAATATATTACAAAAAAAGGGAACTGATTGGTCTTAAACGACCTGTTCACTTTTTTTATTTTTTAAACAAACACAATATGGAAATTTATTCAATCTGTTATATATAATGGAATCTATGCAACGCTAGTGGGCACGCACTATTTATGAAATAGAAAAAGACCCTGCAAAGATTTCTCTCCACAGGATCTTACTTCTACTAGATGCTAAACCTTCGAATTGACAGAGTAGTGTCTAAGTTGTTTTATGCACAGGTACCCTTTATTATGGTAGTCGAACTTAAGGAGCGACCGTTACTTCAACAGTTGGTACTGCTAAACTTGCACTGTTATTTACGCCAGCCGGTAATGTACCCCAGATAGCAGTAAAAGTATAATCTCCTGCAGTTGCAGCATCATACGTATCAGTATCAGCCCAAGTTACAGGAACAACGGCAGTTGTAGAATCTGCAAGAGTAACTGTAACATTTGTTGGAAGTGCAGCAATTACAGCCGCTGCAGTTTGATACTGAACATTAGTACCAGTTATAGTACCTGTTTGTGTAAATGTAATAGCTGTAAAGCTTGTAAGTGCTTTAAGAGCTAATAATTCTGCATCAACTAAATCTTGGATTGCAGTTTTTGATAGAGCTACACCAGAAGATTTTCCTGTTTCAACAGCAGTATTAATTGCTGTTAGATTTCCAGTTGTAACTCCTGTAATTCCAGCAGCTGAATAATTTGCTTCTGTTGCTGTACCTGCTGCATCCAATGCAGTGTTCAATACTGTAAGTGCGCTAGCTGCAGTGAATGTTATTTTATCTGACACTCCAACAGAATCTGTAATTTCATTTGCAGCTGAGTCTGTTGTATATTTAGCACCTTTTACAGTTACACGGTAAGCAGTTTCTGAAGTACGTGTCGCTGTATCTTTAAGAGTAATATGGATTTCCTTACTTCCCCCTGCAATAGCAACAGTATAGCCTCCGTCAACATCTAACGTTTTGTTATCTGAGATACGGACAACAGTAAAGTCACTATTTTTCAGTTCTTGATTAGAAGTTCCAAATTCAAGAGCCTCGGAATAAGTAATTTTGATTACTTCACCAGCAATATCATAAGCTGTTGTATTAGTAATTTCTGGAGCAACAGAATCAAGTAGGTTAGCTGTATTAATAGTTACACCCGAACCAGCAGTAATCTTACCTGCAACACTTGTTAACTTAGAAGGATCGATATTTAAGACCAAACCAGTTCCATCAGTTTTAACTTTATCTTTTTTAAGTTTAAGTGTCACAATTGAAGTACCATCAAATTCAACTGAATCAATGATTGAATTAGAGTCACTGTCTAACGCTGTAAATGCACCTGTAGAAACGTCATTAATTCCTGCATTGAATTTAACTTTTACTGTTTGAGTATCAACTAATTCAGCTAACTTTGCAGTTTTAGAATTAATTGTGATTACATCCAATGTAGTGTTTGCTGTTAAGTCGATTTCATTTGTTTCAGGAAATACAGGGTTTGCAAATTCTTTTAACAGGTTACCAGCAAGATCTTTTACTCCAAGAACTTGTAATGCTGTTACATGTGCTTTACCTGTACCAGATGAAGTAAAGCTAACAGTTTTACCGTCAATCGTTTCAGCAAAAGTTATTGCTACAGCTGTACCATCTTAAAGTTTTAGGTACCTGTGCATCAAACTATTCTGACTATACACTACAATTACATATTTATTCGGTATATACTGAAAAACACCTCGAATATGTATGTATATACAATTGGTTGAATTGTTTGTTGTTGTTTCTTGCACAGGTACCCTTTATTCATTCAGGAACTGGGGGAGAGATTGCGGAATGGTTGGCCTCCATCGGTTCTTGATGACCACGGAGTCGATGTAATCTCCATCCAAGCAAAACTTAAAGAATGAAGATAGGGTAGACAACAGCAAATCAACCGTTCTGGGGCTCTTATTCCCGGAGAAGTTTCGGAGCCATCGATGGATACTATCTGATGTCATTTCCTTCACTGGGACACTGCATTCGCATAGAAATCGTTCCAGTAGTTTGCGATACTTTGTTATTGTTGCTTCCGCTTTATTTTCAAGTTTTATACTGAGGAGATATTCGTTGAGGATTGCCAAATTTGTTTTTTCAACTCCGCTGTGTTCGCTTACCCAATATTTCTCTGCTGACATAAAAGTTACTCCTTTTAATTAATATGAATCTTTGAATCTCCTATTCCCAATATGGTCAATTGTGTTAGTGAGTATACAAGAAGGGAAAAAGAAAGTAATGGGTACTCTACAACTAGTCGGAGAATAGGACTAGGTTTAGTGAAAACAAAAAAGTCAGCACGAGGCTGACTCTTTTTTGTTTCTACTAGAATTCATTTAATTTTTCTAGTGTTCGGTAAAGCATGACTGCACTTTGGGCACGTGTTGCGTTTGCTTTTGGATCAAATTGGTTACCTTCACGTCCATAAACAATACCAAGTGCAGTAGCGTTTTTAACTGATTCTTCTGCATATGAAGCAATTGAAGATGCATCAGCGAATACTTTTGATGTATCTAGATTATTTAGTAGTTCCTCATCTTGATATTGAATAGCACGGATAATCATTGTTGCAATTTCTTCACGTGTTATCAAAACATCTGGTGAGAATTTAGTTTTAGATACCCCATTCACAATTCCAGCTTTGTGAGCTGCTTCAATTTCAGCGTATGCCCATCCCTTACTCATCGTTACATCTGTAAATGTTCCTTTGTAATCATTCCTTGGTAAGTTGAGTGCACGAGCAATTAATACAGCAAATTCAGCACGTGTAATTTGTCCTTGTGGATTAAATTTAGTGTCTGTCTTACCTGTTGTTATCATACGAGATGCGAGTACTTCGATTTCATCTTGTGCCCAATGTTTTTCAATATCCGCAAACGTTTTGTCGCTTTCTAGTACGACAAATTTTGAAAAGTGATTCGTTTTAAATTCAACGTTTCCATTTTTAAGCTTACCGCCAACATATTCGGATTTCTTCGTAGTTTCATTCAAATAGTAAGCAGCTACTTTGCGCGAGTCCTTGACAACTGATGACACAGGAACTGTTACTTGAATAGGTTTTGAAAATTTAGAAGCTGTTGACGTACTTCCATTTTTAAATGATGTGATGATAAAATCAAATGTAGCGGAGACTGCTCCTTTAACATTGGAAGACATATCCTTTTTCACAGTAATTGTAATACTCTCAGGAGAGCCTACTACTAAATCTTTTAAAACTATATTTGGTATAAAAACCTGTACTGTACCGAATTGAAATATAAGTGGTTTTGAAGACTTAGCGACTATATTCATTGATGTTGCAGGTATTTGTATACTTGCCTCAGGTTTGTCGTCAGATAATGTTGGTCCTTCTACTTTAACTTCTTTAACATTAGGTGAGTTAACTTGACCGGATACTTTCTTATTATCAACGGTCACTTGAACTTGTTCCGTTGGTGGGGCTGGAGTTGTAATAGGAACCGAACCTCCGCCACCAGGAGTTGGGTTAGGAACTAAACCTCCACCGTCTACTTTTTTCTCAGTAACCAATATAGAAGTAGTTGAAATATCTTCTCCTTGTCCGACAAGTATTGTATAGGTTCCAATAGGTTCATTTTGACCAAGGGTAATTGTGTCGCTGTAAATACCGTTCTTCACTGGTGAAACATTGAAATACAACATACTATTATCAGGACGAGAAACTTTAATAATCACCTCAGAAAGGTCTGAAGTACCCGATATAGTTAGCTGGCTACCTTGATGGAGCGAGCTTGATACCGGATTAACGGTCACTGCAGCTAAAAATGTGCTAGGTAACAAAGCTATACATAGAAACATAATTAGTGAGGAAATTGCTATTTTTCTTTTCACGAATATTTTACCTCTCTTCTTCTTTTATCTTATTGCATACTATAAGTTACTACTGAAATCTAAGATTGAAATTAACCGTTCCGACTTTCTTGATAAAGAGCATCGAATTCTTCCTGTGTTACTTCAGTAGAGAGGTTGTGCCCCAGGAAACTATTGTCAGCATTATCCCCAGTAATCAGGAATGCTCTAACAGAATAGTTAGGATTCGTCGTTGCATCAAATAAGCTGAATTGAGCCTTGAATGATTGATATGAATCTAATTCATCTATCGTAAATGAAACGGTACTAATCGGTACATTGCCATTCATTAGCTGGAATATAGCAGTCGCTTGTTCCCAGTAACTATCATTGTCAAAATTATAAAGGGACTTAAACGTGGCAGTAATACCGCCGTTCGTTTTATTGATAGTTAAAGGACTTGTATAGAAAGATTCTTCGGCCTTGTGAAGATATAGAGTATATGTTGCAAAAGCGTATCCTTCAGCTTTAACAACAATTCGATTTTCACCTTCTTTTAACACACCTGCGTCGAATAAAATTTCATCATCTGTCCACGTTCCATCCTCGTCACTAAACTCTTTCTCTTCTGTAAGTGTATAGTTTTCCGGTTGAATAACTACATTGTTTACTTCTACCGAGGTAATGGCATTAAACCACTCGCTGCTATTTGGATAGAAGGTCAACGAGACGGGTATGTTTGTAAAAGGCATGTCACCACTGAAATATAGATTGGGTGCACCCGGCGCAACTATAACGTTTAGCGTATGTTCGATTTTATCACCAGTTTCATCTCTTACTTCGAAACTAATTGTAGCAGTGCCTGCTGTAACTCCATATAGATAAAAATAATAATCATAAGAATAAAGTACCGCTAGAATACTAGCGTTCGAACTTACAATATTACTAATGTACATTTGTGTCCCTTCAGGATCGGTAAACAGATTAGATACATAATGCCAATATTGCCCGCCAGTTGGGACACTAATTATACTCATTTTAGCAATAGGAGGCTCGTTCGTACCGATTTCTGTATCATTCTCTACTGTAAATGTTCCAAAGCCAACAATTTCATCACTGCCATTCACCTCAATAACGGAGATTGTTTGACCAACAGAAGCCGGTACAAAGGGATTGACACTTATATTAATAGTGTAAGTAGAATTCAAAGAAGATAGAGTGGCATCTGTACCAGGATTTGACTGTGCAAGCTCTTCTCCAGATGTTGCCCAGAACGTATTTGTTCCGGAAATCCCAGTAAATTTAGTTTTCGCTAGGGTTACCATTGCTCCACCTTGTAATTCTAGGTTGCCATTAAGTGCACCAACCGCATCCACAGGATCTACTACATCATCCACTACCGTATTATCGATATTTTCCGTTGAATCCCCAGCATTATCCTCGCCATTCATCTCTATAGGTGTTACGACTGGTGTCACTGTTGGTTCTGGCATGATAAGCATTGGTGGTACTATTACTGGTGGTACCGAAATGATTGGTTCCGTTGTTCCTTCCTCTGCCAAAGCGCCAACAGGTAAAATAGAAAAAGCCAATGTAAATGCCATCAATAAAGATAATTTGCTAAAACCAGACTTACTTTGTTCTAAGAATCCCAAACTCTTTTTCTTCATCTAAAATCCTCTCCTCTTCATTAATATAGGTAAAACAACCCAAGACAATTTACCACAACAGGAGTAGTCCGAGGGGGTCTTTCCTCATCTTACAGACATGTTTCCCCAAAAAGTTCTCCTCTTGTAAAAGCTTGTCCTCCCCTTAAAAGTTTACACACTGTCAATGAAAGTATAATGAAAGAATCTTAGACTTTGATTTGAACATTCGCATAACAACTGTATACTTTCCAGATTTATAAGTATTTTATCAACAGAAAAAAAGGGATTCACTTAAAAAATGTCGAAATATGTAGGTATATAGAAGTTGAAATGTGGAGGAACTTATGAAATGAGCTTTAACTCGTTTGCCTTTCTGTTATTAATTACTGCAACAGGTCTTATGTTGTATATTGCCTATCTTTGTTTCCAAAAAAGACAGATAGTAGTAGCAAAATACTGTGCGTTGATGATGGTGGCTGGATCCTTTTATTCTTTCGGTTCTGCTTTTGAGTTTATGAGTCCAGATTTATCAACGATTAAATTTTGGTTAAGGGTAGAGTACATTGGGATTCCTTTCATATCAACGCTCTGGTTAATTTTAGTCATACATTATAGTGGCCTTTATGTATGGTTTAGAAAATGGATTCCATTGTTATTTGTTATTCCGATTATTACGCTACTTTTACATTACACCAATGATTTGCATCACTTCTTTTATACAGACATTTTTCTAGACAAAGAGGGGGGGATAGGATCAACTGTTAAGTTGCTAAAGGCTCCCTGGTATTGGGTTCACATAAGCTACAGTTATCTTCAAGCACTTCTTGGAATGGGCTTGTTTGTATACATGTATTTGAAGGCGATTCCATTGGTTAGAAATCAAATAATTATGATGATGCTAGGAGCGATAGCGCCTTGGGTGGCAAATGTTATTTACCTTATTGGTCATTTTAATTTCTATCTCGATTTAACACCCGTAGGATTTGTGTTAACTGGTTACTTTTTCATAAGAGGAATTTTTCGTTTCAACATGTTCAGACTTATGCCCACCGCTATGAAAACGATATTTGAAACGATGCAGGACGGGGTAATGATTCTGGATATTGAGAACAACATTACAAATTTAAATCTATCCGCGAAGAGAATGTTGAAAGGCGGAGTTCACCCATTTGAACAGGTGAATGGGTCAGCAGCACATATGTTTTCAGGATACCCTGAAATACGCAGCAGTATAGAACGGCCAGAAAATAGTGAAAGTCATATAACGATTCAACATAATGACGGTCCGCAATACTATCAGGTTAAGATTTCAATTCTTTATGACAAAAGAAAGAATATGATTGGAAAGTTGCTACTGTTTAGTGATATTACACAAGTTACGCTTTATCAAGAAAAACTCTTGAGTAGTGCAACTCAACTTACAGAGTTAAGTGCTTTTAAAGACAAGTTGTTTACAGTAGTTGCTCATGATATTCGCGATCCTCTCGCAATGTTGATTAATTTAACCGAAATAGTAGAAGAGGATTTAAAGACGATCGAAAGTGATAGTATGGAAGTTTTTCGTGAAGTTAGCGAACAAGTGAAAAGAACATATATGATTGTTGAAGAAATGCTGGATTGGTATCGAAGTCAAAATGGAGAAATGGGCTTTAAACCACATATATGGAACTTAAAAACAATTGTTAAACAATCGATACAGAAAATGAAAGCTAGAAGCGACATAAAACAGATCACTGTCACAGAAGAAATTGATAAAGAAATTACCGTGTTTGCTGACAAGGAGATGATTGATCTCGTTCTACGGAATTTAATTTCCAATGCGATCAAATTTACAGATGTTAGTGGGACCATTGAAATTTCTACGACTAAAAAGGATAAGCAAGTAATTATTTCAGTTCAAGATTCTGGAAAAGGAGTCAATGAACAAATTGCTCAAACTCTATTTCAAGACATTCAGAAAACTTCTGATGCGGGTACTGTAGGTGAAAAAGGAACAGGTCTAGGTCTCTATTTGTCTTCAAAATTGTTAGAAATAAATGGGGGAGAAATTTGGTATGAGAGTAAGCTAGGGCAAGGGAGTACTTTTTTCTTCTCGCTTCCTGTACAAGAATGAGAGGGGCGGACAGTAAAGGTGAAAGTTATTCTTATTGACGACGAAAAAGCCATGCATTTCATTATGAATAAATTGCTTGCAAAAATCGCTATAATTGAAGTTGTTGGTGAGTTTTATGATACTGCTTCTGCATCTCTATTTGTTCACCATCACGAAGTGAATATGGCTTTTGTTGATATTAATATGCCTGAAGAAAGTGGAATCCATTTTGCTAAAAGAATGGCCGAAGAACAACCTCACCTCCATATTGTGTTCGTTACTTCTAATAAAGACTTTGCCTTGGATGCCTATGACCTCTTCGCTTTGGATTACATAGTTAAGCCGGTTTCATTAAGTCGTTTAGAAAAAACCGTTGATAAGGCTGTTGCCATAAACCGATATGACGATTTAGGCAACGAGAATAAGATCCCAAATCAATTAAGTGCCTTTGTCCTTGGTGGGCTTGAGGTACGTAGCGAAAGAAATGGCATTGTGAAATTTATTTCCAGAAAAAGTGCAGAATTGTTCGGGTATTTATTACTCCATCGGGGGAGAATGGTGTCAAGGAACAAAATCACGACAGATGTTTTTGATGGAATGCCCTTGAAAAACGCAGAAATCTATTTAAATACAGCGATATATCAATTACGGAAATCGTTGGAACCTCATGGTTATAAACATATAGTAAAGTCTGATAACGAAAATTATGGATTAGAATTAACTGAAATATATATTGATAGTATTGAATTTGAGAAACAGTTAACATTCATTTCTTCAATTAGCACATCGAACATCAATAAAGCAATAGAAATCGAACAGTTGTACAGAGGCGAATTATTTGGAGAAAAAGCATTTTTCTGGTCTTTAAACGATGTGGAGAGGCTTTCTCAGTTATATAGTCTTTTTGTAAAGCAATTAGGTGAGAATCTACTTCGTTCTAACGAAAATAGGGTAGCAATCAGATTGTTAAGTAAGCTACTTTCCTTTAATGAGTTGGATGAGGATGTTGTAAATCTTCTAATGATGGCTTTTGCAGCTCAAAATGACTATTTTGCTTTAACAAGGTTATATGAAAATTATAATAAAATGTTACATGAAGAATTAGGAATCTCACCGTCACCAGAGTTTATTTCTACATATATTAACCTTAAGGAAATGCTTCATTTAAAGAAGAAAAGTTCGGGTACCCGGTACTAACGCAATTCATACAATTTAACGATGACTGCTCGCCGATATTATTGGTCAAGACGGAGGTTAGATTATACACTATAAAGTAAGGATTATTGATCGGAAATATGGTGTGAAGTGGGTAAACTCTTTATGAAAGTGTAAAACCCACACGATAAATTTTTCAAGGAAACATTAGGTAATGTTTCAACGGCAAAGGATTTTCTCGAGAATTACTTGCCAGATAACATTATGAAAATTGTTGATATAAACACGTTAGAACCACAAAAAGACAGTTACATCAACAAGGAACTAGAAGAAAGCTTCTCTGATTTACTTTTTAAAGTGGATATCAATGAAAAAGAAGGATATCTTTATTTTCTGTTTGAACATAAAAGTTACGAGGATAAAGGCATTGCATTTCAGCTATTGAAATACATGGTTGAAATCTGGGAAGCCAAAATGAATAAAGAGAATGCCAAGGAGCTGCCCATTGTCATTCCGCTCGTTATCCATCATGGTAGGTCGAATTGGCGTTTGCCTTCCAATTTAGGTGCGATGCTAAACGGATATGAAGAGCTTTTGGAAGAATTGAAAACCTATGTGCCTAATTTTGAGTACTTAATTTATGACTTAACGACATATGATGACGAAGACATTAAAGGAAAGGCGCAAACGAGAATTTTGTTGACGCTTTTTCGCGATATATTTACAAAGGATCCGAATGCACTGCTACAATCTATTTCTCGTTCGATTCATTATCTAAATGAATTAGAGGATAAACAAACGGGATTGGAATACTTTGAAACGATGATGCGTTATATCTTTAGTGCTGCAATAGACTTGACAAAAAAAGATGTAGAAAAAATTATTAAGCAATTTGCAAAAACTTATCCTGAAGGGAGTGAAGTAGCTATGACATTAGCTGATATGTGGAGAGATGAAGGATTGCAACAAGGCCTTCAACAAGGCATGGAAAAAGGTTTGCAAACTGGAATGGAACAAGGAAAATCAGAAGCTTTATCCAAAATGGCTCTTCGATTATTGACGAAAAAATTCTACACTGTTCCTGAAGATATTAAAAATGAGCTATCAAAGTTAGATATGGTAACGTTAGAAGTTTTAATTGAAGATATTTTTGAATTTCAAACGGTTGATGATATTAAGAAGTACATTCAAAATTAAGTGAAATAACTAATTGTTTTCAAGTGCCTGTAGAGTCCTCTGGAAAAGTGCGTGCCTAAAGAGATGTGGTATAAATTGTTCGACAATTTGAAACGACTTATCCTGAAGGGAGTGAGGTAGCTATGACATTAGCTGATATGTGGAAAGAAGAAGGAGCGCAACAAGGATTGCAACAAGGCCTTCAACAAGGCATGGAAAAAGGCGGAGTTGCGGCTCTGTCTGAAACAGCTATTCAAATATTGATTGACAGATTTGGAAAAGTACCACAAGATATTAAAGATGGCATCGTGAACTCAGATACGGTCACCTTAAAACTCTTAGTAGTTAACAGCTTCAAGTTTCAGGAAGTAGACGAAGCTAGAAGATATATTCAATGATAATTAAAGTGAGAGAGATTGTCCTCTAACCGAGAAATTGGTTGGGGGCTTTTTCTATTCTTACTGTTTCTACTGTATTTACATTCCTAGTTCACATTCGTGAATTTAAGTGGTTAACTAAAATTAAATTTTGAGGTGTTTATTTGAAAAGTGCGTACCAGTCCCCTGAACAAATTACATAAGAAGAAAGATCCAGTAGAGAGAAATCTCTGTAGATTGTTTTTCGTATTCCGGTTTAAATTGTCTGAATAGTTTTCGAGTTGTAAAGGGGACTGTCACCAGTACAACCAGTACACCAAAAACTAGTGGGCACGCACTTTCCGTTCGGAAAATGGAAGAAGGATATCAACGGACAATTGGCGAATTACTTTAGAAGAAGGATATTTAAAATATTGGAGGGTTCATTATGTATAAAACGATTGAAGAATTTCTTTTAAACTGGGGACATGAAAGTGGATCGACACAAAAAGTACTGGACACACTTACGGACGAATCATTAGGACAAGAAGTGTCACCCGATGATCGTACACTCGGTCGGATTGCTTGGCATATTACGACGACACTTCATGAAATGATGTCACGTGCAGGTCTCGAGTTCGAGGCGACACCTCAAGATGCATCAGTTCCGGAAACAGCAGCTGAAATTGCAGAAGCGTATCGCACTTCGAATGCAGGAATGGTCGCGGCGATGAAAGGGCAGTGGACTGACGAATCACTAGCTGAAGTGAAAGACATGTACGGGGAACAGTGGTCAGTAGGAACTGTCCTCGGTATTTTATCTTCGCATCAAACACATCATCGTGGTCAGATGACGGTGCTCATGAGACAAGCTGGATTACCTGTGCCGGGTGTATATGGACCGTCCCGAGAAGAATGGGCAGCGTTTGGCGGGGAAGCACCAGTAGTGTAACTCATGAAAAAGGCAGTACCACTCGTCAGAAGTTGACTGACATAGGGTACTGCCTATATTTTTAGCTAACAGTAATTCGCCCATTATCGACTTCAACCGAATCGTATTTTCCCCAGCCCCGATAACAGTACGGGAATTACCCTCACCGAATTCACTACTAATCAATAGGCAGTACCATTATATGAGACGTACCAATGAATAATGATATATCACACAGTACTATTCAATGCAAGGTACTGTTAGTAGAAATGAAAATTAAAAAACACCGAACATTAATTTTCGGCATTTGTGTGTTGCAAATAAGTTTACTGATTTCTAACGACTCGGTTCAAGACGTTGATGTCGGCTTCTTGTTGTATGCTTCGAGCTGAAAGAACATCAATGGCATTTTTTTGATTTTCTATTTTTGAAGATAACTTATCAAACATATCATCAATTTGTTTTTCGAAGTTGTTGAAATAGGGCTCCAATCCAGCGACAAATGACAGGTTTAGATCATCGACTTTTTTATCTAAGTTTTTTAAATCAGAGGCAAAGCGATTTTGATTGTTCTCAAGGGTATTTATGCTGTTGGAGAATTCATTTTGATTGTTTTCGATATTATTTAATGTAGTTAATACTTTTTCTAGATCATTTCCCACTGGACATTCCTCCAATCCTTTTGTTAATTATAGCGAAGTTTCGCTTTTTCCAGAATGAAAAAAGGAACGTTTCACTTTAGGAGTGGAGCTTGCCTGTGCACGACACCTTGGTTGGGGTTTTTACTGCATACTTATAAAATCGGATGAATTGTCACAATTGCATCTTGCACGGCAACTAAACAATTATTCTACATATTTTTGCTTTGCTGAAGAAGTTTGGATTCTCCCGTACGTTCCCATTCCTCTACTGTTTCATATGCTTTTTCAGGAGAATATCCTTTTCCTACAAGAACCCCCATTAGAATAAATTCTTGAAGAATGTGTGTAGCATTTATTCCTCTTTTAACATCCTCTAATCCTTCATTTACCAAAAAATCCGTGTACTGTATCCATTCATCTGGGGTTCTCCCGGAAATAACTGTATTTCCGTCGCCATGACCGTCGCTTTCTTCCGAAGCTAATGCATCTGCTTTAGTATTATGAACAGTGCCAAATGGATGGTTAGGAGGAGCATATATCGAGTAAAGTTTTAGCGGAATAGTACCTGTATTGGTTAGATTGTGCCATGTTCCAGCAGGTAGCATTATTGCAGAATCATCATAGACATTTCTTTCAAAGTTTAAATTATTTTTATTCTTGCCCATTTGAACAATACCTTGACCTTGTTCAACACGTAGGAATTGGTCAACGTCAGGATGCATCTCCAAACCGATATCTTCGCCAACATTAAGACTCATTAAGGTAACTTGCAAATGTGTTCCTGTCCATAAAGCGGTACGGTACGTATTGTTTTGCTTTGCAGCTTGATTGATATTAACGACAAACGGTTCTGCTCCATAATCTCTTAGTAAAGTGCTGACATCATGAGGAAAACTTTCTACCTCAACAGGAAGAGTCCGGCAATAGCATTGCCTGCCATGATTATACATTGGCCAATTCACATAATGAGGATATGGATACATATTTGGAACGTAATACATTTTTATCAATCCTTTCATAACTTATAAATTATCCTATGTGCAATGTATAGGAAGTGTACCCAAGTTAAAAAAAATGGACAAATGCTGGGTTTTTCACTGCATATTTATGAGTTCGGGTATCTAAAAGGATTGCATTGTTCTGTTAAATTGGTAACACCCTGGATATGGGATATGGTAAACTATTCCTAGAGGTATTAAAGTATTTCATGGCAAGACTACTATACTATTACGGGGGTTATTGAAAATGAAGAAATCCAATGCTTATAAAATGCTTAAGGCTGCGATAGCAACAACTGTTGCAACTGGGGCGTTTGTGGCGGCTGTTCCTACATTCACACAAGCGGTCGAAACGACAGTACCGTCATTTTCCGATGTGAAAGACATTTCAACTCATTACTTTTATGAAGGTGTAATGAATTTAGCTGAAAGAGAGGTCATTAGCGGGTACGCGGATGGCACATTCAGACCCTACCAAAACATTAGTCGTGCGCACGCTGCAAAAATTATGGCACTTGCTTTGGAACTGGATATCGTAAACGTGAAAGATCCTGGATTCACAGACGTAAGTCAGACAAACCCGTATTATGGACATATCGCAGCGCTTGTTGAAGCGGGCATCATCTCAGGGTATGAAGACAATACATTCAAGCCTTCGGCGAACTTAACGAGAGCGCAAATGGCAAAGATCATCGTGCTTGGGTACGATTTAAAAGAAGCGAAACTTACTGAATTTCCATTTAAAGATATTAAAACTAAGGATTGGCATGCTGAATTTATCCGGACTCTTTATTCCAACGAAATTACGACTGGAACGACAGCCACTACATTCTCACCGAACACACTTGTGACGCGTGGGCAAATGGCTACGTTTATCAATAGAAGTGAACTGGCAAATAAAGATCTTATGGCAATTAGAGCGGTGGCTAAGCAAGTGAACTCTGGAATTATCAATGTTGCGCGCGGAAGTTACGCAAGCACGGAAAACAAACTAGCGGCAGTTCAGTCGAACATTCACAACATTTCGGCTGAAAGAGGTGTACTCTCAAAAGTAGTTGCGGGGCCTATTGAAGATACCTATGTAATTTCGTTTACTAAAGGCGAAGAAGCAATGGAAAAAACGATTGCTGTTACCTTTGACTTCGCGCCCGGTGATCGTTTTGTAGCTGAAGTAATGTCGATTAATGCGACACAAGTCAAAGTTGCATTTAGCGCGAAAATTGATCCCGCTTCATTATTTACGAATGGTAAAAGTGGTGCTCTTAAAGCGAATGTTACGTTAAGCAGTTTGGACAAGGTCACTGTAGGGGCGCTTACAGGTGAACTTAGTGGAGACGGCAAGTTCTTGATCATCACATCTAAAGAAGTACTCTTAAAACGGTACGATGTATTAATTGACGGGGTAAAGGCAATAGATGGTACAGCTATTGACAAATACGACGAAATGATCACGATTGCAGCCGATAAAACAGCACCTCAAATCATTAGTGTAGAAAGAATTTCAGCTTCACAAACAAAAGTTAAGTTCTCAGAACCAATGAAGGCTTTCGCTAACGTCTCGTTTAAATATGCGGACGGGTCAGCTGTTACAGGTGTTTCAGGAAGAATTGCTGCGGGTGCGGATGAAGTTGTCTTTACAATGGCTTCGAACGTACTTGCAAACAAAGACATTGTCGCTACATTTATTGGCGCACAAGACCAAGTGGGTAACTTAATAACGCCCAATCCAGCAATGATTTCATTCTCAAAAGGTTCACCGGATGGAGTAGCACCAACGGTAAGTTCATATACTCAAACGGGTGCAACTACATTTGCAGTTCGATTCTCCGAAGAACTTGTTTCGGCTCCTAATGTGAAAGTCGGTCAGGTGAACGCAACTACTGTTGTCAAAGATGATAGTAATCCTGAAGTATATATTGTCACTGCCGCACGTGTATTGGACGGCGCTACAGTTGTAGAAGTCTCTTCTTTCACCGACTTAAGTGGAGAAGTAGGAAAGCCTACAAGCCAAGTCGTTGCGTTTGTTAAAGATGTAGATGCTCCTAAAATGGTAGCCAGTGTTGTTGTTCAAGATGCCACGGACGGCAAAGAGTATTTGGAACTTATATTTGATAAAAACATTAAGATTGACGCCGATTCAAAAATTAGCGGATCGGGAACATTTGTAAAAGACTATGTAACGAGTCCCACGACGAACTTTACCGCAACAAAAGCAACTCGTAAAGACGATCACAACAAGAATATCGTCCGTGTGGAATTGGATGCATTTTTGGGAGGGGCCACTACAGATATTAAAGGGGTCACTTATACGTTAGATTTAGGATTTGTTAAATTAACGAGCGATACGGACATCTTGCCAGCACCAGCAAAAGTGACTTTCACTCGTGGTGAAGACGCGGCTCCGAGCAACACAATCGTTGTAGGAATAACAAACGTGGCTCAAGATGTGGATGATACTAATAAAGTAAATGTTACATTTAACAATGCTGTTGATGGAGCATCCGCAATCAATCCGGCGAACTACAGAGTGGACGGAGCAATTGTTGAGTCTGTAACGTTGAGGCAAGCAGTAACGGCTGGAATCCCTTATCAAGTGGCGGTACTTAACCTCGTACCTGATTCCAATATTTTCAGTGGAACGCGCAACATTACAATCGAGAACGTTAAGGCGCTAGGTTCTACGAAAACAATGGAGCCTTACTTTACCGATACCGTCCTACTGAAAGAGAATGTTGCACCTACTGTAACATCTGCCAAGCTGACAGACACGAGAGAAATTACACTTACTTTTTCTGAGTCTGTTCATACGAAAGCAGGAACTACGGATTTTGCACTTCTCATTGGTGGAGCCACTGTTGCATCCAATGATACAATTACGACGACCGTTGGAACCAATGTGACGACAGTTGTCCTAAGACTGGAAAGCAATGTCTCACCACAAAACATTAGAAGCGGATTATCACTAGTAGGACTCGCTACGCTTAATATAAAAGATGCTGCTGGAAACAACCTTTCAGTACCTGCAACTATTCTAGTTAGAGAATAGTTTTAGGTGTTAAAAGTGGCAGAAAGAGAAGACCCCTCGACCTTTAAGGTTAAGGGGTTTTTTGCCTTCTGAACGGGATCCGTTGGGAGGTTATGGGGAATATGTTGCGAAGTTCGTGAAACGGTGCGAGGTTCGTGAAACGTTGCGAAGTTCGGTGTAAACGTTGCGAAGTTTGGTGGGAACGTTGCGAAGTTCGGTGGGAACGTTGCGAAGTTCGTGAAACGTTGCGAAGTTTTGTGTAAACGTTGCGAGGTTTAGGGGAAACGTTGCGAAGTTTGGTGGAAACGTTGAGAAGTTCGTGAAACGGTGTCAGTGGCTGGATTTCTTAGGTTGGATTGGATATTTTGCGAAAAGAAAAACACTTATGGAATCAATAATGATACCATAAGTGTTTTTTAGGTAGTTAGCGGCGGCTTTCTAAACTACATTATTGAATGTATTTTCGAGCCTCGTCTATTTCTTGAAACTTAAAGCTATTCACTAACAATAGTTTCAAAATAGCAGTATCCGTTTTTGAAATGCCGTCTTTCATATCTTGGGGTATTTTGCCGAATTTTTCAGTCAGGAGTTGAATCGCCGTTTCGGATAAAGCGGACGCTCCGCCTTCTTCTCTACCTTTTAAAATACCTTTTTCCATGCCTTCTTCCATGCCTTTTTTCAAGCCTTTTTCCATGCCTTCTTCCATCCAAGTTTCTGCCATTGTCATAGTTACTTCACTCCCCTCAGGATAATTCGTTTCAATTTGTGTAATCATTTTTTTAACATTGTGTTTAGTTAATGATTTTCCGGCACTCAAAACGTAACGTATGATTGTTTCTAAATATTCCGTCCCTGTTTGCCTGTCTTCCAATTCATTCAAATAGTGAATCGAACGAAGTATAGATTCTTGCAATTTGTCGCCGTCTTTCGTGAAAATATCGCGTAGAAGCGTCAATAAAATTCGTGTTTGTGCTTTGCCCTTAATGTCTTCATCCGTATAAGTAGATACATCATAAAGTACGTGCTCAAAATTTGGCACGAAGATTTTCAAGTCTTCGGGAAGTTCATCGTATCCAAGTAGCATCTCTCCCAAGCTGGAAACTGTGCGCCAGTTGGATGTGCCGTGATACATGACAAGCGGAATAATAATGGGTAATCCCTTTACATACTCTTTGTGCATTTTCGCTTCCCATATTTCAACCATATACTTCAGAAGCTGGAATACGAGGCCTTTATCGGGATAGCTTTTATGTTCAAACAGAAAATAGAGATAGCTTTCTTTCCCTAAAATATCTACTTGAAATAACAAATCAGAGAAACTTTCTTCGAGTTCTGGGCTGATAAAACTGTCTTTTTGCGGTTCCAAAGTGTCTAAGTTCACAACTCGCATAACCGAATCGGGTAAATAATTCATGAGGAAATCTTTTGCGGTTTCCACATTCCCCATCGTTTCTTTGAAAAACTTGTCGTGCGGGTTTTGAATCTTCACGTACAAAATCCCCCCTTTCACCAAACGTTCATTTTTCAATCCTTACTTTGTATTATACAGCCCTATCCTGTTCATTGCCAACCCTTCTGCAACTATGATGTACTAAGAACAACAGTTGCATAAAGCAGATGGGCGGTTGGCACTCCCTTACTCTGTAACATTATAGACAAGTGATTAATAAAGGGCACCTGGGCATGGAAGCATTCAATAAAACCATTAGAAATGCACATTTAATAGTTGGGGAGTAGAGAAGTAGTTAATCACCTAAATTACCCCAAGATTTATGCACTAGAAAGCACACAATATTAGCAATTTGATAGATTCAAGGGGCATGAATGGTGTTGATGTATATAGTTTTGTTACACTAGGAATTCGACATCATGAGAGGATGAGACGTATGAAAATGAAGATAATGATTGGTGTGCTAGGTGCACTTTTACTTGTAACGGGTTGTTCTGCAGATAAAGAAAAATCGGAATTGAAAACAGATAAAACGCCAATAGAGCAAGGAACTGACAAAGAAGAGGCTGCTCAGTCTGAGAAGGAAAATGAAGCTCTAACGAAGAAGATCCAAGACGAAGAAGGGGTAATGGGTGGCCGAGTATATGAACAAAGCGGTACAGCGATTGGTATACTGATGCTCGAAAAAGAAGTGAACGATGAAGATGCGAAGAAGCTTGCGGAAAGATACGCAGACGAAATTAAGAAAGAATACAAGGACTTGCCGGTAAACGTACAAGCTATTCGCGACGGTGAGAACGTTGCGAATATACAATTGGATGAATAATCGCGTGCTTGTACACCAAAGAGTTTAAACACTAATTAGACAACCTTAGAAGTGAATGAATGAAATTACCCTCCAACCGATAATATGGTCGGGGGGCTTTTTCTGTTAAACGCTTTAGCAAATGAATATTAGTAATCGGGTGCCCATGCATAATATAATACAAGATTTAATCTGAAAAAAACCCAGGAATAGTAATATTCTCTGAGTCTTTCCATGTATTCGAATGGTACACAATGAATCGTCTCTAGTTTATTCTCGTTCAGAAAAAGCTAGATTGACTAACTCCTTCATAGTATCCAACGAAACAATATCTTTTAACTTTATATCAATCTGATTTATGTCTCTTGGGTCCACCGCTTTGTAGATTTTCTCCTTTTCCTTAAACTGTTCATATACAGAGTCTCTCATATTAATTGGAACATGAAAGAGTACCCTATTCCCTTTTGTAGTAATTGATAAAAACTTATTTATTCGTGTTGATCGTTTGATCATAATACCATCAGATAAATAATAACGGGACCCTTCAAGGTTGTGAGCGTACTCAAATATTTCCCTAGCCATTTGTCTTTCAGTTGAATTAAATGTTTGAATAAGCTGTTCAACCGTTTTAAATTGAGATTCATTTCGTCGAAATTTCTTTTCAACGAAAATACTGTCTTCACTATAAATCGTTTCATCAAGATTAATTTTCTTGTATTCATATCCGTGTTTTTCAATTCCTTCTTTAAGCCCCGCAATAATCGACAATCCTGCCAGCATAAACCGAGCATCCGAATTGTTTGCAAGTCCATCGTATCGAATCAATTGTCCTACTGAACGGTCATCTACTTTCAATTTCACTTCAACGTAGAGCTTCTTATTATTTCGGTCCAAAAATAAAAGGTCACATCGCTGTCCGTTTAAATTAACTTCGCTTTCTATAAATCTACATCCTTCTTCGATTAGACCTGGATTCGCAATTAAGATTTCCTGAAGTTGAATCTCTTTCAATAAGTGCACCCCTTCTACTATTTTTTTCATTTGTATTGTATCCTATCCTATTCATTTGTATCCTATGCCTCATTTAATAGAAATACAGCCCGGTCCTAGCACAATTCCCATATGAAATGGGTTACGCGATTGCCCAGATTTCTAATCTTATGTAAGTAGAATCGACTTATATATCGCACTTTATTTGTGAAAGATCTTTCTTTTTAAATGTGATTAATTTCCTGTATATATGGTATAATTTACTCATTAATGTGGGGACGGCCAGATAACCTATTAGGATCCATAGTTAATAGAGTCTGTCCTGTTTCGTGCGCATAATTTAATGCGTTTAAGTAGAATAATTGAAAGGATTACATATAAAAAGAATAAACGAACTTTACTTCCAGAAATCTATTAATTCAGATTACAAAGGTGATTAAATGACTACAGGCGAAGGTGATAAGGATGATAAATCTAAAAGAAGAAAAAGGAATACTTAAGTATAGTAAATTATATAACAATCTAGTGAATACTGAAGAAGAATTAAAAGAGTTACAGAAATCAATAGAGTTCAAGGAATCGGAGCAAAGCAAAATTAGGTCGCAGGTTAAAAATGTGACAGGCTCATTCGAAGAAAGTTTGCCAAGAATGGTTCAAAATAAAAAAGAAGTAAAACGAAATGAAATTAAAACAGTATATGAAAATGAAGTTTCTAGTGCTCGGGACAAATATGAAAATGATATTGCTAATACTAAGGTTATTTACGGCGATAAAGTTACAGAAACTACAAATGAAATCTTGATTATTCAAAGAGAAGGAAACGTGGAAGAGGGAGTTATATTTACCAAGGAAAACAATGAATTAGTGAGCTTGATAAAGCACAATGATAAATATCTAGAGGAAAGTAGAATAATTAGTAGCTATTTACCGAATGCTTTAGCAGAAAAAGTTATTAACTCAGTAGATGGATCCGTTGTATCTGCCGAGATATTTGCAAGTAAAATACCTGGGAAAATGCTATTGAAAGAAAATAAAGCGAGTCAAATTCTAAAGAGTACTGGCTCCGTAACAGCAACTATATTTGCTGCTCTACTTTTATCGCTAAAGTTTTTAATTAAGCCTTTCAAAGACTTATTTGTAAGCATAATTTACTGGATTATTATTATTGCAATTCTTTTTTCTGTTGGCGATAGTCTCATAAGTTTGATGTTCTCTGTATTTTCAATAATCCTAGTAATTATGGGAATTGGGCTTGCCTATTTTTATATATTAAAGCCATTGATTGCGCTTCTTTATTTAAATCAGCGCAAAGAATTCATGTATATAATGAAGAATTTAAACACTTTTATTGAGGAAGAAAAACAAAGACAATTGCTTCTGGACTCAAAAAAGAAAGAGTTGGATAGTGCCGAACTCAAGCAACAAATTAGTATGATACAAGCAGAACTAGAGGAAAAGTTGAAAAGCGACAAAGATTTACTAGAGCTTCAAATGGACGAAATTAAAGTAAAGTTAGACGAAGAGTTACATAAAGTTGAAGCTACACCCCAAATTGAATGGGAGAAGGAAGAACTAAAATCCCATGAAATGAAAATGAGAGAATTAAAAGATGAAATTACAAACGTCAATAATAAATTGAGTCAATTGAACTCGAAAAGAAATGAACTCGAAAATGAAATTCAAAGACTTAGAGCCCAGCTAGAAAATGGTCAGGATCTATTGTTGTCTAGACCTTTAAAGGAAGAGACAGAAGGGGCTATATCAGACACGTTATATGTCCTTGGGAAAAAAGAAAAAGAGTTTGTGCCTATATACGAAATTAAACATTATAAGGAACCGCTTGTTCTTCTTTACAACAATGACGAAAATCAAATTACACAGCAATCAACATATATAGATTCAGTGATAGAATCAATCATCGAAAGTGTTATCCGTATAAATTACTTTGAATTCGTCAAGTTATCTATTGTTGATATTGTGGCCGGAGCGAAGAAGTTTTTAGGGCCTCGCTACCAATCTTTTTTGAAAGTGTTTGATACAAATGCGGACATAAAAGATTTTACACAGCAAATTGAACAATCGGCAAATCGAGTAGCAAGGAGCCAAGAGGGTGACATTACGGTATTGAATAAGAAAAGGTTTGCGGATGGCGATCCTATATATCCATTTTACATACCTCAAATTGTAATCCCGCCAAAGGGTAGTACTAGTAGTGTATTGCAACTTTCGGATGAGTTTTGGAGAGCGTCTAAAGAAGGCGATAAATACGGCTTCATCCCAATTTTCTATGTAAGTAAGCAGGACTGGGAAGCCTTTGAACAAGAGACCGACGATAATAAACATAGCGATAAACTATTCAAAAATCTAAAAGCGGTTGTTCCAGTAAGTAATTACTATGAAATTGATATTAAAAGAAACGCTTTTCAAAAATACAGAAATAGTAGGAGTGTTTGAATATGACGAACAAATTCAGTTTAACAGAAGAAAGTCAAAATGAAATTTTAGGTAATTACGCAAGTTTTTTAAATGATCTTCAAGCGGAAGTAAATAATTTCACTGACCAGCTGAATGAGATTTGTGAAAAAACAAAGTTCCGCCCACTTGTTCAATTAACGATACAGGCTGTTAATTTTTATAATGATGATTTGCCAAAGATTGTAAATGAAGCATTTGACGAGTGGAGCACATCCAAAGGTAGCCTTGTAGGGTTTATAAGACAGCTAGATGAAGAGGACGAAGCTGCAACTGAGACTGCTAGAAGATTACAAGGTGAGTTAAAGGCTCAAATTGAGGACATGTTTGCAATTAAAAAATCTGTTTATAGCGGAGCCACAGATGAACCCGAAATATCTGAAGACGATTATGAAGTTTTACAAGAAATTGTACGCCTCTCCATTGGTGTTTTAGAGGATATCAAAACTACTTTTATGACTAAAATTGAAGATGAGGCAGAGGGAAATAAAGTCTTTTTAACGATTAAGCCCGTGGTTTCCTCGACAGCGATTAGCGCGATAACAGCATTTAGTAATTATGTGGACATAGTTGGTGAAAAGCGTGAATTATTTGTAGAGAAAATAGGACAAAATACGGATTCAGTGAATACAGTAGTAGAAGAGTTGAAAACCCAGGTTGAAAGATCGGCTGAAGATGTATTTAGTGAATTATCGAATGATATGTTGTGAAAAGTAACTATTCTTAGCACAACGGATTTTATTAAATATGAAGTTGTATTTTGATGCGTAGTATATGGTGGAAAGGAATACGAAGAAAATATGTCAAGTATTTTAGATGTACTATCAAATTATATGGAAGCAGAGAAAGAGCATGCAAAAAGATTGCCATATGATCGTTTTTTAAAGGATTGGTTGGAGCTACTTGAATCCAGGCCGGAAAAATTTGAAGAAGATATTAGTGTATGTGAGTATGGTAATGGAGTAACGAGAACTTTATGCCCTGAGCCACTGACGTTCATAAAGGAATTCGATGATTTTTCTGACGATCAGAATAGATGCTTACTGCATTTTGAGAGTAGGTTAAAAGACTTTAAAGTTTTCCCTGTGAATGAACAGCCCGAAGGTGGTAAGTGGTTCAATACGACTTTAAAAGGTATTAATTTAAGACCTGGCTTGTTAAATGAGGAAAAAAGTTCTCCGCTTGCAGTTAAGATGGGCGATCAGAATGTACATGGTGTCATCGTGGGGCGTACGGGATCAGGTAAATCGGTTTTCATTAACAATTTACTACTTAACTTATTAGCGGAATATCCTCCTTGGGAATTGGACTTATATTTAGCCGACTTCAAAAAGGTTGAGCTAAGCAGATATATGAATAAGTTTATAACGCCACATGTAAATGCCTGTGCTGCGACAAGTGAAATTCGATATGTTGTCTCTTTATTTAGTTATTTAGTTGATATTATGTACGCTCGGCAAACATTTTTTGCACGATTGGGATTTCAAAAAATCGAGGATTTTAGGAAGGCATATCCGAATCTCGTTTTACCACGAGTCTTATTTGTGGTCGATGAGTTCCAACAATTATTTTTAGAAGCAACACCGAAAGAATCTATGATTATTAATGAGCTATTATTATCAATCGTGAAACTTGGGCGTGCAACAGGTTTCCACTTATTATTTGCAAGCCAAGAAATGTCTGGGGCTCTTTCGGCTAAGGCGCTTGCGAACTTTAAAATCCGATTCGCATTACCTTGTGAGGGAGAGATTTCTTCGGCCATATTGGGAAATTCTGCTGCCGAGAATCTCGACATTGGGGAAGTATTGGTTAACGTGAAATCGGGTAAGGAGGAACAAAATCAACGCTTCAAAGTACCTGTTATTGTAAGTGGAGACCAGGGTCAATTAGACCTTTACGATTATCTCGGGAAATACTATGCTATTGCATCGGGTTATTCATTCTCCAAAGTGCATAAGTTTTATCAGGAAGAAGTTCGTGATGAAATTGGGAATTTAGAGCTATCGCTTGATGCAGCTTACAATAAAAAAGATGAAATTATCCGTACAAGCTCAGGGCGATACACAGAAATTATTACGCTGGGTGAATCCGTCGTTTATTCAAATCGCAAGGTGGATTTGGAAACATTCTTTATAGAACGTGGAAAAAACAAAAACATTATTTCAGTAACACCAAACATTGACGATTTTGTTTACATTCAAAAGATGCTTGCCATTAACTTTAAGAAATCAACAAAAGCTGAAAACACGAGTCATACATTGATTTCATTAAATTCAATTGCACGTAATAAATATAAGATTGAACAGGACTTAGAAAATACAACTGTAATCGAGTCATTTGATGGTTATAAAAAGATCATGAATTTGTATTATCGAACGATTAGCGTTTGCGAAGCATATAAAACAAGCAATACATTTCCTGATTTTCTTGTGAACTATTTCCGGGAATTCTCAAAGTATACAAAAATCGATTGGGAAGGATTTGCACAAGAAGCACTAAAAGAATTTGGGTCTATTTCAACAATTGAGGATATTGAATTGAAAATAGAAGAATTTAGTGGGAAGCCCAAACTGAGAATATTAGTATGGATATCTAACTATTATTGTCTTTTTAAACGAAATCCAAATGAAAACATTCAACAATTGCTTGATACAAATATTTTTTGGTTTAGCGGCATCGAAAATATTGAAAGAATTCCTAGTGAACTTTTAAACGTTATGAAAAATGCGACAGAATGGAATATGTTATTCATCTTTTTTGCAACAACGGATGATAATAACTTACGCCAATATTTAAGCTATAGCGATTACATATTTGTTTCTGGAAATTATCCTAAGATTTACGAAAAATGTGGATTGAATTTCACGAATAAATCAAGAGACTCAATTGCGCTCGATTTTAAAATTAAGAGCTTGAACACGGAGCGATCGTTTAAAAAGTATAAAGTTGAGTTTGCTGAAAGTATCGCACCTTCGTTAAATTACGACGAAATTATGGGGGGATAATATGTCCGCTTTATTATTGAACCAAGAGCAAATCAATCATTTTGTAGGGTTGATTGATAAATATGTGGAAGAAATTAATTTGCATACAGGCAATTTAAGTGTCAACTTGGATCAAGTGTTAGAGAAAACAAATTTTCATCATATATCTAAAGCAATTGAACAAGTTGTAACAATTTATAATGAGGATTTTGCGCAGCGGACAATTGTTAAAACGGTCGAGTATTGGTCGAGCTCGGAAGGCTCATTGCAAGCGCAGTTTGAGCGATTGAATGTTGGCGAAGAAACGATTGAACACATCCAAGTGCTCGAGAACCGGATTATAGATGCTGTAGAAAACAGGATTCATATTACTCCGCCAAACACAGTTGCGATGGGCGAGCCCTTTGTTGAGGAAAGTGATTATATTAAGGTGGAGGAAGCTTTTAAAGTCTTCCAACTAAATATTCAACAATTGAGGCAAACCTGCAATGCTGAATTAGAGGCGTTAATTGAGCAAAATCAATTTTTTCAAAATTTAAGACCAGTCATGGAAATATTAATAACTCTTCAAGATGAATTTGTCGAGCATGTTGATTTTGCTTCAAAGGGTTTAACCGAAGCCTTTGTTGAACGATTAGGCATTAATATTTTGAATGTCGAAACCGTGTTGCAGGAACAAACGATACATATTACAAATAATGTTGACTTTGGTGCACTTAGTGAGGGGTTGCTAGGTAGTTCTTCGGGCGGAACCAGAGCGCCAGCGGTTGACGCTGTAGGCTCTGAAGATGATGGTGCTACTGATTCCGAGAACGACGATGGCGGGAACAGCCAATCAACACCTTCTACAACAGGCGGATTTTTGGAACGTGCTGCAGGATTGGCCGGCCAGGTTTTGGCAGGGGGGGCTGAAGGCGCGATTAGAGGCCTGAATCCACTGGGTATGACGGATGCTATTGATTCGTCACTAGATTTAGTTGAAAAAGGTCTTGATGTGCTAGGGTCTGATCCACTGGATTCGCTAGCTTCTGGGCAATCCGCTGCTGCCAAGGAAGCTGTTCAAATAGATATACAGAGCCCACAAAACCAATCATCTGCGAATGCAAATGAATCTACTCCTAATTCTGAACAAAGTATGGGTGGTTCTGAATTTAGTGGCTTAGGGGCAACCGTTATAAATACGCCTAACCAATCTGTGTCGGAACCGAATGGCGAAAAAGATAGCTCGGCAAATGGTGAGACTCAACCCGTAACACCGCCTCATAAATCTAGTGACGAGGAAGAACTAGATGAATATTTAGCGCGCTTGGCTGACCGGCAAAAAAATACATCTCCCGAAAGTGAATCCGGTGCACAATCTACAGAGCAAGGTGTTCATAATAGTTCACCATTGCCGGATGAAAAGCCTGATACTGTAAATGATAAACCGAGTGCTGCTTCAGTTGATAAGGATTCTTTAGAAGGTGATCCGCATACTCAACCAGGCAAGGAAGAAGAAGTTCAACCTACAACGGATGCGACAAATCGCGGTCAAAGTTTAGTAGATGAATTAGAGCAAGCGGATATTGGCCCATCTACCGATTCGGATCAGATTGAAGACAACGCCGTTTCCAATCTAGCTGGCTTGGAAACGGGGCAAGATGCTTCTTTAATTGAGGATGATGAAAGTTTAGCAGTTGAATCAGGCACAAATGAAAGCAACGAGGAAGCGTCAGATGCAGAAACGACTCATAATATGCTTAATCTATTTTTAAAATACGGTGTGATATCCTTCATTGTATTAGCAGTTTTGACAGCAATTTATCAACTGTTTTTAGCTTGAAATTATATGTAAGGAAAGAGCATTGCAAATGCATAATGAAAAAACTCAGTCCTAGTGATTGAGTTTTTTTGTGGATTTTTATAGAAGTGAGGGGTACCTTTGCATACAACTATTCTGACTATACACTACAATTACATATTTATTCGGTATATGCTGAAAAACACCTTGAGCTTGTATGTATATACAATCGGTTGAATTGTTTGTTGTTGTTTCTTGCATAGGTACCCTTCTCTAAAAGAGCGGACATCCGACCAGAAAGAGCGGACATCCCGAAGAAAAGAGCGGACATTCCATAAAAGAGGGGACATCTTCATCAAAAGAGCGGACATCCGACCAGAAAGAGCGGACATTCCGAAGAAAAGAGCGGACATTCCATAAAAGAGGGGACATCTTCATCAAAAGAGCGGACATCCCGAAGAAAAGAGCGGACATCCGACCAGAAAGAGCGGACATCCCGAAGAAAAGAGCGGACATCCCATAAAAGAGGGGACATCCGACCAAAAAGAGGGGACATCTTCATCAAAAGAGCGGACATCCGACCAGAAAGAGCGGACATTCCGAAGAAAAGAGCGGACATCCCATAAAAAAGGGGACATCTTCATTCAAAGAGCGGACATCCGACCAGAAAGAGCGGACATTCCGAAGAAAAGAGCGGACATCCCATAAAAAAGGGGACATCTTCATTCAAAGAGCGGACATCCGACCAGAAAGAGCGGACATTCCGAAGAAAAGAGCGGACATCCCATAAAAGAGGGGACATCTTCATTCAAAGAGCGGACATCCGACCAGAAAGAGCGGACATCCCGAAGAAAAGAGCGGACATCCCATAAAAGAGGGGACATCCGACCAGAAAGAGCGGACAACCTGTAGAAAAGAGCGGACATCCGACCAAAAAGAGGGGACATCCTGAAGAAAAGAGCGGACATTCCGAAGAAAAGAGCGGACATCCCATAAAAGAGGGGACATCTTCATTCAAAGAGCGGACATCCGACCAGAAAGAGCGGACATCCCGAAGAAAAGAGCGGACATCCCATAAAAGAGGGGACATCCGACCAGAAAGAGCGGACAACCTGTAGAAAAGAGCGGACATCCGACCAAAAAGAGGGGACATCCTGAAGAAAAGAGCGGACATCCCATAAAAGAGGGGACATCCGACTCACAGGTACCCTACTCTAAGCGAAATCAGGCGAAGTGTGCAATGAACGAGGGTGTTTGTGAATAAAAATAGACAAGCAATCATACAAATTAGAAGTAGGATAATAGCTTGGTTTTTACCAGTTCGCTATGGGGGATCCTAGACTGTTGTCTTTACTCTAGATTTTTTTGTGCTGCAATTTGACGATTTCATTCGTTGGAGATGCGGTAAATACGATTAAGGGGGATAAGCGATTGAAGAGGAAAAATCTTTAACAATAGGGGTGCCTGTGCAAGACACAAATTCAACATGATTCGGAATAGTGCCTAAATTGCGTGGTGCACAGGCACAGCTCACTATTAATTGTGTGAATTCAAGAAACTGTCAGATCGTGGGGCGAACAAGAATGTATTACTCATAGATAATACCTAGTTTTTAAGAGTGGTCAGCAAGTCTTATTCCACTATTCAGAAAAAACTGTTACATTAGTGTATGTAGGCTAGTAATCTATAAAAAGGAGGAATTAGTCGATGAGAAGATTTTTAGTAGCATTTTTAGCCATTTTCATGGTATTCACAATGGCCGCGCCAGCAGCTACACACGCAGTGCAAACAAGTGAAGCGGTCGAAGTTAGCAAAGCGACTCAACTCACAGTAAGTAGATCCATATTTTCGCTCTCAGAGATCCGAGATGTGACGGTGGAGGCCGATTTTGGGGAGGAAGTGGACCTTACCAAATTAGACTTTGAATTTGGCGGGAAAAGCCTTTCTGAGTGGAAGAAATGGAGCTCGGGAGGCTATAACGGGGCCCCATTCATCACTGTAACTAAAGCACCCCACTATGTGGAAGGAACAACGAAGATTGTAGCTGAGTTGGAGTTTGGTTTACCTTTCAACACTACTAACCTATCAAGCCACCGTGCTAGATACAAAGCGTTGATTGGAGACTATGATTTAGCTTTAGTTGATTCGACAAACAATTTAAAGGCTTCTACAAGTGTAAAACTTAATGTGTATGACGAGTATCTAGACTGGGCGGACATTAAACCTTCCATTGATAGCATATTTGAAGAGTCCGACAAAGTGAACGGTCGCTATTTGGAATATCAAAGCCCGGGTCAATCTACACAAGGTCGTGATTTCCATATGGTAATTCTTGCGAAAGATAAAGGTGCAGTAGATAAATATTTAAATGAAACCTTACCAACTGCTCTTGAAAATCCACAGGAGCTAATCAACAAGATTAAAGATGGCACAATGGGTGATTATCAAGTTCCAATTTGGTTTAATAATATTCATCCAGATGAGGTTGAAGGAATTGATTTCCAGACGGAACTACTAAGGAAATTTGCGATGGAATCTCATGTTAAATTCACTTCAACTGAAAAAGGCAATAACGATGTACCCGTTATTTTAAATATGGATGAAGTATTGGATAACATTATTTTTATATTCAACTTTTCTCATAACCCGGACGGGCGTGTTCATAATACACGTGCAAATGCCAATGGGTTTGATTTAAACCGTGACAACGCCTACCAAACGCAAGTTGAAACAATCCAACTTAACGTAGAAATTGCTAAGTGGACGCCACTTACAATGGTGGAAGGTCATGGTTATGTGAATGGATTCTTAATTGAACCATGTACGCCGCCACACAACCCAAACTTTGAATATGATTTGCTTATCGAGGGTTTGACTGAGCAAGCGCATGCAATGGGTAGAGCGGGAATCGGTAGCTCTAATTTAACTTCTTATTTCCTTGCTTCAGAAGGATATAAGGATGGATGGGATGATATGGGTCCTTCCTATACGCCTGTCTTCTCGATGCTTCACGGAACACTTGGACATACTGTCGAGGTGCCCTCGTTAAGTCAGGATTCCCTCCGTGCGATGGTTGGTACTGGTTTAGGTGCGACAAATTATGTACTAGGCAATAAGGACGAGCTGTATTTAAGGCAACTTGAAGTCTTCAACCGCGGAATTAAGGGAGAGGACAACCGTTCAGTCGATCCCTTGTTAACGAATGCAGCTGGGGAATCAATCGGTCGGGTCCGCGGGGATAACGAAAACTTCTTCCCGGATTACTACGTCTTGCCGACAGATATTGATAAACAGAAAAATGCACTTGAAGTTTACAACATGGTCGAGTATTTAATTCGCAACGGTGTAAAAGTTGAACAAACAACGAACGAGGTAACGATTGGTGAAATTACGTATCCGAAAGGAACTTATATTGTTCCTATGAAACAAGCGAAACGCGGTTTAGCCAATGCGATGCTTTATAAAGGCGATGATGTATCTGACTGGAATGCAATGTACGATCCAGTTGTTGTTAATTTCCCGGCACTTAGAGGTTTTGATGTAATTGAATTACGTTTGGACGGTAATAAAGGATTTGAAGGTAATTCAGTAAAAGTCAGTTCAGTAGACGTTCCAAAAAGCGAAGTCAAGCAAACAACAGCTACACAGGTACTGAAAAATTCGAATAACGACACTGTCAAACTTGTGAACAAACTTCTTGCAGAAGGAAAACAAGTTGGTTTAGTACAAGAAAGTAAAGACGAATTTGAGAAAGGTGATTTTGTAGTTCAAACAAAGGATCTACTTTCTTATGTCGACAAATATGTATTTCAAGCAATCCCTTTACCAAAAAGGAATATGCTTGAAGTGAAGTGGATCTTGCAGCCAAAAGTAGCTGGAAGCGGTTCTGGCCAATTGACATTTACATTGAAAGAACTAGGTTTCGGACTTGTGAATCAGGCAGATGCGGAAGTTATTATCTCTGACAGCAGCTTGCCTACAGCTACAGTATTAGCAGGTAAAACGTTCGTAGGTATCGGTAATAGTGTCTTACGTGCAGTGAGCACAGCTAGATTATTTGATGGATTTGCCTATGTGACTACAGGAAGCAGTCATGAAGGGCTTGTTAAAGCCACATTGCAGACAAATCATCAATTAACTTCCGGCTATGAGGAAAATGAACTTCTTTATACAACGAGAGGATCATGGATCACCCAAGTACCTGAAGGTGCCGAGGTGCTCGCAACTGTTAAAAATGAAGATGATTTCTATGTTGCCGGATGGTGGCCTAGACATGAAGGTGCGAAAGGGCAAACCTTCGCCTTCACTAAAAAGTTAGAAAATTCAACAGTAACGCTTTTTGCGAATGATCTGGCATTCAGGGCGCATACGAAATATTATTACCGTATGTTAGCAAACAGTATCTTTGCTTCAGCAAGTGAAGCTCCAGATCCAGTTCCAGTTCCCGAACTGTTTTTAACAGTATCACCGGAGAACGTTTCATTAAAAGTGGGAGAATCCCAACAACTGGCCGTTACTTCGACTCTTTCGGAAGAAGAGGGAGACGGAACTGAAACGGATGTTACAACAGATGCAATGTACTCAGGTTTTAATGAAGAAGTTGTCACAGTATCTGATGAAGGTAATGTTGTAGCAGTTGGAGAAGGAACAACAACAATTACAGTTTCGCATGAAGATGTAGTCGCAACTGTATCAGTGGAAGTAACGAAGAAAGATGAAGAGGAAAGTACGGAATCTACAAAAGTACTAACAATGAAAGACTTACAAGATCAGTTGGACAATAAAAAAGCAAAAGAAATTGACATTGCACTTCCACATTTTGAAGGAAATATTACGGATGTTAGGGTGGAAATATCAGCAAGCTTACTTCGTGATATAATCAAATCGAAAAAGGATGTCAAATTCACGTTTAACGGTGGAGAAGTAATTGCTTTCAAGAAAGTGATGGAGGAACTTGAAAAAGTATCGACTGGGAATGTCAGCTTCTATGTGAAAGTAGAAGTCAGTGATGTGACAGGAGCCATTACTCCAGTTTATTCAATCGGATTCCTCGTAGACAAAGGACACGATGTAGTTCCGATGACAAGCTTCCAGCATCAATTCGACATTGAATTCAACGTAGATGCATCAAAAGTAAAAGATGCAAAGAAGTTGGATGTCTACGAAGCTGGTTCGAATAAATCGCTTAAAGGAAAGTATAAAGATGGGGTAATGACACTTAAAACAGAAAAACTAGGTACCTTCTACGTAAAATAGGTTCATTTTACTGAAATGGGCAAAAGATTATAACAGCGGATCCCCTGACCAAGCTATGGTCGGGGGATGTTTTTTGATTTAAACAACTCAGACGTGTTGATTATTCGAAAATAGTTAGGCTGCAAGCTTTTGCCGCGAGTAAAAAGTCCCGATTTGCGGATATGTGTGTAAAAGGTGCGGATATAATACTCAAACTGTCGGATATCGGTTCAAAAGGTGCGGATATAATGCTTCAACTGTCGGATATCGGTTCAAAAGGTGCGGATAAAAAACATGAAGCCGTTTTTTTGATTCGACTCGCTCATTCCATAGATTTCTCGTGTGGGATATGGGAATCTGTCCAAGAGGGTTTTCTTATATATTGTTAGAGCTCCTTTTTGATTGTGTAGGGAACTGATTTAGTCATCGTTTCCCTATCTAAATTAGGAGTTCTTTTGTTGTGTTTCTGCAAGTTATTAACTTTTATTTAAATTCCTTTATTAAGGATGCATTACATATTTTTACTGCTATGCAACGCTAGTGGATACCTGAAATTAATGAATACTATATACAAAAGTTTAACAAAATAAATAAATAAAACGATTATTAATCATAGCAAAACAACGACATAACCGGGGTATTCCTAGTTAAGCCGTTGTTTTTATTTTTCGCTTAAGCATTGCCACCCTTTTTCTCCCACACTACTTAAGTCATAAACGGCACTTAGAAGCATTTCTATAATCTAATCAAGGCAAAAAATATTCTTCATTTTGCAATCTTCCATATAATCTCTTCTCTAGGTAATGGAACGCCTTTCTTTTTAACAATAGGTGCTTGTGCAAGACGCAAATTCAACACTATTCGGAATAGTGCCTAAGTTGTGTGGTGCACGGGCACAGCTCACTTATTCTTGAATGTTTAGCGAAATCAGGCAAAGCGTGCAACGAACGAGGGTGTTTGTGAATAAAGATAGACAAGCAATCATACAAATTAGAAGTAGGATAATAGCTTGGTTTTTACCAGTTCGCTATGGGGGATCCTAGACTGTTGTCTTTACTCTAGATTTTTTTGTGCTGCAATTTGACGATTTCATTCGTTGGAGATGCGGTAAATACGATTAAGGGGGATAAGCGATTGAAGAGGAAAAAGATTCATAAGTTTTTCAGTGCCATTATGGCATTGGCAATGGTTTTCACTATGTTGGCTCCGATGAATGCATCCGCAAACATTGATGCGCTACCATTCAAACAGGGTGGCACCAGTGAAAGCATCATGCAAGCAAAAGCGGCAGTTGCAGAGCAACTAAACTTGTTAGATGGGGAAGCTTCTCTACACAAAGATTTACAAAGTTTATCAGGAAATGAAGAAGTAGAGGTGATCGTTCATTTATCTGAAAGGCCTGTTGCACTTGAACAAGGGATTCAAGAGTTAGCGGGGAAAACATTCACCCGCGCAGATGCAGTAAAAGCAGATAGGAAAGTACGAGATCAGCATGCATTCTTTAAAAAAGAGATAAACGCTAACAAGATTTCGTTTAAAGAAGGATTTTCTTACACTACAGTGCTAAACGGTTTTTCCGCAACTGTAAAAGCGAATGACCTGAAGAAACTTCTTTCCATTCAAGGTGTGGTACTTATAGAGCCAGTTGTAGAAATGCATGCTCTAGAATCAACCCTAACACCAGGCGGTACAGTCGAAGCCGCAATGGATACAAGTATTTCATTCCTCGGTATTGAGAAAATTTGGGACAAGGGTTTTAAAGGAAAAGGGATAAAAGTGGGTGTCCTTGACACGGGAATCGACTACAATCACCCGGATTTTGAAGGGATTTATAAAGGCGGATGGAACTTCATTCCGCATACAGGTTCGGATTACGCGCGTCCACGTGCAGATAACGATCCGTACGAAACAACGCCGGCCGATCGTCCAAGCAACAAGGCTGAATTCAACGCGGACGGCAGTTCTTTCTATACATCACACGGTACACATGTAGCAGGTACAATTGCGGCAATTGGGAAAAACGAATACAATATTTCAGGTATTGCTCCTGAAGTTGACCTTTACGCATACCGCGTCCTCGGTGCTTATGGTAGCGGGTCCAATGCTGGAGTAATCGCAGGAATCAACAAAGCTGTAGAAGAGAAAATGGACGTTATCAACCTTTCTCTTGGCGGCGGAAACAACTCATCCACTACAGCGGACACAATTGCCATCAACAACGCAATGCTTGCAGGAACACTTGCAGTATCGGCAACTGGTAACTCGGGTCCTGGACGTGGCACAATTGGAACACCAGCGGCGGCGGCACTTGGAATCGCAGTCGGAAATACGACGAATCCTGAAGCGAATTACGATGCGAATGTTTCCGTCATAGCAGGCGACTACACAAAAATATCAAACATTAAATTGATGGGAACGACTTTTGGCGTTGATGTTGCTACACAACTTGCTGGTGAATTTGACGTTGCAGCAGTGCCGGGATTAGGAGCTCCTGCAGATTACAATGGACTTGATGTGGACGGGAAATTCGTACTTGTTTCCCGCGGTTCAATCGCATTCGTCGATAAAATTGCAGCGGCAAAAGCAGCCGGAGCAGCTGGTCTGTTAATTCACAACTTCGGCGGTGGAACAAATGCACCGAACCCATCCGGCACATTTTTAGGCGATGATTTCGGATTCCTGCCTACATTTGACATGTCTCAAACAGAAGGAGATGCACTTCGGACAGCACTAGCATCAAACGCAGGTAAGGTATCATTTGCGAATATCAACACAACATTTACAACAGGCGACGAAGTGAACAGCTCAAGTTCTCGCGGTCCAACAATACCGCACTTTGATATTAAACCGGACGTATCCGCACCAGGGACAAACATTATGTCAACAATTCCGATGTACGGAAAAGACAATCCAGGTGCAGATTACTCAAAAGCATTTTCACGTAAAACAGGTACTTCCATGGCAACACCACATGTTGCAGGTATTGCAGCGCTTGTCATGCATGCCAATCCAAATTGGACAGCGTTTGACGTAAAAGTAGCAATTTCCAATACAGCAAAAATATTGGACGTTACGAAATACGACGTCTTTGCACAGGGACCTGGACGTGTTCAACCATTCGAAGCGGCATTCCCTAAAGCGCTTGCTTATGCGGAAGATACGGTCGTTTCAGATGGAAAAACAGTTGCGAATGTAAAAGGGACTGTCACATTTGGGATTCTTAATAAAGTTAAAGACGAAGCAGTTTCCGTAACGAAACAAGTTCGTGTGAAAAATCTTTCCGGCGGATCAGGTGATTATACAGCAACAGTTCAAGTGACGAAAGCATTCGCTAATGCGAAAGTTACAATTGATAAGCCTTCATTCACATTGAACGGCGAGCAATTGCTAAACATTACACTTACAGCACCTAAAACGGCGATAAAAGCCGGTGATGAACTTCTTGGTTACATCCATATCACAAGCGGCGATACAAATCTGTCATTGCCATTTGCAGCAGACTTTTCACCGGTGGTAGAAATTGCTCCAATCACAAAATACGAACTAACGGAAACAGATCTTTCATTCAATGGTGACGGAGTAAAAGATGAAGGGCGACTAGAGTTCACATTGAACAGGAATGTAGGAACAAACTACGTTGAGCTATGGGATATCATGAATCAAGACGGCGGATATTACGGAGACGGCTTTATCGGTTATCTGCACGCAGGTAATTCATTAGCAGCAGGAAGCTACTACCTTGATATTGACGGAGAATATACGCCTTGGGGCGGTTCCGGAGCTAAGCAGATTCCAGATGGCGTTTACACGGTTGATTTTACTGCGTTAAACTTAGGAGCAGGACCGGCTATCATTGAAGCATGGGACGGACCGCTCTTCGTGAAAAGCACACCTGCTTTAATTAAAGCGGAAGAAACTCATGAAGCGGAAAATTCCACGTACGAATTCACTGGCCAAGTTTTAGATAGCTATATTGAATGGCAAAAGGAACTATCCCGATACGTTGGTCTAGGATACAACGTTAATACGAAACTAGCGACAACATTCGAAGTGCAAGATGAAGACGGTAACGTCGTATCCAGCGGCCCGGTAAATCTTGCACAAGATGGTTCATTTACATTCAATGTAACTGGACTTAAGGACGGCATTAACACAGTAATAATTTTTGTGAATGATGCGGCTGGTAATAAAGCTGAGTATGAATACACGGTGGTAGCTGAAGTAGAGTCAGATGTTATTTCATATGCTACGAATAAGGACAGCGTTACACTCCAAGTAGGCGATACAGAAAGTCTAACAGTTACAGAAACAACGACAAAGCCAGACGGAACAGTTACTGAAAAGGACGTTACAGCTGACGCAACATTCTCTAGTGCGGATGAGTCAATTGCACATGTAAATAAAGGTCTCGTAACTGCAGTAGGAGCCGGAGAAACTCAAGTTACAATAACGTACGAAGACTTCACTGCAAACGTTCTAGTCACAGTCGAAGAAGTAGTAGTAAACGAACAAATATATGTTGTCAAAGACGGCGACATCGCTAGCCAAATAAACGACAAAAAAGCGAAAGAAGTCGTCATCTCACTTCCAAAACTTGAACGGAATGAAATGAAAGTCGAGTTCGGCTCCCCAATTTTGGCAGCACTTGAACTTTCTAAGAAAGATGTCATCCTCCTAAGCGAAGGTGCATCTTACACATTCACGAAAAAGGCAATCGAAAAACTCGCAAAAGATGCTAATGGGAGTTTGACAATTATCCTAGGGAAAGCAGATGCATCTTACAACAGTAAAGCCGTTTCTGATGCATTTGCAATCAGCTTTGCACGAGGAACAGGTGACAATCTAGTTCCGTTGAATAACTACAACGAGAAAATAGACATCGCACTTCCTATCAACGCTTCAAAAGTAATTAAAACGAACAAACTATCCGTCATCGATCTCAATACAAACAAAACAGAAAAAGGAAAATACAACAAAGACATCTTTGAATTCACTGCAAACGGCGGAGGCAATTTCATCGTCGTAAACGACTAACCACCAACTAGGCCATCCCGGTCCCTAAAAAACGGGATGGCCTTTCTTGTGTGCTTGACCACTATCATCCCGTCAGTAGAATAATTGTTGCATTAAATAGTATGTACCACTCACTACGATCACCCAAGAAAGATATTGAATAACCTTCAACGAATTCTTCATTTTATGCAAGTAGTAAAGCAAAGGTAAACAAATAAGAACAACGCCGACTTGTATGACTTCAATACCAATGTTGAAACTGACCAACGCAATGACAAGATCACTTTTCGGTAACGCCATTTCTTTTAATAAATCAGCAAATCCCAATCCGTGGATAAGCCCGAATGCGAAAGTTAGTCCCCAACGGAATTGAATTTCGATTGAAATAGAAGAAGGGTATACGTTAAAATCGGCCTAAATTAAAAATTTTGATAAGGAATCCTATTTTTTTCACGGTCTTGAAATCCTTCCATTCCCAATCTAGGACTACCAGACTCAATCCAGATTGATGGACAATATTCACTTGAAATCCAACTTGATTTGATTAAGAAAGATGGTACATAGTATCAATATTTTGATTTTCAAAATTACTCTGGTGAAGACTTGAAAAGTATTGCAAGTCATTCATGTTAATGTAGCTCTATCTGCAGTCTTTTATTTTTGTTAATAAAATCGACTTAAAAGATCAAATCTACTATTACTTCAGAATTGTGTTGACAGTTCTCAATCTCCAAGTTATAGTTCTATATACAAATAGTAAAGTTTAATAGGTGGTCATTGTTATGGTTTCTTCTAAAGATGTAGCAAAATATGCCGGTGTGTCACAAACCACTGTTTCTAGAGTATTAAACACTCCAGAAATGGTAAAGAAAAAAACACGTGATAAGGTTTTGGATGCTATGCGTGTTATGAATTACCTACCCAATTCAGTTGCGCAATCACTTGTGAATAAAAAAACAAAATCAATTGCTCTTTTATCAGGTCCATTACATAATCCGTTTTTTGCAGAATCTACTACATCAATAGTGAATTATGCAAAGGAAAAAGGTTATAATGTAAATGTTAACTTTGAAAATTTTAGTGATAATATGAAAGTGTATCAAGATGTATTTAAAAACAAAGTAGACGGGATTATTTTATCGTCCATTTTGTACGATGATTCTATTTTCGACCAATTAAACAGTCTCGACATTCCATTTGTTATGTTTAATAGAAAACATAAAGAGAATGGGCATTTTGTAGAAATGGATAATGTCCAAATGGGCAAACTTGCAACAGAACATTTAATTAGTTTAAATCATGTTAATATCGTTTGGATTGGTGGATCTCTAAACATGACTACATTTTTTGGAAGGTTACAAGGATTTAAACAGGCTATGCTAGAAAAAAAATTATCTTTCAATAAAAATAATGTGGTAATCACTGATACAAGTAAAGAATCTATTTTTAAAGAAATCGGATCAATTATGTCGAGAGAAGATCGTCCAACCGCCATTTACGCATCGACAGATTCAATTGCCATTTTCATTTTAGATTATCTTATCCAAAGTGGATATGAAATTCCTCGTGATGTAAGCGTTATCGGAAGTGATAATGTGAATATAAGTAGCCATTCTTCATTCCAACTTAGCACGGTTGGGGTAATAACAAATCACGGGATTGGAAGAATAGCAGTGGAAGATTTAATAAATCTTATAGAAGATGAAAGTTCGTCAGAAAAGCACTTTATACAAAGAACGATAAAAACGAAACTGATAGCAAGAAAGACAACCGGTTTTCCATTCAACTCAAAATGAATACGTATTCAAAATAGAAATAATAAAGTAAATTATTATATATCCATTTATGAATACGTAACCAAATTCTATGGAAATCCATTTTGAAAATTAATAAAGCCCGTAGAAATGAAATGGTTACGTATTCAAAGTGAATTAGGGGAGGTTATTCAGAAATGGTTACGTATTCACCAACAGTTAAAGTGAGACTCTTAAGAGCTTTTCGGAAAAAGGTAGTTAAACGGAAAGGGGAGGAAAGGATGTGAATTAATAAATCGAGGATTTCATTTGCATTCAGAATTCTGAGTATTCAGGTACATGAGTCGAAGCAATTGTGCTGAATTTAGTGCGGGAAATCCAATAGCAATTCCATGTTTATCTTATATTGTCTTTGAAGTGATACGGATTTACTGTGGTATTCAGGGAAAGGTTCTTAATTACTAAGTAAACTAGGGGGAATTATTTTGAAGAATAAAATATGGAAAAGACTTTCAATTTTAGCTGTGGGTTCTATACTAATTGCTAGTTTAGCAGCTTGTGGTAAAGAAGGCTCTACGGGTGGTGACAGCGACGAAAAGGTCAAGATAGTTAAAATTGGTACAATTCTACCATTAAGTGGAGCTGCTGCTCAGCTTGGGGAAAATAGTAAGAAGTCAATTGATATGGCGGTCGAAGAAATTAATGAAAACGGTGGAATCAAATCACTTGGTGGGGCAAAGCTTGAAATAGTTTACGGAGATAGCCAAGGAAAGCCACCAGTAGGGGTTTCAGAAGCCGAACGTTTACTTTCAAATAAAGACATAGTCCTCTTGAATGGTGCATGGCAATCAGGTGTTACGCTTCCAGCTTCTGAAGTAGCAGAGCGAAACAAAAAAGTTTGGCTTGCTCCCGTTGCTTCCGATGATAGTGTCACATCTCGTGGGTTTGAGTATGTATTCCGTATTGCTGACACTTCCGCAATGCGAGTTGCAGGTCAAGTTGAATTTATAAACTATCTGAGTACAATTGATCCGATTAAAACAGTCGCATTAGTGTATGAGAACACAGCATGGGGACAAGGTGTAGCGAATTCATGGAAAGAACAACTTCCAGCTGCTGGTTATGAAATTGTTCTTGAAGAAGGGTACGACGGGAACGCGGCGGAATTGACACCAGTTGCAACGAAAGTTAAAAGTGCAAAACCTGATGCAGTCCTTATGGTTTCTTACTTGAAAGATGCAACATTGCTTACAAAAGCATTTACTGAACAAAAAGTAACACCAAAAGCATTTATTGCCACTTCAGGTGGATATGCCGATGCGGAATATTTAAATAACGTTGGGGATGCTCCACTCGGGTTTTTCGATATCGCTGCTTGGGAAGCGGATGTAAACCGTCCATTTTCAAAAGAGACAAATGACAAATTTATCGAGAAGTATGGCCATGGTATGAATGGTGAAATGGTTAAAGAATACGTTGGGATTTATACAATTGCAGATGTACTTGAAAGAGCAGGATCTGTTGATTCTGAAAAAATACGGGATGCATTTGCTTCGACCAATATCGTTGAAGGTCCAACACAAATGTACGCAAAAACAATTAACTTTGACGAAACGGGAACTTTGCCTGAACCAGGTCTAGTATTCACTCAGTTCCAGGAGGTAGACGGCAAAGTTCAAAGGGTAACTGTTTTTCCATTGGAAGACGCACGGGATGGTGCAGAAATAGTGTATCCATATGCTCCAAAATGATTCAATGAATGGGTGGGTGCTTAGTGCACCCATTCTTACTATATAAATATTGTGAGGAGGACATTAAATGGTCTCAGCGTTAATTCAGGGAATTTTGATGGGGTCGATTTATGGGTTGATAGCTCTCGGTCTGACGCTTATTTTTGGAATAATGAAAGTAATCAACTTTGCCCATGGAGCTTTGCTCATGTTGGCAATGTTTATCGGCTATTACAGCGCGACAGTATTGGGGTTACCAACGTATTTGACGCTAATTGTAGTCGTTCCCTTGATGTTCATCGTTGGTTTTGTTGTTAATAAGTTTTTAATACAACCCGTTATGAAAAAAGAGTCAGATGTAAGAGAGCCAATAGGCGCGTTATTATTAACTGCCGCAATGGCGATTGTTTTGGAAAACGGTTCACTTGGTCTTTTCGGTACAGATTACAAAACGCTTCAACCTGCATTTGCAAGGGAATCTATTGAGTTTGGATCAGCAATAATAACACTTCCAAAACTGTATGGTTTCATTCTTTGTATTGCGGTTACAACAGTGTTTTACTTCTTCTTGCATAGGACGGAAATCGGAAGAAAGATTCGGGCAGTCGGTCAAGACCGAAATGCTGCACGACTTATGGGTATCAATGTCGAACGAACTTTTAATATTGCATTCGGGGTTGGAACGGCATTACTTGGTACCGCTGCTGTTGCGCTCATCCCTTTTTATAATATTCATCCAACCATAGGCACAACATTTGGGACAATGGCATTTGTGACCGTTGTTCTTGGGGGGTTGGGTAGTATTCCAGGAGCAATTGTTGGTGGATTACTAATCGGTGTAGTCGAGTCCGTATCCTCCCTATTTGTACCCTACACATTGTCACCTATGATTGTTCTTTATGGATTTTTGATCTTTATGTTCTTTAAACCATCTGGACTCTTTGGATCGCCCCATGACTGGTAAAGGAGAGAAGCTATGAAACGTTATTTACCGTTAATATTATTGATACTCGTCGCTATATTTATGCCCCTGTTTGTGACTAATCCATATCATTTACATACTGTAATTATGGTATTGCTTTATGCGTATTTAGCAACTTGTTGGAACATTGTTGGTGGTTTTGCAGGACAGCTATCGTTTGGTCATGCAGCATTTATGGCAATTGGAGGATATACTTCAACAATTCTATTTGGCCAGATGGGAATTTCACCGTGGATTGGAATGTTAGTCGGAGGTATAATTGCTGCTTTTGTTGCTGTATTAATTGGTTTACCAACATTTAGGTTAAAAGGTGCGTACTATGCAATTTCAACTATTGCCTTTGCAACAGGGTTTTTGGTTATTCTTCAGACAGTAAAAACTGTAGGACCTATTCAATTTGGCGGCGCGGAAGGATTATCTATACCGTTTTTAGCCGATGCTACGTTTTTAGATTTTCAGTTTTTGTCGAAAGTGCCCTACTATTATATTATTTTAGTTTTCAGTGCGATTATTTTATTCGTTTCATGGTACATTGACCGCTCCAAATTAGGATTCTATTTGACTGCTATCCGCGAGGACGAAGATGCTGCTAAGGCATTAGGGATTAACGTTATTCGCTCAAAATTAATTGCAGCGGGATTAAGCGGTTTCTTTACAGCGATAGGTGGTAGTTTCTATGCGCAATTGTTCCGTTACCTAGAACCTCATCATATCGCAGGCCCCGATTTTTCTACACAAATGATATTTCTCGCTATTGTCGGAGGGATAGGAACAGTATACGGTCCTTTCGTAGGCGGCATTGTCTTAACCGCAGTAGCTGAATTTACTCGTGTAAATTTTACAGATCTTCCACCGGGTACACATTTAGTTATTTATGGTGTAGCTGTCTTGCTTGTGATTCTTTATTTCCCGAAAGGAATTTTAGCTCCACTCCAGGACTTGTATAAGCGCTTATTTTCAAAGAAACAGAGCGTAGAGCGATGAAAGGGATGACTTGCATATGATAATTTTAGAAATAAAAAACTTGAATAAGAAGTTTGGCGGCTTAACTGTCACGGACAACTTGAATATGACTGTCAAAAAGGGGCAAATTTACGGCGTGATTGGTCCGAATGGTGCTGGGAAATCAACATTATTCAATTTAATTTCAGGTTATATTTCACCCGATTCCGGTACAATTTTTTTTGAAGGTAAGGAGATTACTAACAAGAAACCACATATATTGTGCATGGATGGCATTGGCCGTACCTTTCAAATAGTAAAACCGTTTGCATCGAAGTCTGTTTTATACAATGTCGCTGTTGGTGCATTTGCTAGAACAAACAATCGAAAAGAAGCACTTGAAATCGCGGAAAAAGTAGTTGAACAAGTTGGATTAGGAAAAAAGAGAGATGTCTTAGGGAAAAACTTAACGATTGTTGACAGAAAACGCTTGGAAATTGCAAAAGCGATTGCAACACAACCAAAACTATTATTGCTCGATGAAGTATTGGCGGGACTAACGCCAAGCGAAATTGATGAAGCAATAGATCTTGTAAAAAGTATTCGAGATTCTGGCGTTACAATCGTCATGATTGAACATGTAATGAGGGCAGTCATGGCTCTTTGTGAAGAAGTATTGGTTATTAATTACGGTTTGCAAATTGCTTCCGGAACGCCAGAAGAAGTTACAAAAAATCCAGACGTCATTACTGCATATTTAGGAGATGATCACGATGCTGAAGGTTAAGAATCTAAGTGTTCATTATGGCGGAATGCAAGCACTAAGTAATGTAAACATCGAAGTGAAAGAAGGAGAGATTGTCAGCATTGTTGGTTCCAACGGTGCAGGTAAGACAACTTTAATTAATGCAATCTCAGGCTTGCGGACTTTAACAAATGGAGAAATCGAGTTTCTTGGAAACCCGATGGCTAAAGTTGAAGCACATAACCGAGTTCCGCTTGGTGTTGTACAAGTGCCGGAAGGTAGGAAACTGTTCCCAATTATGACGGTTGAAGAAAACTTATTGTTAGGTTCTGTTCATCCTGGGGCGAAAAAATATCGCCAAGAAACATTGAAGGAAGTATATGAACTACTGCCACGTCTAAAAGAAAGAAGTACCCAAGTTGCTAAAACACTATCTGGTGGTGAACAGCAAATGGTAGCGATTGGTCGGGCATTAATGAGCAAACCAAAGCTGTTAATGTTCGATGAGCCATCCCTTGGTTTAGCACCAGTTTTAGTTAGGGATTTATTCAATATTATTAAACAGATAAGTAAAAACGGTATTACAATAATGCTAGTTGAACAGAACGTAAAGCAAACTCTTCAAATTGTAGACCGCTGTTATGTTTTGGAAAACGGTTCCGTCACAATTGAAGGAACCGGAAAAGAACTTTTGAATAATGATCATGTGAAAAAAGCATTTCTGGGCATGTAAATAACCATATTAATTCATTACCTTATTAATAAATTGGAGGTCAGGCTATGAGTGGTTTTATTGTGAAAAATATTGGTTCGGTCATAAACGGAAAAGATGTTATTGGAGCGGGACGTTATAGGCAAGAAGTGCGCAACCCTTTTACAAGTGAATTAGTCGGAACGATTGATTACGCAACGGCAGAAGATTTGGATTATGCCATTGAAACAGCACATAATGTTTTCCACAAAACTATGAAAAAGATGCCGGCACATGAGCGATCGGATATTTTACGAAGAACTTCAGACTTGCTCGAACGAGATACGGAAGTTTTTGCTCAGACGTTAACGCGAGAAGCAGGAAAACCAATTCGAGATTCACGAGCTGAAGTCGGACGCGCAATTCAAGTTCTTAGGTTTGCGGCAGATGAAGCGAAGAAAATTGGAGGGGAAGTCATTCCAATGGATGCGGCCATTGGCGGTGAGAACCGTATGGGCTTCATACATAAATATCCTCTTGGAGTCGTTGGAGCAATCACACCCTTTAATTTTCCTTTGAATTTGGTGTTGCACAAGCTATCACCAGCGATTGCTGCAGGAAACACGGTTGTTTTGAAACCGGCCGAGAAAACACCGTTAACATCAGTCATGCTTTTACGTATTTTTGAAGAGGCGGGTCTCCCGAAAGGCGCTTTGAATGTTGTAATGGGAACGGGTTCCGAAATTGGAGAACCCATGGTCATTGACGAGAGAATTGGTAAAATAACTTTTACGGGAAGTGCTAAAGTCGGCCTTCGTATAAAGCAAATTGCAGATTTTAAAAAGGTTACATTGGAACTTGGATCCAACTCCCCGAACATAATATTTGATGATGCAGATATCAGTGTAGCGGCAACGAGCTTAGTAAAAGGTGCTTTTGCATTCGCGGGACAAGTTTGCATTTCTGTTCAACGAATTTATATTCAAAGAACGGTTTACCAAGAGTTTTTGGATAAATTCGTGCCTTTGGTCCAGCGTCTTAAAATCGGAAATCCCTTGGACGAAGACACGGATGTTGGTGGTTTAATAACAGAAGAATCTGCTGTTCGTGCAAGCGAATGGGTGCAAGAAGCAATCAGCCAAGGAGCTACTGCCCTAACCGGTGGAAAGTTAAATAAAAGTGTCTTAGAGCCCACAGTCCTTGTCAATGTTACACCAGAGATGAAGGTAGTCTGCCAAGAAGTGTTTGCTCCAATCGTTTCTGTTATTCCATTTGACACTGAAGATGAAGTTCTTGCTCTAGCAAACGACTCAGATTATGGCCTTCAGGCAGGTGTATTTACAAACGATATAAACCGTGCATTCCGTTTTGCTAAAGAATTAGAAACGGGTGGGGTATGGATAAACGAAATATCAACATATCGACAAGACAATTATCCGTACGGAGGCATCAAAATGAGCGGCATAGGAAAAGAAGGCGTGAAGTATGCAATTGAAGATATGTTAGAGTCTAAATTTATTGGCATAAAGCTACTGTAAAGGGGAAATTGAATATGGCAACTACATTTTTTCGCACACCAGACTTATTAATTATGGGAACAGGTTCCATAAAACAAATTGGTGAGGAAGCAAAGAAACTTGGTAGCTCTAAAGCGTTGATTGTAACAGATAAAATCATCGTTAGCACCGGTTTATTAGATAAAGTAACAAAATCACTCACTGACAGTGGTATTTCATTTGAAATAAATGATGAAATTGTTCCAGAACCACCATTTGAAATGCTTGAGGAAATCAAAGGGAAAATAATAGATAAAGGTTTTGATCTATTCATTGGAATCGGCGGTGGAAGTGTTTTAGATTCAACGAAAATGCTAGCTATTATGATGAAGAATGATATGGATGTGAGGGAAATGATTGGGACAAATATCATTCCCACACGGGGTCTGCCTTTCATTTTAGCGCCAACGACTTCTGGAACAGGATCGGAAGTAACCTTCAATGCCATTTTCACAGACAATAAAACTCATGTAAAAAGAGGGATTGTTAGTCCATATCTTCTCCCAGATGTAGCGATTGTCGATGCTGAATTAACGATTTCGATGCCTGCTTCTGTTACAGCTGCAACTGGGATGGATGCTCTCGTCCATGCGGTTGAGTCATATACTGCAATTCGTTCGGATGAATTGAATGATGGAATTGCACTACAAGCAATTAAGTTAATTTCACGCTCCCTCCGTAAAGCCGTATACAACGGGAACAATTTAAAGGCAAGGGAAGATATGTCTATGGGCAGTCTTTTGGCAGGAATTGCGTTAGCGAATGCGGGTGTGGGAGCGGTGCATGCACTAGCTTATCCTTTAGGTGGCAAATTTAAAGTACCACATGGTGTGTCAAACTCATTACTACTTCCTTATGTAATGAAATACAATGTCGTTTCTGAAATGGAGAAATTCAAAGAAATTGCAATTGCGCTTGGTGAAAATATAGAAGGTCTTTCAACACGTGAAGCCGCGGAAAAGGCCGTTGAATCTCTGGGAAAACTTTCAAGAGATATTGGAATCCCAACAAGCTTGGTAGAAGTTGGCGTCCGCCAAGAAGATTTGAAAGAGCTCGCAGCGGAAGCAATTAAAATTGAAAGACTTCTTGGGAATAACCCAAGAAAATTAACGCTAAAGGACATTGAGGAAATTTATCAAAATGCCTTGGACGGTGGAGGACCGAAGTAGTCATTAATTATATATTGTTGGATGGTAGTTGGAAGTCTAAGAGTATAGTAGACATTTGATTAACCCTTAGCGTCTGCCGTTGTAGCGCTAAGGGTATAATTATTATTCGTTAGGATATTAACGCAACCGAATAACTTTCGATATTTAGTTGAAAGATAGAGGAGACATCGCCCATGATGAAGCGTCTAGCATTCTATTTGACTGGCATACTGATATTCACATTAGGCATTGCTTTATGCATTAAAAGTGAATGGGGAGTAGGTCCATGGGATGCAGTCTTTGTTGCTATGCACAATTTACTTCCTTTGACGGTCGGTATTTGGTCTATCATTGTTCAAGTATTTCTTGTGCTTTTCACTGCCATGATTGAAAAGAGAAGGCCGGCTTATGAGGTCTCGATTACCATAATTGTCAGGGGACTCATGCTTGATTTTTGGTTGATTTTTGGTTTATCTTACATAAGCTTCAAACTCCCTTACATAGCACAAATAGGCATTTGGACTGTAGGTTTACTTTTTCTAGGTATAGGCATAGGCATGTACATTTTGTCGGAACTTCCAAAAACACCTATTGATGGGTTCATGATTGCATTGCAAAAGCGCTTTAACTGGTCTCTTAAAAAGGCACGTTTTATTATAGAAATGTCTGCTGCTGTTCTTGCCTTTATTCTTGCCGGTCCAGTGGGAGCGGGCACGATTATCACTGCTTTTACTTTAGCACCGATAATTCAAAGAAGTAATCAGTTATTGAAAAAAGGTTATGATAAATTATAAGGTTGCCCCAAAATGATAGACCTTGAAAACTCGCATTTTGGCTAGATAGTCGAAGATGAAAATATAACAGGTACTTTATGACTTGGAAAAGAAATTAGTATCCCCATCGATGTCAGCTGACATCGATGGGGATTTTTTAATAGGGTTCTGTGTAACTTAAGCATTTCAAGGATTGCAAATACTTGAATCAATTTCATAATGAGCGCTTTTAAATTCATAGAGAAGCAGAATTTAGGTAGAAATGTTTTTGTATATCTTCAATTAATATATTTATAGCTACTAGGAAATACCGGTTTCTAATGTAAGTTAAATATACAAATCTAGTAAGTAACTGGGAATCGATAATTCTCAGGAAGCGTCCAACAAATGAGCGAGTGTGCACCGAAATCCTAAAGCTTCCATCGAACCCAGCAAAGTGTCCTACCATTCTCAGGAATCGTCCAACGAATGAGTAGGTGTCCAACCAAATACCGATACTTGCATCGAACCCAGCGCGGTAACCTCTTCACTTGGCCACGCAAATGAGACGTTATGAAACTGGAAGCTTGATGAAAAGACAAAAACCTTCCGGGAATTCCCGGAAGGTTTTATTACCGCTATAAAAAGTTCGTTCCACCTAGAAAAGTAATTGTTGCATTAAAAAGTATGCACCGCTCACTACAATCACCCAAGAAATATATTGAATAACTTTCATTGAATTCTTCATTTTATGCAAGTAGTAAAGCAAAGGTAAACAAATAAGAACAACGCCGACTTGTATGACTTCAATACCAATGTTGAAACTGACCAACGCAATGACAAGGTCACTTTTCGGTAACGCCATTTCTTTTAATAAATCAGCAAATCCCAATCCGTGGATAAGCCCGAACCCGAAAGTTAGTCCCCAACGGAATTGAATTTTCTTTCGGAAGATATTTTCAAGGGCCACGTAGCATATACTTAAAGCAATTACGGACTCTACGAATAGAGATGGGAGGTTCACGATATCCAAAACAGACAGGCTTAACGTAATACTATGAGCAATCGTAAATGCGGTCACGATTCCAATATATTGTTTCAAGGTTTGTTTTCTCAAAAGTAATGCGATTAAAAATAATAAATGATCATATCCTTCTAAAATATGAATCATGCCTAATTTGAAAAAGGACAACCATGAGGAAGAACCAATTTTTGCGGGTGATTCGGCATCTTCCGTTTCATTCACACCTTGTTCTTGTTGGATTTCGGAAATTAATATAGTCCAGTTACGTTCCTTTCCTTGAAGGACAGTAGTGCTTGTCTGACCTTCAAAAGTAGCTGTCATTAAGTTAATGTAATTTGTATTGCGATCACCTACGAAGAATCCGTCGCTAAAAGAAAAAGTGTCTCCGGCGGAAAACCCATCGTACGTTAAATTGGCAATCACATATTGCTTATTATCTTTCTCGGATAGTTCCAATTTCTGAAGCTTGGGTGTCAATTCTTGATTACCCAAGTCAATTGCTATTGTTTCAGTTATTAATTCTTCTATATGATGTTCTTCTTCCTCTATTTCCGCTTGCTCCAATTTGTCATTTCCATCGGGATCAAGCGAGTCGATAAGCTCGATTAGGGAGACGCTGTCAATTGTAAATACAACGTCCGTTTTATCTTCGCTAATTGTAATATCTGTGAAACTTGCACTATATGGATGAGCAAATACTTGTGCAGGTCGTACTAAATTAATTATCAATATAAAAATAAATACGTACTTGAATACTTCAAAAAATGAGGTCTGTCCTGCTGTAGTAATTAGATTCTTCACAATACCCCTCCTACTTAGATTTCATTTTACCAATAGAATGATTAAAAGAGAACAGGTATGTTTGTGAGTATCCTATTTTAATGAAATGGTAGTTCTACTATTCTGTCTTTAATCTATCTATCTCTGAAGATTCTGTTAGTATGGAGAGTAACAATCCTTTTTTCGAAAGATAACACTTGTCGGTGATTAATTTCAAGAAGATAAGGAGGAAGAAAATGAGGAAAAGAAACACGGGGAGTAAGCGGTGGCAAGGGATACTTTTCACAATTGTCCTTCTACTAGGAACATTTTTACCACATTTGGGCACACAGACAGTACAAGCACAAATTGCTGAAGATATCGTCATCAGCCAAGTTTATGGCGGCGGTGGAAATTCGGGCGCCTTTTACAAGAATGATTTTATCGAGCTTTATAATCCAACAGGCACAGCTGTCTCGTTGGACGGCTGGTCTGTTCAATACACAAGTGCAGCAGGGACCAGTTGGACAAATATAACCCCACTTTCAGGAACAATTAAGGCGTATGGATATTATTTAATCCAAGAAGCTGCAGGTACGGGTGGTACTGAAGCTTTACCGACGCCCGATGCTTCTGGGGCGATTGCGATGTCAGGAACTGCTGGGAAAGTAGCTTTGGTAAACACTACCGTTCCACTCGCTGGCGCTCTACCAACAGGAGTCGTCGATTTTGTTGGATTCGGAACAACCGCAAATGGATTTGAGGGTTCAGGTCCTACGAAAAATCTAAGCGCAACTCTTAGCGCGCAACGTCTACCTTACGCAGCAATTCCCCTTACAGCAGGCTTGGGCAATGGCTGGGATACGGACGATAATGGGGCTGACTTTGCAACGGCTGCTCCGAAACCGAGAAATTCAGAAAGCCCGACAGAAAAATTTGAAATGGACGAAACGGTTCAACCAATCGCCAGTCGGATTCAATTTATCCAAGAAGGTACACAAATTACAGTTACCGCTGAAGAGGGCACGGTCCCAGATGGAGCAACGGTTAAATTTTATGAAAATACTTCTGGAGCTGCATTGGCTGAAGTGACTGCAGGGGGCGATGGCTCTTTCGGGGCTTCATTCACCTCAGAACAGGCATTAACAAAGTTGTACATTACAGCAACGACGGATAAACCCGAGAGTAACGCAACTGTTGTTGATGTAGCAAAAGTTACAGCGTCTCTTACTCAAGGTGCATTAAGCTATATGGTGGATGGGCAAGGAAATGGGACGTTAATCGGTACGAAAGCGGCACTTTCTAAAGCACAAATATATGTTTATTCAGACGAAGAAGCAGTGAACCGCTTAAATCCGACAGACGGTCAACCTGTTTTTGCAAACGCAACAGGTGATTTTAGTACAACATTCAAAAATGCACCGGATACAGTCTATGTGACTCAGCAAAACCATACCGCCAATGGAATCATGTTGGAAAGTGTTTCGGTTTCAATCACAAAGGCTTCCAATGAAAGCATTGCAACGATTGAAGATGTACGAAAATCCGATGCACAAGGAAAACCAGTTAATTTGAATAAGTTTTTTACCATTGAAGGTGTTGTCACGTTTGAAAACGGGGTACTAGGTGCCCAAAAAAATAACTTCTTTATACAAGACGAAACTGCAGGGATTAATGTTTTTGGTAGTTTTGATCACAACCTGAAGATTAATCGTGGAGATCGTTTGAAAGTGACAGGAAAAGTTATTTACTATAATGGTCTTACAGAGTTTGAACCGACTGCTGTATTACGAATCAATGAAGGAGACGTATTACCAACTCCAGTTGATGTAACGATTGTAGATATGAATACGTTTAACTTCATTGAACCTCTTGAAGGAAGTCTGGCAACCGTCAGCGGAAAAGTGACGAACTCTGTCCTTGCCGGTACGGGCTACAACGTGACAATTGCAGACGATAATGCAAAAACAACATTACTCCGAGTGATGATTGATACGAAGATTGATATGGATACGCAAATTGTTACGAATAAAAGCTATACATTCACAGGTGTCATCGGTCAATATACAACGAAAGTGACAGCCAATGACGGCTATCAATTATTCCCGCGTGATTCAAGAGATATCGCGTCCATTCTGGGCTTGTCACACGAAGGATTAGCAACAGCATACAAAGATACAAATATCACATTTGAAGCTTTTGCAGATGGTGCACAATCAGTCACTGTTTTCTACCGAAATATAGGGGATGGTACTTACAGTGACCTGCCAATGTCAGGGGATCCACAAGGTCGTTACACTGCGGTTTTGGATCATACTAAAATCACTGGCGAAGAATTTGAGTATTATATCGAAGCAAAAGCGGGCGAAAAGAGCAAGTTTGCAGGAACGAGTGGGGCACCTTTTAAAGTTGCATTAGTTGAGGATAAAGAGGGACCCAACTTCTACGCAGAAACGCCTGACGACGGAAGCAAAGTTGAAACTTCGCGTCCGGAAATTTCAGTGTTAATGGAAGATCCAAGTGGTGTGGATGAGTCGTCTGTAGAAGTCTACCTAGACGGTGAGAAAATCACAGATGCTTTCATTTCCAAAACACAGGTAAAATTCACGCCGAGCACGGATTTAGAAATCGCTGTTCACAGGGTGAAAGTATCTGCAAAAGATATGAAGGGCAATCTAACCGAAAAAGAGTGGACGTTTGAAGTCGTACCTCGCTTTACTGGGGGAACCCATTACCGTGGCACAACTCATAACCATACAAATATTTCACATGATGGAACGGGAAATCCCGTGGATGCGGTAAAGGCTGGACTAAAGTATGGGTATGATTTCTTTGCTTTCTCCGATCACTCACATGATATCGACCCAACTTTGCTTGGCCAAGATACAGTCGATCGTGACGGTCTTCAAGAACGTACAGGTGGTGCGGATTGGAAGTTAACAAAGGATCTAGCAGCAGAATATACAAAAGACGGAGAATACGTTGTGTTCCCATCGTTCGAAATGACAGCAACAACTTGGGGACATGCGAATGTTTTCGGTACGGAAAACTTCATCGACCGCAACGTCAACGGCAAACTATACCAAGACCTTAGTAAATTCTATGCTTGGGTACTCACCTATGACGATGTCGTCGCCCAATTCAATCACCCAGATATGGGTAAGGGTGCGTTCAATGACTTCAAACCGTATGATAAAGAAGTAGATAAGTTGTTTACGATGTTTGAAGTTGGAAACGGCTCCGGACATTATGCATATGCAAATGCGGAAAATAAATACTTTTCAGCGTTAGACCTAGGCTGGCATGTTGCGCCGACTTACGGCGAAGATAACCATGACGGTTCATGGGGACAAACAAATGCACGTACGGTCATCGTGTCAGAAGATTTGACGAACGACTCCTTGTTACACTCAATGCGGAACATGCGAGTGTACATGACTGAAGATCCGAACTTTGAAATGGACGTTCTAGCAAACGACTATTATATGGGGTCAACGGTAGACAGTAAGACACTTCAATTTGATATTTCAGGGAAGGATTTAGTTGCTGAATCAAAAGCGACTGGCTACGACTATTTATCGAATGCTTATCAATCAGATGACCGTGTAAAATCGGTGGAGTTACTTTCAAACGGAGGTAAGGTAGTTGATTCGTATTCTCCGATGACGAACGATTTTAACTGGAATCCATCATACACGGTAGCAAGCGGACAACAATGGTTTGTTGTGCGTGTGACACAAATGGACGGAGAGCGTGCTTACTCCGCGCCAATCTGGTCAAAAGAAGAATCTGTTGATCTAAAAGTGAACAGCATTGACATCGAAGGCGGTGTCGTAATTGAAGGAAATCCGGCAACATTCAAGACGGTAGTCGGCAACTTCGGAACACAAACGATTAACGATGTAAACGTTGATTTGTACCTTAATGAAGTGAAAGTGGAGAACTTAATCGGAAGCAATAAGATCCCTTCAATCGTTGCAAAAGGTACGGGTGTTGCTGCGGTTAAGTGGGAGAAACCGACGGCTGGGAATTACGATATTATTGCAGTCGTAACTATGGGTGATGGAACAGACTTGGGAGATATCCAATTCACATTACCTGTGCAAGTGAAACAACCTCTTGGCATAACCGTGTTAATTGATGCGAAACACGGTAATGAAAATACAAGTGGTGACGGTGGAACATACAAAGATAACTTGAAAGACTTTATTCTTCTTCTTCAAAAAGAGGGATATAAAGTAGAAGAAAATAAAGTAGCGATTACTGCAGATGTATTAAAAGACGTTCAAGTACTAGCGATTAGCCAGCCAAGAACAGCTCTTACTGCAGATGAGCAAAAGGCAGTAGCCGATTTTGTAAAAGCAGGGAGTTCTCTTCTTTTGCTTGGTAAAAGTAATAACGGTTCAACGGATTCAACGATAAACAATGAACTTCTGGCGCAGATTGGAACAGAAATACGTACGAGTCATGATGGCGTATTCGACCTCAGTAAAAAGGGGAACTTCTGGAGCGATCCAACAGTAAGTCCATTTGCTGTTCGTGCCTATCCAGATCTTGTAGACAATTATGTGACGGACCGCGTACCGTTCATTGACTATTACAGCGGTTCAAGTCTCCAAGGTCCGAACAACACAGCCCTTACGGAAAGTGGAAAGGTAGTATTTCTTGCGAAAGGAAACGAAACGACCTATCAAGGAAACGTCAAAAATGGCAGTTTCGTTTATGACGATGTGTCAGATGACCACGGCGGTTCAGCAATTCCGTTAATCGCATCTGATGAAATTGGAGACAAAGGACGGATCATCGTATCTGGTATGAACATCTTCAACGACAAACAGATGGATGAATCGTATGAACCAAAAGGGAATGTCCAATTCTTAATAAACACAGTGAATTGGTTGGCTCATCGGGATACTAAAATTACGGATATCGGGGATGCTCGTAAACTGGCCGAGGATACCGATGTTGTTATAGAAGGTACAGTAACGACAGCAGCCGGTGTTTTCTTCGATGCATTCTATTTAGAAGATGAGACAGGCGGAATTATGGCGTTCAATGAAGTACCCGAGGGATCTTTGGTACTTGGCGATAAAGTACGCATATATGGCCACATCATCACATTTGATAATAACAAAGAAATTGCATTCTCCGACTTCGATGTCGATGTTATAAAGTTGGGGCGTGGAGATCTAGTTCAACCGAAAGAAGTTGCAACCGGCTCAGCGACATCTGATGAAAATCAGGGACTGTTAGTGAAAATTACGGGTAAAGTCATTTCCATTGCGGATGAAAGCTCGTACTTTATCAATGATGGTTCTGGTGAACTACTTGTTTTCGTAGATGGATACATCGCCAATCAGTCGGGTCCTATACCGAGTATGAAGATTGGGGATACGCTTGAAGCTGTCGGTTTGTCCGGTGAATTCGCTGGAGGTCAACGGATTCGGGTAAGAGATACAAAAGAATTAAAAGTGACACCAAATGCTTTACCAACCTTAACACTAGCTGTCACACCAAACACATTAGCACTTAAAGTGGGTGACACGGGTCAACTGGAAGTTAAAGCGATATTGACATACGGGGACGGAAAAACAACAGAATCAATTGTTACCACCGATGCTAACTACACAAGTGGTGACGATAAAGTTGTCACTGTGAATAATGGTACAGTAAAAGCAATTGGGGCAGGCAATGCAATGATTACAGTTTCGCATAAAGATGTAGTCGCAACTGTATCAGTGTTAGTAACGAAGAAAGATGAAGAGGAAAGTACGGAATCTACAAAAGTACTAACAATAAAAGACTTACAAGGTCAGTTGGACGATAAAAAAGCAAAAGAAATTGACATTGCACTTCCACAAATCAAAGGAAAGATTACGGATGTTAGAGTAGAAATATCAGCAAGCCTACTCCGTGAAATAATCAAATCGAAAAAGGATGTCAAATTCACGTTTAACGGTGGAGAAGTAATTGCATTCAAGAAAGTGATGGAGGAGCTTGAAAAAGTGTCGACTGGAAATGTCAGCTTTTATGTGAAAGTAGAAGCCAGTGATGTGATAGGAGCCATTACTCCAGTTTATTCAATCGGATTCCTCGTGGAAAAAGGACGTGATGTAGTTCCGATGACAAGCTTCCAGCATAAATTCGACATTGAATTCAACGTAGATGCATCAAAAGTAAAAGATGCAAAGAAGTTGGATGTCTACGAATCTGGTTCGAATAAATCGCTTAAAGGAAAATATAAAGATGGTGTAATGACACTAAAAACAGAAAAACTAGGTACCTTCTACGTAAAATAAGTTCATTTTACAGTGACAGTAAGTCTGGATCAATAAAGTGAGCAAAAGATTATAACAGTGAATCCCCCGACAAAAACTATGGTCGGGGGATATTTTTGATTTAAACCATTCACGGGGGGTGTTTTCAAACCGGTGCCAGTATCTCATACAACTATCCGAAGAATAGGGCGGACATCTTCATCGGAAGAGCGGGCATCCCGAAGAAAAGAGCGGACATCCGACCAAAAAGAGCGGACAACCTGAAGAAAAGAGCGGACATCCTATAAAAGAGGGGAGATCTTCATCAAAAGAGGGGACATCCGACCAGAAAGAGCGGATATCCCGAAGAAAAGAGCGGACATCTTCATTTGAAGAACGGGAAAGCGCGTGCACGATGCGATTAAAGCAGTAATCAGATAATTCGTGAAGTGAATGAAAGAGATTGTCCTCTAACCGAGAAATTGGTTGGCGGGCATTTTCTATTTTGACTGTTTCTGCTGTATTTTCATTCATATATTTTATTCCGGAATTTAAATGGTTAACTTAATATTGCAATTCAAGCTTTTTTATTGATAGATTCTGAATGCCCTGCACACAATTTGATGCAATTGTTGGAGTAGTACCTAAGTTGTGTAAGTCACTGTGGCACCTTCATAAAATAATTTTTAGCTTTATATGTCGAAAGGTGGGTAAATAGTAAGGCTAAAATTGAGAATGTATAGTGAAATATAAGGGGATGTGAATGTTTTAATAAATAACATGAATTATAGGGAGGAAATTACTATGAAAAAATATTCGAATTCTTACCAGAAGCTTTTTAAAGCTACACTTGCGGCAACTGTCGCTACGGGTGCATTCGTTGCAGTTGTTCCGACATTTGCAGATGCAGCAGCTTCAACTCTTAAAGATCTACAGAAAGGACAAGACTATTACCAAGACGTACTACAATTAGTAGAACGCGGGGTTCTAAGAGGGTTCCCTGACAGTACATATAAGCCAAATCAAGCAGTTACTCGCGGACAAGCGGCAAAAATACTTGCCAACGTATTAGATTTGGATACAAAAAACGTTAAAAACCCTGGTTTTGTTGATGTGAAAGTAACAGATGAGTACTATGGCGCAATTGCGGCACTAGCACAAAATAATATCATCAAAGGCTTCCCTGATGGTACATTCGGGCAAGGAGTAACTTTGAAACGTTCTCAAATGGCGAAAATCATCGCACTTGGCTTCGAACTTGAAACGGAAACACCTACTGACACTCGTTTTAAAGACGTTAAGGTTGAAGATGAGTTTGCCGGTTATGTTCAGTCATTACTTACAAATGCAGTTACAAAAGGTACTACATCAACAACATTTTCACCGCATTCTTTCGTTACGAGAGGACAAATGGCTTCATTCGTAGTAAGAAGTGAAGCTGCTGCTCAAGAGAAAGCGGAAGTTATAAGCGTAACAGCAGATTCAGTAGAATTGTCAACTGGAACTTTCAAACTTTCAGAAGACTTGAAAACTCTATTTAACCCTTCTAACCTAGCAGCCCTTAAAGGTGCAGTACTAGAATTTACGACGGTAGACGACGTAATTACAAAGGTAAAATCTATCGAAATTAAAGCGAGCGGAGACGCTAAAAACAACGTTGTACTCGATGGTAAAAAATCTACATTTGCAGGAAATATAGTAGTAAATGGCGATTACGTTAATTTGAATAACTTAACGATTAACGGTAATTTGGAAATCGGCAAATCAGTGGCTCATATTTTCAAAGCCGACGGAGTTACAGTTAAAGGAGCAACAAATGTTTCTGATAAATCTGTAGCTAGTGCATTAGCAAAAGCAACTTCAAATATTTCCGGAAATGCAGTCGCTTTTGAAGTTCCGTTCGGTACAGTACTTTCAACAGTTGCAGCAGAAGAGTCTGTGGCACAAATTACTTTCCATAACTCGGTACTTGGCACTGTAAACCTTTCACAAACAGGTGCTGTTACACTTGAATTAAGAGGAACGACAAAAGTTGGAGCGGTTACAGTATCATCCAACGTCAATTTAGTTGCGGATAAAGGAATTTCAATTCCAGCGGTAACAGTAACGGCCGGTGCATCCAACATCAAAATTGACGGTAATGTCGTCAGCTTAACTATCAGCACACCAAACTCGAACATCACTTTAGGAACTAACGCAACAATCGGCAACATCGTCCTACCTGCAGGCGCAAAAGTAGAAAATGTGATTAAAAACTACAGCGCAGTCAAAGGCAACATCGGCCAAATCGGCGGAGTAACAAACCCTGACGCGACACCAGGAACAAATGTTGGCGGCGGCGGTACTGGTGGAGGAAATTCCGACGAAACTCCATCACCCTCACCTTATGCGGCAGGAAATACAGCGTTGAATTCACAACTTAATGCACATTATAGTTCCGGTAGTGTTATAACGGGTTTCTCGGGAAATATATTCACAGTAAAAACTTCAGGAAATGAGACACTTGGTCATTTTGAAACGGCTGCAATCGATGTATTCGAGGCGTTTGACAATACAGTAGTTGCAACTGTTGCTGTAACCTTTAACCTTACTTTCAAAAACCAACCTGTAATCATACCTTTAACAAAGCAAGATGTTGACAGTAATATTGATTTTACGGAAATGATTACTAAGGCTCTAGCTAAAGTTAATTCCATAGCTGGGGATTTGGTGGAAAGTCCTATTGATAGAAGTACTAGAATAGGCTCCCTAAAAGGAGACTCTATCCAATTCACTGTAACAGGAACCATTGATACCAAAGCATTTGCAGACACGTATACATTCTCGTTCAACTAAAATAATCTATGATCCTTTTCACGTCTTCTAATATCGTGTGAAAGGTCATCTACACGACTTGGACACTATTCCAACAATGTTGAATGAGACCAAAGAATTCAGCCCTTCAATCGAGTAATCGGTTGAAGGGTTGTTTTTTTCTAGATTTTTAATGTACGGGTCGACCACATGCACCATGCAAATAAAACAATATTCATGCAAAAGGTCAACTTCCATCAATGGAGGTTGACCTTTTTGATTACAGATTATTTCTGGCTAGCGCAAAACTTCTGTTGTGTCCGGAAAAAGGGGGCTTGTCCACTTGCATTATTCAACCAATCGCTCAAATAATTACTCAGTCCGTCGTATGGGTTTAGATCACATGCGTTGATTATACCATCCTGATCGAAGTCCTCTTCACCATCGTTTATCCCATTTTGGTTTGTATCTTTCATTAGTGGATTTAAATCCTTTGGTGAGTAATCCATCTGAAATAAATATTTAAATCTTTCCTGTTTAGTTAGGCGAGTAACTTGAAGACTATGCTTTTTGTTGGCATCCAGATAAGTCACTTCATATAAATCTGTCAGTCCGTCACCGTCCGTATCTGGGTTAAACGGATTCGTATTAAACTTAAAAATTTCTAAGAAATCTGCTATTCCATCATTATCACTGTCCAACTCCCATACTATCGAGTCTTTTTTATTTTTGATGTAATTGATGTAGTTGGTTTTGTTGTTATATGCGTTGTTTTTTTCATAGCTATATTCATTTTTATCTACGTTGTTATTTGCATTGTCTTCTTCATTGTTATTTGCATTAGCATCTTCGTTGCCATTGTTCTCTCCGTTGTTATTTCCATTTCCTTCTTCGTTGCCATTGCCATTGTTCTCACCGTTGTTATTTCCATTTCCTTCCTCGTTGCCATTGCCGTTGTCTTCTCCGTTGTCTTCTCCGTTGTTATTTCCATTATCATCATCTTCTTCATCTACTTCTTCTTTGTCATTATCTTCATTTTTAGGTTTACCAAGAACAAAGTCAAATGAAATTATGCTTTCCATAAATGCTGTAATATCATCATTCATTATACTGGCGATTGCTTTATTAATAATATACAAAGTACCCCAATCGTATATATTTGAATATTCCTGTACTTGTCCAGTTAAATTATGTTCTAACAGGAATTCATTCTCAACAATTTCAATTGTATCTTCATTAATGTCGATACGCTGAATGACTTTAATAAACGTATCTGCGCCTCTTTTTATTATTTCAAGTCCATTTTTAACTAAAACCTTTAAAGAAAAAGCCGGCTGTTTACCATTTGAGTTTATTTCCCCTGAGGCTTCTGCTGATTGGGTTTGATTGATGGTTCCAGTACCCGAAGTAATGAGTGCTGTTTCTTGAATGAGATCTACTTTCGTCTCAAGACCCAAGTCATCGCCGTTATCCTCTTCGTTCATTTCACTTTGCTGGTTAGTTTCAATGTTTGTATATTGGACTTGTCCAGCTAGTGATGTGTTGCCATCTATAGATGAATGTTAGGTACCTGTGCACGAAAATATTCTGACTATACACTACAATTACATATATATTAGGTATATGTCCGGAAAGTAGTCGTTTTTACATGTATATACAATTGGTTGAATTGTTTGTTGTTGTTTCATGCACAGGTACCGCAAAATAGTGATTGACAAGTTCCTCTCGATTCGTATAGAATATGAGTTAACCTATAAAGTATTAGGGTTAACGTAAAGAGGGGGACGTATACATAATGACAGAATCGAATCAAAAACTACGAATGATGATTGTCACAGCATTGTTTGCAGCAATAATAGGAGTGTTGGCTCAAGTGACGATTCCATTGCCACTTGTCCCAATTACAGGACAAACACTGGCAATCGGCCTTGCCGCAACGATTTTGGGGGCCAGATACGGGACTGTGTCGGTACTCGTTTATTTAGGTCTTGGTGCGGTTGGAGTACCGGTCTTTTCGTCCATGTCAGGCGGTTTAGGCAGTTTGTTTGGTCCAACGGGTGGCTTTTTATTTGGCTTTATACCAGCGGCGTTTATCATTGGTTTTTATTTGGAGAAAACGAGTTTCACAGTTCGAAACGCAATTATTGCCAATCTGATCGGGATGATCATCACATTAGTTTTTGGAACAGTTTGGTTAAAATTTATTGCTGAAATTCCATGGCAAGCTGCATTTATGGGTGGATTTGCACCGTTTATTCCAGTTGGGATCATAAAAGCTGCACTGGCAGCGTCGATTGGGATTGCGGTTAGAAAAAGGTTGAAATCCGCGAGTTTGTTATATGTAGCGAATCATTAATTTCGCTTGACCATTATCACCAATCACTCATTTTGACCTGCAATAGAAGAGTGATTTATCAATATAAAAAACCCCTCGATTCATAAAGAATCAAGGGGTTTTCTCTGTACTGTCACCGTTATCTCCTAATATTCAAATTCATTGTTGGTCCTTCTTCTACAGAATTCACTTTGAGTACTAATTCGATTTTTTTCGCTATAGTTTGAGACCAAAAGGCATATAGTAGGTCATTGGTATAATCTGAGTGCATCCATTCATATTTTTCATTCGAAGTAACATCTCCAAACATCGGTTTAAATGTTGTATTTACAATGTCGTTGAAAAAAGCTTGTGTTGCTTCTTCGGTAGCAGGTATATGACTTAAATCAAAATCAAAATCCATAATATCAAGCTCACCGTAGAAAAAAGTATAAGTGATTTTCGCGTTTAGTGGATCTCCTTTAACATTGTCGTAAACCAAGTACTTTTCATTTTCTGATGATGGAACGCCTTCAATAGCTCTTACCTGAGCTTTGGACATATCAAAGTAAACGTTTCGGTAATTTGCTTTACTTTTGTCATAGCCATTGATTCCTCTACTTACGAATGCCGCAATCTGTCCACGCGTTACGATTCCGTTTGGTTTAAACGTATTGTCAGGGTAACCTGTAGTTATTTTAGCAGTTGCAACGTGGTCAATATTTAGATAATACCATTCGTTCCGATCAACATCTTTGAAATCAACATAAGATTTTTCCGCTAAATCAAAACTGTTTGCAAGGATTTTCGCCATTTGTGCACGAGTTAAACTATTTCCAGGATTGAATGTTCCATCGGCTTGGCCGCCAATGATTCCTCTTGCTGCTAGTGTTTCGATATAGGTATAGAAATCGTTCGTTTTTGGTACATCTTTGAATGTCGGAGTTTCGGGATTAATCAAAGGCATTTTAAGTGCAACTGCTAAAATCTTAGCGGCTTGGCCACGTGTTACATTATTATCTACACGGTATGTCCCGTCTGGATAGCCACCGATTGCATTCAATTCAACCAGATGATCAATATAACCCTTAAATTGATGTTTATCAGAAACGTCTGAAAAAGCTGCTTGTGCCATTGGTGCTAAAAACATTGAAATTGAAAGAATAAATGTACCAATCAACCATTTTATTTTCTTCATTTTCTTCTCCTCCTATTCTCTAAACCTCTCCATCGTAAATGAGCAAGGTTAAGGGAGGGTTAAGTTAAGAAAAATTAGTTGAATAGGCTGGGGAAAATCAGACTCAATATCTTACAACCATCAAAATTGAAAGTGTGCGGAGTTATCGGAATAGTGTCTGAATTGTAAAGGGGACTGTCACCCCAACAACCCCAATAACTCTCGTTTATACGAAAATATATTCAAAAGAGCCAAAGTTGTAATTTGAGTGCTGTTTTTAGCGTAAAATCGGGACTTTGTATGTGAAAAAAGGGGATATTATGTAAAAATACGTGGAAAATATGCTTGAAAATTCAATTTTCACGGTTTGAAGAAAACTCGCCGATTTGGTATATTCGTTTTGAATAGTTAATTGCTGCTGGAGCGGTGCTATTACGATATTACAGTGAAAAAGGGGGAAATCGTTTTATGGAGAACAACTGTATTGATTACAAAAGAAGATTTAATTTTAGAACGGACTGCATCTGGTGCAGAAAGAGCGATGCATATGGCTAGGAAAGCACGGAAGTGGCATCCAGAATTATATAACCATGTAGTTATGAAGGGGAATAATCGAGGAAATATTTATGGGAATCGAGCTGATTTTAAGGCGTTTTTTCGTGCGCTTCGCTATGCAAACGACAAATATCCATTCACAATTCTTGCTTATTGTGTTATGTCGAATCACTATCACTTGTTAATTCGCTCTCCGGAAGTGCATCTTGGAAAAGTGATGAGTTATATAAATCGTTATTATAGTGACTACTACAAGAGAAGTTATGGTCATACCGGCTTTTTGTATGAAAGCAGGTATTATTCCGATATGATTCTAAATCCAGCGGGCCTATTGAAAGTGAGTCGCTATATCCATCGAAATCCAATTAATACAAGGCATCCAATGGTACCGTCGATGGAGGTTTATGCATATAGTTCATACTATTATTATAAAACGGAAGAATCGCCACCCTATCCTTTTATAAATATCGATTTGTTACCGGCTTACTTGTCCGAATATGAAAAGCAGTTGTACTGTACCTATTGTGAGGAAGAGGAGGAAAATAGTTTTGGTGGTGACAGTCCCCTGAACAAATTGGACACTATTCAGTAAATTCCGATACTCGTTTTTCGGGCATGTGCACGATGGAGGGATTTTTTATTACTTTTAAGTGAGTGACTTGCACCGGTTAACACAAGAAGAAAGATCCAGTAGAGAAAAATCTCTGTGGATCTTTTTTTGTATTTCGACTTGAGTTATCTGAATAGTTTCAGAGTTGTAAAGGGGACTGTCACCGCAAGACAACCACAAGACAGATGTAATATTAAAATCGAATAACGTTAGGTCATTTGGTCCGGTGAAGAAAGATGTTAGTAAAGTAGCACAACACGTCTACATAGCGCTTTGACGTTACATTTCAAAAAGAAGAGTAAACTGGATTAACGGGGAAAGTCTATCAGAATAGGCCCTCTTTTTGGTCCTTGGCCAATTATTAGTAAGGACTACTGGAGTGGTTTCCATTTGTGACATAGGATAACATTTCCATGCAAAATTGTTATTTGGTTGTAACACTTGAGTTGTTTTCATTTGTTATTGTAGTTAACAAGCAGACGGGGCACTGCTAAATTATTCGATTGAAAATCTTCATTACGGATATTAAAAAAACGGACCCTGGTTTTAGCTTTTGCTTGAGTAGGAGGTAGATGCACAGAACGACTTAATAGAATGAGAGTTATTTCATTTTCGTATTAGTAGTCGAAATTAAAAAACAAAAAAAAGGGAGTTTGATGATTCATGGTTAAAGAAACTAATCCACAAGAGAAGAGCACGAATAAGAATAAGAAGATTTTGCCGTTTGTAATGACAACCTCAATGGTAACAGCTGCTATTTTCGGAGCGGGCGGTTCAACTTTAGCTTCCGAAAAGGGTGAGGAGAAAGAGTTTAAAAATCACGGTGAAGAGGTTTCATTTTTTGCAACAAGCATTCCCGGTTCACCTGAAAAAGGAAAAATAATGCGTACAATTGCAAATAAAAACTTGCTGGAAAAAGCACCGAATGAGGACGATTCGGATGATCCTATAGATGAAGACGAAGAAACGGACGTACCTGTTGATGAAGACGAAGCAACAGATGTACCTGTTGATGAAGATGAAGCAACTGACTTACCTGTAATTGAAGACGAAACAACAGATGTACCTGTTGACGAAGACGAAGCAACGGATGTACCTGTTGATGAAGATGAAGCAACGGATGTACCAGTCGATGAAGATGAAGCAACAGATGTACCAGTTGATGAAGATGAAGCAACAGATGTACCAGTTGATGAAGATGAAGCAACAGATGTACCTGTTGACGAAGACGAAGCAACGGATGTACCTGTTGATGAAGATGAAGCAACGGATGTACCAGTCGATGAAGATGAAGCAACAGATGTACCTGTTGATGAAGACGAAGCAACTGACTTACCTATAATTGAAGACGAAGCAACGGATGTACCAGTTGATGAAGACGAAACAACAGATTTACCTGTTGACGAAGACGAAGCAACGGATGTACCTGTTGATGAAGACGAAGCAACGGATGTACCTGTTGATGAAGACGAAACAACAGATGTACCTGTTGATGAAGACGATGCAACAGACGTACCTGTTGACGAAGACGAAGCAACTGACTTACCTGTAATTGAAGACGAAACAACAGATGTACCTGTTGACGAAGACGAAGCAACAGATGTACCAGTTGATGAAGATGAAGCAACGGATGTACCTGTTGATGAAGACGAAACAGAAAGGCCAGCCGACGATAATATCAATGAAGATACTACGTCAACTGACCAATCTACCGATGGCACTATTATAACAGAAGAGCAAGTAAATGAATATAGATCTGTCATACAAAACTATAGTAGTTTAATTGATTACTATGACTTCCTTATCCAAGATCATCTTGGTATGATCTTACCAGATGAAGTTGGCAATGTGGTCGAAGTACCTGCCGATGTTGAGGATGTAGTAGAAGTACCAGTTGATGGTGAAGATACTGCAGAAATTCCTGCTGATGGTGAGGATGTAGTAGAAGTACCTGTTGATGGTGAAGATACTGCAGAAGTTCCCGCCGATGGTGAGGATGTAGTAGAAGTACCTGTTGATGGCGAAGATACTGCAGAAGTTCCTACTGATGGTGAGGATGTAGTAGAAGTACCAGTTGATAGCGAAGATACTGCAGAAGTACCTGCCGATGTTGAGGATGTAGTAGAAGTACCTGTTGATGGTGAAGATACTGCAGAAGTACCTACTGATGGTGGGGAAGTAGCAGAAGAAACTGTTGATAGCGAAGATGCTGCAGAAGTTCCTGCAAAAGAAGCTGTTAAAACAACAGTTTGGGACAACATAGTCGGTTATTACCAACAAGTTGTTACAGCTTACTCTTCTTTATTCGGTTTACTAAAAAAGTAAAATAACAATTAAGGTAATATTAAATAGTTAAATCATTAGCGGGAAGTGATATCATTCCCCGCCTAAACCATATGATTTACGATAGATAATCTTTTGAACCCTTGAATACTCCAGTAGGAGTATTCAAGGGTTTTAAGTTGTTTTGGTGGTTGGTGGTGGTTGGTGGTGGTGACAGTCCCCTGAACAATTTAGACACTATTCAGTAAATCCGGATAATCGTTTTGCGTGTCTGTGCACCATGGAGGGTTTTTTAATACTTTTAAGTGAGTGACTTGCACCGATTAACACAAGAAGAAAGATCCAGTAGAGAAAAATCTCTGTGGATCTTTTTTTGTATTCCGAATTGATTTGTCTGAATAGTTTCAGAGTTGTAAAGGGGACTGTCACCATTACAACTCCAACACAACTCACATCTTAAGAAATTCTTAAGAAATGTACTTTAGGATTCTTCATTATTAATGTGTATGATTACGAATGAAGAGGTGTACAGAATGAAGAAATTGCTATTTATTTTAATTGTATGTGCGCTAGGTGCAACATTTGTACTTAAAGATCGGGAAGAATTTACGAAAGCTGTTGATTTGAATGAAGATGAAAAAGCGATTCTTTTGATTGAAGCGGTAACAGGAAAAGTACTTTATAAAGAGAACAGCACGGAGTCCTTGCCGATTGCCAGTATGTCAAAGCTCATGACGCAGTATCTTGTACTGAACGCTATTGAGAATGGGTCGCTGTCTTGGGTAAGTACATACGAACCGACGGACTATGTGCAGCAAATGGTTGGGCAATCGGGAGTCGTTAAACTGGGGATGTCGCCGGGCAAAGTTTATACCGTAAAAGAACTATTCACCGCGATGACGGTGGTTTCTGCAAATGATGCAGCCATTGCGCTTGCAGAAATGGTTTCGGGAACAGAAGATGCATTTGTGGAAATTATGAACGAACAAGCCCAGCTATTTGGAATGAAGGCGACAACGTATTTCACTGCAAGCGGCCTTGATGGGGCTTATATTGGCAAAGGAGCAGGGTACGCAAATGTTTCATCCGCCAAAGATGTTGCCATCCTGGCGCAGAAATTAATTGCCAAGCATCCTGAAGTACTTGAGTTTACGAAAATAACGGATTTTACAACAAGTGACGGCGAACGACTATGGGCCACGAACTTAATGTTGGTGGGTATGCCGCAAGCGGTGGCGGGAATCGATGGTTTGAAAACAGGGTACACAGATGAAGCCGGTTCTTGCTTTGTTAGCACGGGTGTTTTCGATGGAAAACGATATATTTCGGTTGTCATTGGTGTTCAAACAGACGGAACTGATACGACCAACCCGCGCTTCAACCTTACCCGTGAACTCTTCGAACGCTATGTGCTTGGATTAATGGTGACAGTCCCCTGAACAAATTAGACACTATTCAGTGAACTCAGCTACACGTTTACTCGTTTTGCACGTCTGTGCACGATTGACACAAGAGGAAAGATCCAGTAGAGAGAAATCTCTGTGGATTTTTTTTGTATTCCGACTTAAGCTGTCTGAATAGTTTTGAAGTTGTAAAGGGGACTGTCACCAGCGCACCAATAAAAGTTAAACGTCCATTAAGTTATCTACTAACTTAATGGACGTTTTATTTGGAAAAAGGGCTTTTATCCCGGGCCGAATCACTCCGAATAGAAACTGTGGTATTTTCCGTAACCACCTATCGTAGTCATAGAACCCTCTTCTTTGTCAATTCCTACTTTTGTAATTCTGAGATGATAATTTTGATTGATCAATGTAAAATTTTCTTTCAGTTTAGTTTCAATTTCTTGAACAGAATAAGGTAACTCTTCCTTCATATATAAGTCAATATACAAATCAACGTCATTTGGATACGTTTCTAAGAGTTCATCAAACACGATCGCTTCTTTATCTTTTGTATTAGGTCTTCTCGTAAGGCATCGTTATTAAGACGCATATCAATGAAGTAATCCGATTCATCATCTAGAATTGCTCTAGTGTAGAATCCTAATGAGGTTAAATATTCTTCCATCGGTTGAAGTGTTTTCATGTATTCATCCACATAGGAATAACTCATATTCGTAAAATAAGTACTATGATCCACTTTTTTTCCGTCAAAGGTGATGTCAAAATGATCGATGCGTGCATCATTCAATTTTATTGTTACATAGTATCTCCATCGATTCTCACTGTAGTCTAAAAACTGACTGCGGTAACTCACGTCTGCTATTTCAAATTCATCTTTTAGCAATCCGTAATTAGTGAATATGAATTCCTCGGCCCGATCTTTTATTTCAATAATTAATTGAGGATTATTTTCGGAGATTCTGTATGAAATTTATTCCATACAGAGGAAAAAATATACCCGAAAAACAGTATTTGGCTTACAACTATGCCAATAATTAAAACCACAAAATACTTCTTTTTTTTCGTCATTATTATGTAGTACATCCCTTTCGCGTTAACCAGTTTGTAGAAGTGATCCTTTATAATAACCAATCGGTACAAAAAATCCAACATTGTCTTTGCTGTGCGCAAATATGGTCACTAACAGTAAACTCTAGAAAAGGTATCTTCCCTCTCCAGGATACATGAATTATTTCATTTCACCTATCCATTTCAGATACGCCTTTCTTTTTCAATGAAGTGATTGTAAGTTCAAGCGAAATCATCCTGAGTGCATGCAAACTCCACTTGAGTACAAGCAAACTCCCTGGCGAGGGAAACTATGTGTTTTTTTGTATTGCAATCCGGGTTGTCTGAATAGTGTCTGAATTGTAAAGGGGACTGTCACCGCGTAAAGACCGCAAAGGAACAAACGCCCTATCCAACGCATAAGAATAGGAGAACTGACCTTAAAACAGAAAGGGGCATAAAGAAGTGAAGAACCAACTTATGCCGAATGAACGTCGATTGAATCCTAAGGATATTTCGTTACCGCCTGGATATCAGATTGACGTTTTTGCGAATGGCTTGACGACCCCCATAAATGCCTTATTCACAGACGCGGGTGAATTGTTCATTGCGGATTCGGGAATTACAGACGGCAATGGAAAGGTGTGGAAGTTAGGAGGGGGCGGGTGGATTCTCGTTGCGGACGGTTTCAATCCACCACTTACCGGAATTACGGAGCACCAAGGTAATATTTACGTCGCGCATCGCCGCTATGTAACGATGATTTTACCGGATGGGACGAAAAGGGATATTATCGAAGGTTTGCCAAGCAACGGCGACCATCACAACAACCGCGTCGTCTTTGGTCCGGATGGGAAAATGTATTTTGGGCAGGGCACCGCGACGAATAGTGGCGTTGTCGGCAAAGACAATGATTGGGTGAAGGAACATCCTTTTTTTCATGATTATGCTGGTAGCGACATCCCTCTTGTGGGCAAAAATTTCACAACGTCTAGCTTTTTATCCGGAGACAATAAAGACTCTGTAATCACAGGTGCATATTCTCCTTTTGGCATCCCGAGTACGAATGCTGAAATCGTGAAAGGAATTACGCGTGCGAGCGGAAGCATACTGCGGGCCAATCCGGACGGTTCGGAGCTGGAGTTGGTTGCATGGGGACTGCGAAATCCATTTCGACTCCGCTTTGATGCATATGATCGCCTTTTTGCCACAAATCATGGACTGGATGAACGGGGAAGCCGACCGATTGCCAACTCACCCGATGAATTTCATAGCATACAACCGTATATGTGGTACGGTTTTCCAGATTATTCGGGAGGATTGCCCGTCACAATGTCGAGTTTCAAGCCGGAAAATAAGCCCCAACCCGAATTTTTACTAGCGAATCACCCGATGCAACCTCCACAGCCCGTGACGACATTTGCGCCTCACTCGGCCATTATGGGCTTTAGCTTCAATTTGAATCCCGACTTCGGGCCCCTTCACAATGCATTTATCGCGGAATTCGGTGCGAATGATCCCATCACAACAGGCGGGAAATCGTCTCCATATGTCGGGCATCGTATTTCGTGGATTGATATGACAACGGGGCAGGTAAACTTATTTGCCATCAACAAAACGGGAATGCCTGCATCACTCACGGGTGGCGGTGGTTTTGAAAGACCGATTGACGTCATTTTCTGTCCGAAAGGCGATATGTATATTGTCGATTTCGGTATTTTCTCGGGAAGCAGTGCGGTTCCAGGCACAGGCGTTATTTGGAAAGTGACTAAGAGTTAAAGAAGTTCTTCGATATAAATGAATCAGTCGGTAACCGAGAGGAGGAAGCCGCATTTATTTAATGAAACCCGTACCTACTTTTCCGAATGACATCCATCAACATATAAAACGAAATTGGTCCCGGGCGAAAATGACGGCATACGCAGCACTTATGGCTGCATTCGCGGCCATTTTACAATCAGCTGGTGGATTGATAATTGGTATCGGATTCTTCATAAGTCCATTTGCCACCGCGCCAATTCTAATGGCCACACTCGTATCGTTTCGTTCAGGTTTGTTCACATATTTTGTGAGCATCATACTGCTGCTTTTAATTCAGCCCGCGGAATTATTTATCTTTCCATTTACTACAGGTCTGTTAGGACTTGGTTTGGGATGGTCTTTCCACACGCTTTCATCTAGCTATAAAATCGTATTCATGAATGGCGCTTCGCTATTCCTCGGTATTTGCATCCCACTATATGTACTCGGGTTTCCTGTTTTCGGACCAAGCAGCACATCTTCGACTAGCTTCACTATGCTCGTCCTATTATTCGTGTTTTCATTCGTATACAGCTGGATTTGGTTGGAATTCGGTTTATTTCTACTCCGTAAACTTCAAAGATTTGTTTTATATTCAAAGTAATATGCCTTCTAACCCGGAAATCGGTTGGAAGGCTTTTTAAATCCATTTCGGATGAAGTGAATTGTGTGGGAATTGTAAAGGGGACTGTCACCAGCTTTTCCTGTACACTCTACATATGAATAAGTATTTCTTTAGTGAGGAGAGACAGTATGAAAATTATTCCGATTGGCATATGGGGTGGGTACCCGAAAGCGAATGAAGCGACGTCTTCTTTTTTGATTGAGCACGAGGGGTTTCATTGTTTGATTGATTGTGGAAGCGGGGTTCTTGCTTCTTTGCAAAACTATTTACCTTTAGAAAAGATAGATGCGGTTGTCATTAGTCATTATCATGCGGATCATATTGCGGATATTGGAAGCCTTCAGTACAGTAGGCTTATCCAGTTTTATTTGAACAATCCATCACCTGTTTTACCGATTTACGGACATAGGCAGGACGAGGAAAACTTCGCAAAACTATCCTATAAAGAGCGAACAATCGGTGTCGAGATTTCTGAAGATGAAACCGTAGAAATTGGTCCATTTACAGTGTCCTTTTGTCGAACAATTCATCCGGCGTATTGCTTAGCAATGAAATTCACTGTTGGGGAAAATTCCATTGTGCTCACTGCAGATACAGAGTGGCGCGATGAACTCGTTGACTTTGCACGAAATGCAGATGTATTAATCAGTGAAGCGAATTTGTTTGAAGAACATATCGGCGTCGCGCCGGGCCATATGGGTGGAAGCGAAGCCGGGAAATTGGCTGCACAAGCGAATGTGAAACAACTTATGCTCACCCACTTACCTTTACACGGAAATGTCGAGGAGATTCTAGAAGCCGCAGTTCAAGAGTATAAAGGACCCACAGAACTCGCGAAAGTCGGAAAGGTGTACACGGTTTAGTTGTCTGAATAGTGTCTGAATTGTAAAGGGGACTGTCACCAAAAAAACTAAAAAAATCCCTACCAACCTTTTGCAAAAGGAGGGTAGGGATTTTTTTTAGTTTGGTCTGTACAATCCAGAATGATAATCAGTCGGATTATCAAAACGGGCAGGAGGATTCTTGTCGATGAAGTTACCCATTGGTATATAGGAAATAAAGTATTTATACGCAAATGCATCGCCTTTTGTTACTTCGACTTTAAAATGTTGCCACTGAGTCTTTTTAAGTGGATTTAAGTATATTCTTTCAACGATGAAGCGATCCGATTTCGTATCGACATTAAACGTACCTTTATAAGCAGTCCACTTGATTGTTACAGCAGGATCCGAAGTGGATGGTGACGCTTGGATGAAGTGTATAAATTCATTTCTTTCATTTTCAAGTTTCAGTGTCGATCTAAATGCGATATTGGAAACGGTTTTTAAATCGTCAATTCGGGTTTGCTGTTTTGCAAGTACAGCTTTTAATTGGGATGTATTTGCCTTTTTATCAAGATTTTCATATGCTTTTATTTTATTTTGAGCATTATTGAGCCTATTTTGTAGTGCTGAAATGGATTCGTATAGAAGAGCATCCACATCGGCCACGGTGTATCGTTCTTCCTTAAGAAGTCCATCAACCGCAACAATGGCATCCTTTTTTGCAAGATCAATGTCTGCTTGTCGTTTCTCAATTAAGTTCCATTGTTCCGTGAGAGTTTTACTCCAAACAGTTACATTGTAAAGAGGGTAGTCATTGATAACAGTAGCGACTGCACTATTTGCTACTCCCCATTTCTGTGACGCATCCAGGGCGTTTGCTGCGTTTTTTATATCTGTCGCCAATGTGTCCATCAATGTATTCGCATGTTTATATACATCCGGTGGATTTTGTGGAATTGGAATATACGGTTTGATCGGTTGACCTGGTAAATGAAATGGTACGAATTTAACTACATCGACGGTTAATTCCGCTGTAAAAGCAGTGTCTTTTACATTTCCTTTTAACGAATGTGTTCCTACTTTTAAATCTTCGCCTTTTTTATTCCATGTAACGGAATGGTCTTTTTCAGAACCATCACTGTAAATGACTGGTACTGTTTTGGGTAAATTAATGATAAGAAGTTCTGAAAAACGTATTGGCAATAAATCCTTAACATACAAAGACGTTGGTGGAAGTGGCACCGGTATTGGCTCTGGTTTAAGTACTGGTGCTGGATCCGGTTCTGGTGCAGGTGCTGGATCTGGTTTCGGTGTTGGCGTTGGATTCGGCCCACCAGGTGCAGCAACATTATTTGCATTCGTTAAAAATGTTGCAAATTGGGCGCGTGTCGTTGTCTCACCGGGACGGAAATTGGAAACAGTGGTCACATTATTTTTGGATAAAATATCAATGTACTCTCGGAATTCTGCAATAGCCAAATGATTATCAGTCACTGTAGATTGTTTTCCTGCAATATGTGTTAAATTAAAAGCATTGACCAATACTTTTGCCATCTGTTGCCGAGTCATTAAGTTATTTGGCAATAAATTATTGTTGCTCCCAGTGAAAATACCCGTTTCTTTTACAATGATTGAGTATTTATAGAGTTCATTGTCCGAATATGTGGCAGGGACATCATTAAACGGGGCGGCTTTTGAAAAATCATACCCTTCTAGCCCGACACCTGTTTTCAATAAAACTAGTTTGCCAAGGGATTTGGTAACATTTGCACGGGATAATTTATCATTCGGTCGGAAAGTTCCATCGGGATATCCACTAAGAAATCCGTTTTCATACGCTTCTAAAATTCCCGGATAATGAGAATTAGAAGGCGTGACATCTGAAAAGATTTCTTTCGCCGATACAGATTGGGGCACTAACGTCGCTAGAAATCCTAGAACCAATAGGATGCAAACAATGGACTTGAACAGTCTACTTTGAAACAATGAATCTGCATTTAGCATAATATATTCCTCTCCTATTTAGCATATTTCATTTAGTATGTATTACGAAGGTTAAGTTGAGGTAAAGAGTCTTGTGTTTCTATTGGAACGAGTTGTCTGAATAGTGTTTGAATTGTAAAGGGGACTGTCACCAATTAAAAAAGGATTCCAATAGACATGTACTGTCCGAGGAATCCTTCTTTATCAACGATTACTTCATAAACTCCATGATTATGATCGCGACACCTGTTAGAAATAAAGCTACATGACCGATGCAAATTCGTGGAAAGAGTTTACGGTTCATTTCTTTTTCAATCATCTCAGGTGTTTGTGGTGTGCATGAGCTGCAAAAAAGTGAGGTCTTTTTAAGTTTCCTCAAAATACTTATCCTTTTAAAGCTTCCTGAATCCCGTTCGTATCGAACCCGAGGATCCATTTTCCATTGAGCTCTGTTTGTGGAACACCCATTTGACCGGTTGTTTCAACTAATTTCTGTCCTGCCGCTGGATCGTTCTGAACGTTCACTTCTTTAAATGGAATGTTTTGTTCCGTTAAATAATTGGTCATCATTGAGCAATATGGACATGAAGATGTTGTGTAAACGGTAGCTGTTTTAGTCATTTCAATTTCCTCCTTCAATAATCTATACCTTTATTGTATACCCGCATAGGTATACAATCAATGAATTGAACCCAGTTCGTACCCCTAGTGTATACTGTAGAAAATGATAAATATAAAAGATTGCAAAGAGCCCTGCGTTTCTATCGAAGCAAGTTGACTGAATAGTGTTGGATTTGTATAGGGGACTGTCACCAATAAAAGAGAAATGGAGATAAAATCATGTTTAATGAATCGATTCTTGAGGATGTTAAAGCGCAAGGGGCATTGATTGAAAAGCTAGGTACACTACCAGATGAGTTGCTGCAATTTGCTTATGATGAAAAATTATTTAAGTGTTTTGTTCCGGTTGAGCTTGGTGGGAAAATGTTGGAACTGCCTGAAGCGGTTCGTGTTTTTCAAGAAGTGTCTGCACTAGATGGTAGTTTTGGGTGGCTTGTTGCAATTGGTTCGGGTGGAAATGCGTTCGTGCCGAATTTTAAAGAGCAAACGTGTATAGAACTCTTCAGTCCTAAAGAAGCGGTGATCGCGGGAAGTGCACATTCGACAGCGATTGCGGTGAAAGTAGACGGTGGCTATCGTGTGACGGGTGAGTGGAGATATTGCAGCGGTGCATCGTATGCTTCTATGTTTACGGCGAATAGTAAATTAGAAGGTACTGAGGACATTGTTACTTGTATTTTCACGCCCGATCAAGTGGACGTCATCAAAGATTGGGATGCATTTGGATTAAAAGGAACAGGGAGCCACACAATACGAGTGGAAAATGCATTTGTTCCTATAGAAAGAACGTTTGATTTAATGAAGCATGCCAATGAGTTTGGAAGTTTCGTTCATACCTTTCCATTTGTTCAGTTTAGCCAAAGTTCATTTGCGGCGGTAAGTTTGGGGATTGGACAAGGTTTTTTTGAAGAAGCAAGAAGAATACTGGAGTCGAGTAAAGATAGATGGTCAATTGGTGAGGATAATAAATATGAAGCGATTACAGCGGTTTTAGACAAAGAGCTTCTTAAATATCATCAAATAGAAACTGTTTTTTATTCGAAATTAGAGGAATTGTGGGAAACACATAAAGGGGGAAACGTACTGAAAGACGCGGATTTGAACAACTTTTCAATGGTTTGTAAAGAAGCTGCAGAAACCACGATCGGTTGTGCCAATCACCTTTTCCGACACTTCGGAATGGAAGCAGTTATGGAATCTTCACCTTTAAATCGAATTTGGAGAAATTTACATACAGCAAGTCAGCACACATTTTTAACGCCTTAAAATGAATTAAAAAATCGAGTGCCAGTCCACGATTTATAGTGGGAATCCGGTACTCAATTGATTTATTATATAAAACTTTAAGTTACTCTTCTTCAATGGATGAAAGTTCTTCAACCAACCCAAGAATATTTCGTAAAGCTATAATCCGACTGTTGAATTGTTCAGTGTTAATAATATTTTCTTTATGCATGATTTCTAAAGATTGTAAGAGGATCATGCTGTTTTTAATATAAACCCCTTTTAACTTATCTTGTTCAAGTAATTTGTAAGAGTCGGCTATATTATCTTCAAGGGACACAGACTGACCATCAATAATACTCGATAGAAGTGACTTCAAATCATGTAATGATGTTAATGTGTCCATACAAATTCCTGGCCTCCTATAAAAGTATTTTTTTGTATGTATCATTATTTAGGTTGGTTTTTTTGAGTATTGTACAACGTTACATCGCTACCGAAATAAATATACCGGGATGGGATTTGGAATACTTCCTCCAGTTTCAAAATATGCTCATAAGAGATATCGGATGAGTCTTTTTCCCAACCTTCATATTCTGCCAAGGTAACGCCTATTTTGTTCGCGAGTTCAGAAGGATTCATCCCATTCTTTAACCTTAATGAATAAATTGTCTGGATAAGATAAAAGGGTACGCCATTTTCAGAACTCAAATAAATCACTCCTTCTCTCTATATTATATTACTAATAGTGATAAATCAATACTTTAAATCGATCTATATTCCTTTTAACCTCGTTTAGTAGGGCTTTCTGTAATTTTATAGTAATATTAAAGCGCTTTTGGTAAGGTTTGGCATATTAAATACTTTTTTAAAATATGTATTGTATCCATACTCGATGCTGTATACTGAGACTAGTATGTGTGTTATGGGAGGTTTTATGCTTGGTCAATGTCGTGCAAGATTTGTTTTCGAGACGATTAAAAAGATTACGTGAAGAAAGCGGAATAACGATGGTTGAACTTGCGGGTGTGCTTGGTATGAGTCAGGCTACGATTTCTGAATGGGAAAAGGGAAATAAGTTTCCTAGAGCCGGTGCGTTACAGGGATTGGCAAATCATTTCGATGTTCCGATGGAATACTTTTTTAAAGAACAAGTTTTTCTGGTAACTGAAATGGTGAATATTCCACTGCATCCAACGATTCTTCAAAGTGCAGTGTCCAACAATGATGATCTTTCGGATGAAGATGTTAAGCAAATTAAACTACCAACGAGCCTTTTGGGGCCTTATGCAGATGAAGTAAATCTAGATGCATTTTTAGTTCCAGGAGACAGTATGAATCATCTGTTTCCGAAAGACTCCACAATCATTGTGAAAGAAATAGGACAAGCGGACTTAGTAGATGAGGATATTGTTATTTACTTTTTCGAAGATAAATATGCAATTGGTCGATTCAGAAGGAACGATGCTAGAAAAGTATTTTTGTTCAAACCGGAATCTACAAATGCTTTATTGTATGATGTAGTCATTCCTTTTGAAAAAATTCAAAATGTGAAAATTGTAGCTAAAGTCATATGGTATGGTGTTTTAATTTAACTTAGGGTGTTAAATACAGGCGTCTATTGATTCGCAACTGCACCCGAGTTGTCTGAATAGTTTCTGAGTTGTGTAGGGGACTGTCACCATTGGAGGTTTTATACATGGTCAACGCTGTACAAGATTTGTTTTCGAAACGATTAAAGAGATTGCGTGAGGCTAGCGGAATAACGATGGTTGAACTTGCCGAAGTTCTTGGAATGAGTCAGGCTACGATTTCTGAATGGGAAAAGGGGAATAAGTTTCCTAGAGCCGGCTCTTTACAAGGATTAGCTATTCATTTCGACGTTCCTTTAGAATACTTTTTTAAAGAGGAAGTCCATTTGATAACTGAAATGGTGAGCATTCCGCTGTATACAAACGTTTCCCAAAGTACACTGTTAATGTGTAATGAACGTTTGGATGAAAAAGTTGAATATATTAAACTACCAACGAGCTTTTTAGGATCTTACACTAATGAAGACAGTCTAGAAGCATTTGTAGTTTCCGAAGACGACATGGATCTTCTATTTCCGATAGGTTCAACAATTGTTGTAAAAAGAGTTGGACGAGCGGACTTAGTGGATGGGGATATTGTTGTATATTTTATCGAAGATGCATATTCGATTAGACGATTTAGAAAGAATGATGCAGAGAAAGTGTTTTTATTTAAACCAGAATCTACCAACCCTTTATTGTATGATGCGGTCATACCGTTCGAACAGATTGAGAGTATAGAAGTTGTGGCTAAAGTCATATGGTACGGTGTTTTGGTTTAACATACAGTACTTCATTCTTCATACATGAAAAAACAGCCTAGAATTCAATCGAATTCCAGGCTGTTTTTGTGATTCAACGAAGTTACCGATTGTCTTCAAGTACATTCACACGATTCTTTCCAGTCCGTTTTACATGATAAAGTGCTTCATCAGCCGTCCGAATTACGTTTCGTATATTTTCACCTGAATGCCAAACGGCCCCACCGATACTGCAACCAATGGAAACTGTTACATCTTTTAAATAGAACGGCTTGTTCACTTTGGACATCACATGTTCGCCCATCATCACAGCATTTGCATGTGGATTTTCAGTAGCAGTGAGTACAAGAATGAATTCATCCCCGCCAATTCGTGCGACCAATTCCCCCGCATTGACGCTAGATTGCAGCCTCATCCCGACTTGTTTCAATAATTGGTCACCAGTATCATGTCCGTATCGATCATTGATGGCCTTAAATCCATCTAAGTCTAAAAATAAAATCGTCACGACAGGGTAGTGCAGCTCCGCATTCTCTAAATAGGAATCCAGTGCATAGCGGTTAGGAAGTCCTGTCAGATGATCGTGTTTTACCTGACTTTCCATTTGTAAAAGCTCCGTTTCTGTTGAAGTTAAATCTGTTACGAGTTTTTGTAAGGAGTCCGATAAAATTTCGATTTCTGTAATTCCACTCTGTTTTGGTATAGAGACTTTTTCACCTGCTCGCAGTTCGTTTGCTACTTTCGTTATATTCATTAGTGGAGAAGAAATACGTCCTGCGATAAATTTCCCTATTATCGCTGATATAATAACGAAAATAATTCCGGCACTGGCGATGTATCGCATCAATTCACGAACGGGTCCATAGGCAGCAGACATTGGTTGTCGAATTAGAATCGTCCATCCTAAACCTGGATAATCATCATAACCGGCGGATTGGATATATCCGGTCAAGTATTTTTTATTGTCGGGCCAAAGTTCATTTGTCCAACCCTTCTTACCGAGTTGTGCCAATTCAACACTTTCCAAATCCAATGTTTGACCAACTGACGCATCCGGTCCGATAATAATGTCATTATGATCATGGCTAACAATAAAGATTTCCGTATTTTCCGGGTTCTTTAATGTTTCGGTAAAAGTAGTACGAACTTCCCTAAGCCGTTCATAGCTTAGATGAGTTACAAGAACACCAATGAATTCACCTTGCCCATTTCGTACAGGTGTACTAATACCGACAAATTGAATCTCTTCACCAGAAGGATTCCGCAATAAATCTGGGAGATGCACCGCTTCATGTACGTCATCGATAAATGGCTTTTCCTGTGCATTTTTAAAAGCAGGATCCTCTGAAATATCGGCTCCAACAGGAATTTCACCCGTCGATATCACAACAATTCCATCCCGGTTCGCAAAACCAATCCAGGAGAACGCAGAAAAATTCTCTTTTAATTTAGTGACTAACAAGCGTGTTTCGTCCTGACTTTTCGGTTTTCTTAAATCGGCTATATTACTTAGTAACTGCACATTTTCATATCGAGACCACATATATTGATCCAATTGGTTGGACATAATATGAGCAGTTTCACCTAAAGCGTTGCCGATTTCTTCTTCTACTATATTCGTAGAACGATAACCTATAATAATACTCAAAAGTAAAATGGAAAGGGAGGCAATAGCGACCAATGTAAGTGTAATTCGAGTGGATAAGCTAGTGGAACGTTTCATGGAATTCACCTCGAATTCTATTGTATTTAAGACTATAATATCATCTCTTAAGTGTCGATTCATACAGACCTATGTCTCATTTTGTCGAAATAAATGAGTAATTTGGAAATACAGTAATGGTTCAAAAGATTTTAACCCCTTGAAAATTCACGTAGTACCTTACAAACCAAATCATCCTCTTCACTCGAGTTGTCAGAATGGTGTCTGAATTGTAAAGGGGACTGTCACCCCAAGACCCAAAAAGACCCAAAAAGAAAAGAGAAGTCCATTCGTTCAAATTCGAACGAATGGACTTCTCTTAATTTGAAATGGAGTCAGAATAGTGTCCGAATTGTAAAGGGGACTGTCACCCAACCAACCCAACCAACTCAAGAATGATCTTTGTCTAGCCCTTTGCCCATTCCTTTTAAGAAATGCATTCCAAATTGAATAGCGCGGTTAATGTCCGGGTCGTTGATTGATTTCATTAAAGTGAATAAACCGACCTTTTGACCGTTTCCATTTTGTAATTCTGCTTCATCAAGTCCACTCTTTACACTTGCGGCTAGTTTCACAGTTACCTCGGGGTCAATCGATGTCAGCATGCCCGACACATTTATCAAATGGTTAATCAAATTGGTGATTGGCTCCCGCGACACTTGGTGAACGGTGATTTTAGCTATGTCATCTCTCGCTTTTAGCATCGCCTGAGCCGCATCAAGTATCCCTATGTCATTTAGTTCCCCAGTTATTTCTAGTATCTTATTAAGCGCCTGCTCCTGTTCGGCGATTAGCGACGTTAGTTCCAGAAGTTTCTTTTGTTGAAGTTCTTCTGCAGTAAATTCATTCAACTTAATAGAAGTAATTGGTGCCGCCATAATACCTCACCTTTCCTTATTTGTTGTTAAGTGCACATATCCCGGGCGCTCCCATTTCTTTTCTACTTCAACGCCGTTTTGTGGGTGGCGCTTTTTGTTGCGCTGATTTGTCTTTGGTAATGGGTTAGGGCCGTCTTTTTGAAGTACTTCCATATATACTTTTGTTTGTTTGAATGCTGGTGTATTTGTTCGTTCATCGGTGGCGGGACCCGTTAAGAAGTTAATAGCTGTTTCTTTTTCAACCGAGTTCATCGGTAGAAACAGTTCATTTTTTTTCACCCGGTCCGTTACGAGTGCTGGTAGTTTTAATGCACCATACGGGGAAACTAAGCGAACGATTGAGCCGCTAAGTACGCCACGTTCTTTCGCAAGTTCCGGTGAAACTTCAACAAACACTTCCGGTATTTCTGCCTGAATACCAGCGGACTTATTCGTTAGATTGCCTTCGTGAAAATGCTCAAGTAATCGCCCATTATTAATGTGTAAATCGTATTCATCCGGAAATACAACTGGCTCTACCCAGTCAGAAAGTGCAAAACGTGCTTTTTTATCTGGGAAATTAAATCCATCTTTATAGAGTAGTTCAGTACTTGAGCCATCTAAACTGCCCCATAAAAAGCTGTCCCAACCTTCCAATACACTATAATCTGCTTGACTGAAAATAGGTGACAAACCTGCCATTTCCGAGAAAATTTCGCTTGGATGGCTATAATTCCACCCCGCACCAAGGCGGTTCGCAATTTCTTGAACGATCCACCAGTCGGCACGTGCGTCTCCCATTTCAGGCAGTGCTTTATATAAACGTTGCACACGTCTTTCTGTATTTGTAAAAGTTCCATCTTTTTCAAGTGATGGAACAGCCGGCAAAATCACATCGGCATATTCCGCCGTCCTTGAAAAGAATATGTCCTGCACAACGAGGAATTCAAGCTTTGACAATACGTCATGTACATGGTTTGCGTTTGAATCGACAAGCGCCATGTCTTCACCAACAACATACATGGCTTTCATGACACCTTCATCAACTGAATGAAGCATCTGGATGTTATCAAGCCCTGGTTTTCCATCAATTTTAACGCCGTATGCTTTTTCAAATTTCTGCCTAGCCACGTCATCGGTTACATGCTGATAACCCGGTAACCACCCTGGAAGCGAGCCCATATCACATGCGCCTTGTACGTTGTTATGCCCGCGAAGCGGATATGCACCCGCGCCGGGACGACGATAGTTTCCTGTTGCAAGCAATAAATTGGAAATGGCCGCGGACGTGTCTGAACCACCCGTATTTTGTGTGACACCCATTCCCCAAAGAATACATGTACCGTCAGCATCGCGGATCATTTCCGCTGTTTCAATCAACATCTGTTTAGATACACCGGTCACCACTTCGGCATAGTCAAGTGTGTATCGCTTTAGTACATCCTTAAATTCATCGAATGAATGAACATTTTCTTTAATGAATTCTTCATCATGCCAACCCTGATCAATCGTGTATTTCGTCACTGCCATTAGCCATACTTGATCTGTTCCTTGCTTCGGGCTCATAAAGATATCCGAACGGTCTGCCATTTCATTTTTTCGTAAATCGGCAACAATTAATTTTTGGCCGTGTAATTTATGTGCACGTTTCACACGAGTAGCAAGTACAGGGTGGCCTTCAGCTGGATTTGCGCCGACAATTATGACTAGTCCCGCTTCTGCAATATCTTTAATTGTCCCGGCATCTCCTCCCATACCTACCGTGCGAAACAGGCCGTCTGTTGCTGGAGACTGACAGTAGCGCGAACAGTTATCTACATTATTTGTTTCAAACACTTGGCGGGCGAGCTTTTGAATTACGTAGTTTTCCTCATTCGTAATCTTTGACGAGGATATAACGCCGATACCGTCTTTTCCGTGCTCTTTTTTAATTGTGCCTAGCCTTAGGGCAACAAGGTCAAGTGCTTCTTCCCATGTGGCTTCAACGAAGGAGTCTCCCTTACGAATAAGTGGCGTTGTAATTCGTTGATCACTGTTAACGAAATCCCACCCAAATTTACCTTTAACACATGTCGATATTGCGTTTACCGGTGCCTCCGAAACGGGCTGGATTTTCAATATTTTTCGATCTTTCGTCCATACTTCGAACGAACAACCAACACCGCAGAAAGTACATACTGTTTTTGTTTTTTTCGTTCTTGTATCTCGCATGGCCGCCTCAACATCCGATACAGCCATAATTCCGCTGTATCCCGGCTCAACGTCTTTGACAAGCTCTATCATTGGAGTCATAATTTCTTCTTTAATTCCGGTCATAAATCCAGCCTCACCAAGCATTGATTTTTCCATAAGCGCATTACATGGACAAACAGTAATACAGTGACCACAGCCAACACACGACGAGTCATTAATTTTGGCGCCACCATCCCAAAGTACGATTGGACGATCCCTCTGCCAATCCATCGATAAAGTTTCATTCACCTGTAAGTCCTGGCATACTTCCACACATTGCCCACAAGCAATACACTGGTCGGGATCATAACGATAAAATGGATGCGTGAAATCGATACCACTTGTCTCGGTCTTCGGCTTATAGGGATATTTTTGATGTTCAATTTCCATCATGTCCACTGTATTGTGTATTTTACAATTACCATTATTGTTATCGCATACGGTGCAGTAGAGTAGATGATTTTCCAGAATCCGGTCCATCGCCTCTGTCTGTGCGGCTTTGGCATTTACGGATGAAAGCGAGATGTTCATTCCGGAAACTGCTTTCGTTGAGCAAGCCCGCAAAAGTTGTCCATCCACTTCAACAATACATGTATCACACGTCTCAATCGGGTCAACTTCAGGCAAATAACAAATTTGCGGGTGGGAAACTTTATAATTATTAAGTACTTGAAGTATTGTCATGCCGTTTTCAAAGTTATAATTGGTTTCATTAATTGTAATAGACATTGTATTTCCTCCATTTCATAATCACAATGGTTCAACCACTTTTCAAAGTTCTTTTAAACCCAAAGCGAAGAATTCTTTCCCGTATATGCGGGATAAAAAAAACCACCAAGAAAAATACCCCAAAACGTTGGGTGTATTTTTATGGTGGAATAGTATTTTAGCAGGGCTTGCTAAATCGCCAATCCAAATTTAAGATAGATAGGATAGTAACGCAGCAGATGTTTCATACTACGTTACCATCTTTTCAAGTAAGTATAAGCCATATTATAAGAATAAACAATATACTTTCAAACTATTTAGTTTTTATTTATTTTTTTAGTATAAAGGAGAGAGAAAATGTCCAAAAAAACGCATGATTTTAATGATATTATCAGGAAACTACGAAAAGATTTATTTGGTAAAGGACCGGAACGAATCCATACAATTTTTGTAGAAAACATGGCAATCTCAACTCTTTATGGTAACCTAACGCCAACAGAAAAGTTTATTGCTAGTACACCAGAAGGTAAAGAAATGGTGCATTCAGCAAGGACCAGCATGATTCAAGCCGTTTATAAAAAAGCACCACCAGCGGGTTTAGAGGACCTTGTTGGTGCTAAATTTGTTTATCTATTTTCGGATATTAAAGTTGAAGAAGATATGGCGGTGTCTGTTTTCTATTTTGATAAGCCAATTCAGTAACAAAAAGGAGGGGAAGTCGGTGGAACAAACCCAAAAGCGGATAATTCATCGGTTTAGGAATGGCCGCTTAGAAGAAAAGGAAGATCATGTCGCCGTGGAACAACCCGTAACGATTAAAATCAACGGGAATGAATTTATGACAATCGTATGCACTCCAGAATATATCGAAGACATGGTGGTCGGCTTTTTGGCCTCTGAACGGGTAATCCGCAAGTATGAGGAAATTAAAGAAATACGACTGGACAGGGAAACGAATTTTGTCCATATCAAAACAGACAAACTTTATCCCTATTATGAAAAACTGAAAAGTAAACGATACATCACATCATGTTGTGGAATGAGCCGGCAAGGATTCGTGTTTGCAAATGATGCACTGACGGCAAAAAAGATGACGGAAACGCGTGTGACACTGACACCGGAAGAGTGCTTTAGTTTGATGGGGAAAATGGAGAAAACCGCAGATATGTTTCGCCATACCGGCGGGGTACATAATGCAGCGTTATGTGACCGAGATGGAATTGTTTTGTCAAGAATGGATATCGGGCGTCACAATGCACTTGATAAAATATATGGCTACTGCTTAAAACACAATATTTCGGTTCTAGATAAAGTTATTGTTTTTAGTGGCAGAATCTCATCGGAAATTTTATTGAAAGTGGCAAAAATAGGCTGTGAGGTGGTACTTTCAAAATCTGCACCAACCGGGCTCGCGCTGGAACTGGCGGAGGATCTTGGAATTACGACTGTGGGTTTTATACGCGGCGACTCATTCAATTTATACACGCATCCTAGGCGTATTATTATCTAGTAAAATATTACTATTTTGTATTAATTAATAATTCTGTTGATGACAAGTATTTAAAAGAGTGGTAGGGTTACTGAAAGTTGGATGTATTTTGAATACATTCCTACTTTTGGTTTTGATATGTTACATTGCAAGACGGTAAAAACAACCATTTTCAAGCTGTTTTTAAAAAGGAATTGCAGAATATTTTTTTAAAAAAAGGAGGAGAAAGTAATTAAAAAGTCCAAAAATAGGTGGCTTATCGCCTTATCCGCAGTTGGAATTCACATTTCTATTGGTTCGGTTTATGCTTGGAGTAACTTTACAAATCCGCTGATTGAGCAATTTGGCTGGACAACGAGTCAGGTTCAGCTAACATTCAGTATAGCCATTTTATTTCTCGGACTGTCTGCAGCATTTCTAGGCCACTTTGTGGAGAAATATGGACCCAGAGCATCTGGGATTCTAGCGGCTGCTTTTTTTGGTACAGGCGTAATTGGCTCGGGATTTGCTGTTGGCGCTTCCTCGCTACCCCTTCTTTACGTATTTTACGGGGTAATCGGCGGTATAGGCCTTGGTCTTGGTTATATTGCACCAGTTTCAACGCTTGTTAAATGGTTCCCGGATCGTCGCGGACTTGCAACTGGGCTTGCAATTATGGGATTCGGCTTTGCTGCAGCTATAAGTAGCCCAATTATGGAAGTACTGATTACTTCAGTTGGACTGAAACAAACATTTTTTATTTTGGGCACTGCATATCTTTTAATTATGATTGTATCTTCTTTATACCTTGAAAAACCTGCGGAAGGTTGGGCACCGGCTGGCTTCGAAGAAAAGATAAAGTCCGGAAAAGTTGAGAAAAAACATGACTTGGCCCAATTAACAGCTAACGAATCCGTAAAAACAAAGAGATTTTACTATTTGTGGCTAATGCTCTTTATTAATGTAACGTGCGGGATTGCTATTTTATCAGCCGCGAAACCGCTTGCAATAGACAGTATTGGCATGACAACTGTTCAAGCGGCCGCACTTGTTGGCGTACTAGGTATTTTCAACGGTGCAGGAAGATTAGGATGGGCATCCATTTCCGACTATATCGGAAGGCCTAATACGTACACTGCGTTTTTCGTCATACAATTTTGCTTGTTTGCGATGTTGCCGTTCACAACGAACGCAATCTTTTTCCAAATAATGCTTGCAATTATTTACACATGTTATGGTGGTGGATTTTCGTCGATTCCTGCCTATATTGCAGACATTTTTGGTACAAAACAACTGGGAGCAATCCACGGGTATATTTTAACTGCATGGTCAGCAGCGGGTCTTGCGGGCCCAATGTTTGCAGCCTGGATGAAAGATACGACGGGAAGTTACGAAAGCAGTTTGCTGTTTTTCGCGGGACTGTTTGCTGTTGCATTCGTCATTTCCATATTAATTAGAGTCGATATTAGAAAAGTTGAAAAGCAAAAAGCCGCACTGCTACCAGTCGGAAAAGTATTACAACCCGTAAGGAAACTTGCGAACTAAATACCTATATACGACACGCTTTAAACAGTTGTCGGACAACTAGTACTGTGGGTATTTAGGTCTAGGAAGTATGGTCTTTAAACCAAATAATCGTCAGGTAGGCTGTTTTCATGTGCCAGTCACTTATACAACTACCGAAGAAAGTCCCTCGATTCGTAAGGAATCAAAGGACTTTTTTCCGTGGGGCTGTTAGAGTTGTGTTGGAATTGTGCAGGGGACTGTCACCCAAAGAGACCCTGGTTGGACTAAATAAAAATTGGTTGCACTAACCCGATGTTTGGTTGGACTAACGCAAGATTCGTACAACGAGTGAGAAATAATCTAAAGGAATCTGAATAGTGTCCAAGTTTCTTGGGGGACTGTCACCCCAAAAACTTAGAAAGTTAAGATACTCTTAATCTTCCTCTTCTTCTTTCCTAATAATTTCATCATCCTTCTTCTCATTTTTCCATCAATAATCGGGTAAATAATTAAGGGTAGTCCCGGTACAATCGAAACTACCGCAAGCGCTAGCCAATAACTTTTTTGTGCAAGGAAGTAGATAAAGGAGGACGGCAAAAATGGATAAAACAATCCTACTTGAATAGATGATTCATACATGCCGGGCTTTTCAGCATTTACAGTAAAGGTTGTTTCGATGTTCTGACCCGGTGCAAGTAGCAAATTAGTATGGCTTACACTAATTTGCTTATCATCCGTAGTAATCGTGCCAATTAGTTTGAAGAATCCTCCATTATTAAGTTCCGCTAATGGTTGTGAAACCTCATCGCCAACCTTTAAAATGCCAACTGCACTACCCATTAAAACACCATTGCTTTGATTAGACACTTCATAGACAAGGTTTATTTTTTGACCGGAAGCAAGCATTGTTGCCCCCATAATAACGTAAATCGTTAATCCAGCTACTATATAGATCAATTGCAATTCCATACCATTATTTTTCTTCCGACTTTTTTTCTGCCCAGATGTTAACTCGCCAATTCCGATAATAATTGCAAGAACAACCGCGATGCCGGGAAGTGTATAGGGACTGCTTTGATACTCTTCCACCCAAAGCGATAAGTAGCCTATTTTCGGGATGACAATCGGAGTTTCTCCTATTGTAACTGCTCGTCCAGCAATCCATTCTCGTTCAATCAGTCCACTACCGTCCTGCTGATCCGTAGTTTTATTGGCATCTCCTTTTGTAATAAAACCTTTATCAGCATTTCCATCTACTACACGGTGAGCAATCCACCCCTTATCGGCAAGACTTCCTTTTTCCGTTTTGAAAAAGACAATGTCTCCATTTTGTACTGTGTCATTTTCCTTTAAGTTCTTGATGATCACCATATCCCCGCGCTCCCAAACAGGGTGCATACTATTCGAACGAATGACAGTAAGCAAAACGGGCTCTTTTGCAATAGCAGAGCCTACAGCTGCAATTAATGTACATAAGATGCCGATTGCCAATAAAGTGTTAAGTATCCTTGAAAATATCTTCATAGAATTCCCCCTCTCCTTAATATTATTGTAAATCTACGGAATATTAACCCCTCTTAAGTAGAATTGATCTGGTACAAAAGTGCACCATCTCTATTCTGAAGGAGTAGATTGAGGTATAAGAAAGTGGATAACAATAGTAGACAAACGATATTTGAAAACCCCTCTTAAGAGTGAGGATAACCAATAGTAATCCTCCTATACTTAAAGTAGTTCCAAAAACGGTGAAGAGCCGAAAAAAACTATTGGAGGAGATTTACAGATGAAGATGAAAAAAGGACTAATGATGGTGGTACTACTACTAGCACTCTCAAGCGTGATGGCGGCAATGTCTTATTCGTCAGCTAAGGTAACAAATGCGATGACAGGTTCAGTTAAGTCAACAGAGGACTCGCTCGTATCACTTAGACTGACGAATACACCACACGATGCAGCAAAGATTGTAGAAGGCGATTTAATTCTTGATTTTCACAATTATCGAGGCGGAAATAAGTTTGGAATGCAAAAAAATAGTGAATATATCTGGAATGACTTATTCTTAATTAAAAACAACTCCGAAAATCCAGTTAATCTTACAATCACTACGGAGAAGCACCTAAACAGAGGACATAACATTTTTGTGAAAACTGGTGATTCTGATTGGAAAAGGATTAGCGGAAATGATGTTGCTGAATTTAATGGATGGGATGTTGCGTCTCAACGAAATGTATCCATCAAAATAGTACTAGATGATAATGCGAGAATGCTTGAATTTACTCCAAACCTAATTGTTAATAGTTCTGATGCTAGATAAATAAATAAGTAACATTAAAACAGTGCAAAGGAAATTTTTAGAGCACAAATGCTGGGAACCTTTTCTTGATATTCTATCGAGAAAAGGTTCTTTTAATTATTATGAAAGATTGAAAAAGTATATAGACTATGACACGTGCATATAATGACATCACCGCCTCTATTTAGACAAAAATAGAATCTGGAGAACCGCACGAAGTAACGTAATATTCACAAACGTTTGGTTATACTAAACTATATAGGAAACTGTGAAGTACGTCCCGCATTTGGGCACCTAGGGCGTATGGAGTTATTGGTGCAACCGGCCTGATTAAAATTGGACATTTTGTCCAACTTTAGTTGGGCTTTTATTATGAAATCGGGAGGGAATTTATTGAAACGGTTTTTTTCTTTATCAGCGCTTTTATTGGCCATTACATTTTTACTTTTCAATAGTAACAGTTTTACAACCGCTGAAATAAAAAATGAGGCAACGCTATCTGTCGTTTCAGAGGAAAATGCTCTTATTGCAATAGAGTATGAAGAAGGGGGAATATTTACAGTCACCAATAATACTGAAAAAACAATCGAGATAGAAAGTGTCCAGTTAACAAGTGGTTCCGGGAACGACATTATTAATACCGATTATGCGTCTATAAATCCTGGGGGATCTAGTCAGTTTACGATTATCGGAGATCCAGAGCCTTTATATGGCACCACGATTCAATTAATGGCTAGTTGGAACGGTGGAAGTGCAGAAATACAATCAATGATTCCCGAATCTACAATAGCTCAATGGGTTCAAGAATTCATAGCGGAAGATTTGAAACTAGAATTATTCAATGGAATAGCGACTTTAGAAATGTGCGAGGAAAAAGCAACTTCAGAAATAGATGATGAAAAAACGACTCCAGAAATGTGCAAAGAAAAAGTTGCTTCCGAAAATGATGAAGACAAAGCAGTAGAAACAATGGAAGAAGAGACAGTCGATGAAACGAACGTCACAGAACCAATTGATGAAGAATCACTCACAGAAATGGAAGATGAAACCGAAAGTACTGATATAGAAGAAGAACCCGCAGTAGAAACCGCAGCAAATAATAAATCAGGAGAGTGATTGCAATTGAGTAGATTCCTAGATAGTTTATTCAAAGGAAACACTAAAAAAAGAATAGTCATCTTAGCACCACTGCTCCTGATTTTCGCGGCGATAGCAGTTTACTCTATGTTTACGCCCCTGCTTACAAGTAATGAGACCGTGGTCAACAGCGTGCAAATTGGGACAAGCTATGAGTATAAGGCGGTAATTACGCCGAATATCCTGTACCCTAACGGAGGAACTGTTGATGCAGGGGATACCATTTTCAAGAAAATCACAACCGCGATTCCACTTGACATAAAATCTACAATCGTCGCCGATCAGGAAGTCGTTGCAAAGGGTACGTACGAAGTGGAATTGCTCATTAAAGCGAACGATCTTTGGGAGAGGTCCTTTCCGTTGGATGAAAAAAGGTCCTTTGATTTAAAAGGTACTGAGCTGTCGATTATTGACGGCACATTTACGATTGATCTTAATAAAATGAATCGATTTATTACACAAGTAGAAGAGGAAACGGGTATTAAGCCTTCCCAATATGTATTTGAAGTGACTCCAAATATTATAGGAGAGATTCAATTCGGTGGACAGGAAAAAAATATAGATCTGGGTGACAAGCTCATTTTTGATTATATGTATGATGAACTTGTACTTTCGAGTGAAAAAGCATTTACATCGGTGAATACCTTTAGTTCAGTTGAAACAATTTCGAATGCATTTTTTGGATTGCCTATTGAACAAACACGAATTGTTTCTACAATCATATCGATACTACTACTTCTGTTCATTCTTATTACAATTAAAAACGTAACGCCTATTCGCAACAAGTCAACAGCTTTACAATCCGACAAAATCAATAAAAAGTACAGCAATCGCATTATTCAAGTCTCGCAAAAGGTAAGCGATGCTCAGAAAACAATTATTTCTATGTACTCATTTAAATCAATCCTTAAAATCGCTGATGAAAAAGAGTTGCCGATTTTTTGCCATAAGATGTATGGAGATGGGAATGCGGTCTATTTTATTGTTGATGGGGATTATGTATATGACTACGAAACTGTTAAATCAACCGTAACTACTAGTACCGAAAAAGTTTCAGGAAGTGAAAAGGCTTATGCAGACGGTTAATCGCTTTACTCACCTATTCAGCAAGAAACCGCCAAATCGAATGCAGTTGCTTTTATTATATCGGTATATTTCATTAGGACTCAGTTCCTTGTTCTTTTATTTATTCGGTCCCGAGTCTCCTTTTATATTTAACGTTGTGGTGATTGGTACACTCTTTTTTGCTGCTTTAATTCTTACGGATTTACAAAAAAGATACGAAGGAAATCACAATGCTTTAAAAACCGTAGTGATGGTAGAAATCATTGGTTTGACTTTGCTGTTAATTCCAACGGGTGGCATTTCAAGCGTGTTTATATGGTATGCGCTCAATCCAGTACTTGTGGCAGCCTTTTTCCTTACGCCGAAGTTTTGTTTTGCAGTGCTAACGATTTACCTAAGCAGTGCTACCTTTATTACCCACAACCTGTTTCAATTCGATCTATTGATCATTATCCAAGAAAATTCCTACTTTTATTTAGTTTGTTTACTTATTACTTTGCTTGCAAGACTCTTTTCTGGGCTCGCAAATGATTTGGATTCAAAGGCTTTTCTTCTGAAAATACAGCAAAATGAACTCTTGGAAGTAAATGCCGAATTGGCAGAAACAAACAAGAAGTATGAGGAAACGTTAGAGCATATCCTGTCTCTTTATCACTTAGTCGATACCTTTTCATCTAATAAGAATCCTGAAAAACTCATCCATGAAATTAATAAATCACTGATGAGCTGTACGCAAAGCACGGAATCGTTCTTTTGGTTAACGGACGTACATCATCAGAACAGTTATCTTGCAAATTCAACAAAAAATCCAGTTTTAGAGATAGATCTTAGAAAAGAATGGAACGATTTACGTGGAACGAAAGAGCCCTTTATTTATCAAATTAACAATCAACAGTTCTTAATGAAAATCATTAGAACTTCAACGAACGTAGGTGTGCTGGGGGTAAAAGCAACAGGTTATGCCGAAGGTTCGTTACTCGGTCGAACGTTTGAGTATATTGCTAATTTAAGTGAAATCATGCTTGAACGGATACACATGGATCAAATGGCAGGCCAAATGCTCGTAGTCGAGGAGCAAAACCGCATTGCCAATGAAATTCATGACAGTGTATCTCAAAGGCTGTTTGGAATCGTGTATTCCTTGCACAATTTGGAAGTCAAAAACAAAAATAGTCCAAATAATGAGCTGAATGAAGAGTTCAAGTTTATAGCACAATCGGCAAGTACAACCATTAAAGAACTTCGGGCAGCCATTTACCAGCTCAGCTCCGTAAAAAATGGCGGAAAACCATTTTATGTACGACTGAAAACATATTTAGATGAATATGCAAAACTAAACGATATTCACATTAATTATCAAATTACGGGCAATGAAACTCTACTTTCGGATGAGCTGAAAAATGCGCTGTATCGGATTATATGTGAGGCTTGTGGAAATTCAGTAAGACATGGAAAATGCAGCACAATTGAACTCGAATTATCAGTAATGGAGAATCAAACAGTTCTTGCCATTAAGGACGATGGATTGGGAATAATTCAGCAATCCATTGGTTTGAATGAGGAAAAAGGCATCGGTCTTTTAAATATAAAAAGGTTAGTCTCGACGTTTTCAGGTACATTTTCAATTGACGGAAAAACTATGCAGGGCACAGAACTCATTATTGCAATTCCTACAATAAAAACATTGAAGGAAGAAGAGGTGGCTGGTTAATGAAAGTTGTCATTGTTGATGATCATCCTTTAGTTCGGAAAGGGTTGAAATCCCTACTTACTTTAGATGGATCCATGGAAGTTCTTGGCGAAGCGACAAATAGTAGAGAGGCACTGCATTTATTCAGCTCGGTCAAACCCGACTTGGCAATTGTTGATCTTCGATTAGGATTAGAGTCCGGCTTAGATTTAATAGAAGAGGCCCTTGGACAAGGTATTGAGTGCAAGTTTGTTGTGTTCACTTCTTCTTCAAATGAGGAAAACTTTAGAAGGGCGAAGGAAATAGGGGTTGCTGGTTATATTTTAAAAGAGGCATTTCCAGACGAGTTGCTGAATGCCTTACGAATGATTGGTAGGGGACGAAAGTATTACGATCCGGGTGTGCTGGATATGATTATGAAGTCGAGTACTTTTTATGGAAACCACGACTACAAGGAACAATTAACGCCTAGGGAAAAGGAAGTGTTAATTGAAATGGGCAAAGGCTTTTCCAACAAAGAGATTTCAAAGAGTTTATTCATCACTGAATACACGGTAAAAAAACATGTGAGTCAAGTATTAGCGAAACTAAACCTAGCGGACCGAACACGCGCCGCACTCTATGCGAACGCTAATGGGTTTGTGACTTATGTATAGTTGTGTGGGTGTTGCGTGGGTTGCTTGGGTGACAGTCCCCTGAGCAATTTAGACACAATTCCGATTCTAGTTCATTTTGAGTTGGTGACTACTTGGGGAACTGTCATCGCAAGACAACAGTCTACATTTTTCATGAATTTTATATTATACTGATGTAAATCAATCTGAAAACATAAGGAGTGTATCCGTATGAATGACAAAAAAGATGTCTTAGATAAGGGTCCTTTTTTCCATGGTACTAAAGCTGAACTACAAATTGGTGATTTATTGGAACCGCAATTCTTATCAAATTATCAAGATAAAAAATCCAACTATATATATTTTACTGCAACACTAGACGCTGCTAAATGGGGTGCCGAATTAGCAAACTCTGAATCGAAAGGAAGAATTTATATTATAGAACCATCAGATGATTTTGAAAATGATCCAAACTTAACGGATAAAAAATTCCCTGGAAACCCAACACGTTCTTATAGATCTAAATCTCCTTTGAAAATAATTGCTGAACTAGGTTCATGGGAAAGACATTCCGATGAAGAAATAAATCATATGCTAACCTTTTTAAAAGAATTACGCGAACAGGGAAAAGATGTAATATACGATTAACTCAAAAATCTATTGTACCGTTGTGTGCCAGTCATTCACATAAACGGTTTATGCACTTATAAAATATAAGAAAAAAAGGCGTCCATTCGTTCGAACTTGAACGAATGGACGCCTTTTAGATTTTGAGTGTCTTGGATTAGGAATGGTAGTCAGAATAGTGTCTGAATTGTAAAGGGGACTGTCACCATTCCAACCATTCCAATACACCGGTACAAATCAAATCTTTTTCAATTGGAATAAACGTGCGATATAATTAGGGATACGAAGTATTGGAATAAAAAATAGGAGAGGAAGTTTACGATGACACTGAAAGAGCAATTAAAAGGTTCAATGAAAGAATTGATGAAAGCTAGAAACAAAGAGGATTTAACGAGTGTTCGTTTGGTTCTTAGTACGATACAGAAAAAAGAGATTGATAAGAACGATGGTGAAGAATTAAGTGATGCAGAAGTAATGCAAATTATTCAAACGGAAATTAAGCAAACACATGAGTCTTTGGTTTATGCGAAACAAACGAATAAGGAAGAGATGATCTCGAGTCTTGAGAGCCGTGTTGAGATGTTGATGCAGTATTTGCCGAAGCAGTTAAATGAGGATGAGGTTCGAGCGGTTGTTGAAAAAATTATCGAAACGAATGGTTTTTCTGGGAAACAAGATATGGGCAAGGTGATGGGTTTTGCGATGTCTGAACTCAAAGGGAAAACGGATGGCGGTTTGATTAGCAAAGTGGTTAAAGGGTTGTTGTAAGTGCGTTTAAGAAGATTGTGCTGCAGAGGATATCTCTGTGGTGCTTTTTTTTTTTGAATTAATTTAAGGATTTCATGTATACATTATTGATTTTGGAAGAAGATAAGTAAGGATTTGCGGAGAGATATTTGTAATAGATATTATTTGAAAGAGGAAGGTGTGATTTTGTGAGAACGATACAAAGGATTGCGTTGGCGCTGGTTATTATTGGAGCCATTAACTGGGGCTTGATTGCATTATTTCAATTCGATTTAGTTGCGACTCTTTTTGGTGGGCAAGGTGCGTTATTATCTCGGGCGGTTTATGGCCTTGTAGGTCTAAGTGGGATAGTTAGTTTGGGTCTATTATTTAGTCCGATGGAGGAAGTGGACGAGGTTGTGGTGGATAGGACGGACCGCGCTCGGATGAATAAATTGAATTTTGATACGGAGTTTGGCGAGGAAACGGATTTTGTTAAGAGGCCCACAGAGTTTAAGAAGCTGGATGAACATAGGATCCAGAAAGCACAGAAAAATAATAATAATAATAATAATAATAATAATAATAATTATAGAAAGAAGTAATTTTGTTGATGCACAAGTGACCGGGTAGTCCGGTTGCTTGTGCTTTTTTTGTTTTGGATCTTTCAAAGGAAGTTGTGTTCCAATTATTCTCTTGGCTTGTGGTTTTCAATGCCGATTCAGCGCTAGGCGATGGCCTTACGTGTTGAGCTTAGTGTCAAGCGATAGGGACCCATTATGTTAAATAGATAGTTGGAAAATGAAAAAACCACTGTTTTCAGGGTATAGGAGAAGTACCAATCACAGAACTTCCGATATACCACCCCATCAAAGAGGAGGAGCTGAAAACAATGGTTACACTATCATTTAATCATATTCAGGGGAAGAACGGAAGTCATTGGAATCGTTTAATGCGAGAAGAAAAGGCTAAGGAATATTGTATTGTAGCGATTGATGCAGCGAAGTTTGTGAATACAGCGATGGTATGTACAATCTACGGTGATATTTTACAGGAGCCATTTGAGTTCGACGGGTCAATGACAGGCTATCAATTGATGAAGAAATACATTGATTCAGTGTGTGAAACGTACGCACTTTCACAAGTGATTGTTGGAATTGAAACGACTGCGCACTACTATGAAGACCTTGTAAGACTGTGCATGAATGAAGGGTACGTCGTCCGAATATTGAATGCCGCAACCACTGCCAGGGAAAGAGAAACCGTGTTGAATTATACGAAAACGGACCGTGTTGATTTAATGGCGATTGTCCAGTCATTGCTTCATGGGCGTGGTGGAACGAGCGTTGAATCCATACTTGAACTTGAATCGTTAAAGACATTAACAAGGGCCAGACGGGCGCTTGTGAACGCGCAAACAAGGACCATCAATCACTTGCGTCTGTATATGGATCACATTTTCCGTGAGTTTCAAGGGAAGAACCTAAAGGTGGATGGGGAAAATAAGGTCATCAAGATCTTGGATCAGTTCGTTTCAAAAACGTCGCTATTCTTGATGAGAAACCATCCTCACCCGTCAGATATCTTAACTCTAGGCAAAGCCGGACTAAGGAAGATATCTATTGAATACAACCTGAAGATCCGTGAGGATGTTGTCGATAGGCTGTTGAATTACGCAGAGAATTCGATTTCCAAACCAAAGTCTATGCTTGAAAGCGAGTTACTTTTACTCCAACTAAAACTTGATGAATATGAATTAATTCACCGCCAAATCAAGCAATTAGAGGATGTAATTGAAGCAAAACTACTGGAGACCGATGGTGGTATCCTCTTAAGTATCCCTGGTTTAGGCATCCCTACGGCAGCTGAATTAACCGCTGAAATAGGGAACGTCCATGACTATTCACATGCTGGACAACTCATCAAAATGGCCGGCACGAACCCAATTGTAAGACAGTCCGGTGGGAAAAAGGCGAATCATTATCGGATATCTAAACAAGGTAGAGCTGCTTTTCGTAACGTGGTCTACCAGGTAGGGAAAAACGTTGCGGTTCAGAATCCTGAAATGAAAGTCCGGTATTTGGCGATGAAGGACAAAGGAAAGAAAGCAGGCCAGTCCTATATCGCTCTAGGGAATCGAATCCTACGGATTGCCTTTGCCATGATCAATGACCAACAGTTGTATAAAAGCAGTGAAGCGGACTATTGTCTGGAAAAAGTCATCGCTGGCAAACTAAGAAATAAGGATAAGCAAAAGCTGTTCAATCAACGATATTTAAAAGAAGTGGCTGAACTGTAAACACAAAATTCAGGTGTAGACAAAGGCGTTTTCCCGGAACGTAGACCACATAGTTTAGAGTACCTGAGGCTTTAATGACCTCGTTGCACAGCGTCATGGGTCTTGTTTCACAAATACGAATAAAACGTTAAAGAACGTGAGCTTGTATTTAATAGGATGTATCCCTGTGAAATGAAACGCAAGACCTTTCACGTTGCGGAAAAACGCCATTATATGTTCTGTGATTGTTGAGTTTCAAAAAAACACCATTATGAGGCTTTGGTTTCGTGCGGCCAAAAATCTATTTTAATAGCGCTTGACTTATTTCACATTAAACGCTGTGCGCCAAACTATTCAGACTACACACTACAATTACATATTTATTAGATATATGCTGAAAAATACCTTGAATTTGTTTGTATATACAATTGGTTGAATTCTTTGTTGTTGTTTCATGCACAGGTACTCCAAAAATTTATTCTGACTAAGCGAATAAAAAAAGCGGCCTACCCACAATTTAATCTGTAGATGGGTCGCCTTTTACTTTACGCCCGTATTATTTCCCCTATTTTCCCATGTCCAATTTCAACGACTTCCAATTTCTTAACTTGCACAAGATTAATCCCGTATTGATCTTTTGTCATAATCATTTCTGCTCCAATAATATGCATGGGTTGCAGTAAAAGTACATTGGTATTAGTTTTGAACTGATAATCCTCCCCGTTTTTAAATACTATGTATACTGAGTATTTTTTCATTTCATCCCCCCTCTATATACCTAATTCTTCAATAGTGAGAATAATCCTTCTTTCCACAAGTGATAGGTACCAATTTTAGGTTCGCTATTATGTTAATTAGATGTAAGCGTAAAATAGTACACACCTATTTTACGCTTACAGTTGAACGATACTTGAATATAAAACCCAATCCCAATCCATATATGGAATTCAACCATGTACAGCTACCTTTCACTCAAAAGGCCCCTATATATCTTCAATGTTATTAATACAATCCAAGTAGTGGGAAACTATTTCAAAGAATGTGTAACTTTTATTTCCTATAGTATATTCGATGGAGCTAGAATCGATGCTACTCGTTGTTGATACGGGTACTACGTTATTCTTTTGAATTAGTATTTTTGCAAAATCTAATGCAATTTCTTTCTTTTTTTCCATTAGGACACCCCCTAATAATGAATATTGCAGCCTCTACTCTTTTATGCATGAGAAGGGTTCTTACACCGTTAGAAGGAACGTAATTTAGTTTATTGAAATGTAGTTGAGTATTGTGGACAAAATGAGCCAGCCAAGCGGAGTTTTGAGCCACCATTTGCGGACAATAGAGCCAGTAAGTGCGGGAAAGAGAGCCACTGGCTAGTAATGCAAAAAGTAAACAGTCATTGGAATGTTACTTTCCAATGGAATTTTAGATACCTGTGCACCAAACTACTCTGACTATACACTACAATTACATATTTATTAGGTATATGATGAAAAACGAGCCGAATTTGCATGTATATACAATTGGTTGAATTGTTTGTTGTTTTTTCATGCACAGGTACCCCAAAAAAATTGTTCTTTATTGCACAAAACCCCAAATATAAAAGAGGAACATCTTCTTATATGTCGAATTATGCCTATAGGGGGGATGATAAAGTGAAATCTAAACTGGATGAGTTATTGGATGACGATGAAATTTTTGCTGTAGACGCAATTAGTCACGATGTTGGTATGATGATTAATAAACATGGTGATGCAGTGGATTATGTAATTTTGGAATACGCAGATCGTTTTGATGCATATTTTAATCTCTACGATGAGGGTGAAGCGCCCTACAGAAATATACTCGTAAAAGGATCTTCAAAAAGTAAAGAAGTTGCTAGAAGTATTGCGAACAGGAAACTAAATAACGAATATGAAAAAAAGTAATCGTAAAAAGCTTCCATTGTGAGGCTTTTTTATTTTCATATAATGCAAGAATTTTGGGTACCTGTACCTAAAACTATTCTGGCTGCACACTACAAATACATAAGCATTCGGTATATGCTGAAAAACTCATTGTATTTGTATGTATATACAATTGGTTGAATTGTTTGTTGTTGTTTCATGCACGGGTACTCAAAAAAAAATTGTTATTTCAGTTTGAATTCAGGGTAGCGACTTGCACCCGATTATAAAAAAAGTCCGCTAAGAGAACAATCAATCATCTCTTGGCGGACCTTTTTATTTTAACTACAATTCGGGTAGATCGTCGTAATCTACCGAAGACAAAAACCCCTCGGATTTCATCTTGACTACAAACTCCAATAATTCCTTCTTTAGTTCAAACAACTCTAGGCCATTGTGTCCAACTTCGAATCCGGCGCTTGTCATTTCCATCATAATAAGATTACTCCTCCCTGCGAAATGGTATAATTGATATATCCCTTCAATCTTCCCTAACTAACATAACCATACCACGGGAAAGCTAATCAGAGGATACAATCTAGTTGGGACATTTTTTTCTAAAACGCTTGTTTATTTAACCTTTCGGGAATATATTTCTCACAATTAAACTATGTTATTTGTAGTAGGTATGTACTATAATATAAAGAGAGGGATTCGATAATGAATGTTGGTCATTTAATAAGGGCTGAAAGAATTAGACAAGAAATGAAACAAGTCGTTATAGCTAAGGGTATCTGTACCCCTTCTTACCTATCCAAAATTGAAAGAAACTTAATTTCACCAAGTGAAGAAGTAATTAGATTGTTATTTAATAAATTAGACATCGCTTTTGATACGCTACAAAAAAATGATCACCAATCAGATTCTGAATTTGCCAAGCTGTTAAAAGAAAATTATAAAGCGGTGATCACGACCAGAGATGACGAGTTCACAAAAAAGAAGTTAGATTACTTAGAAGAACAAAGCGCCTTATTCGAAAATGATTCACTTTACTATACCTATCTCCTTGTCGTATTAAGATTCCGGCTTATATTAGGCGGAAGTTTGGATGAACGTAGCAGAGAAATTGGTGCACTTGAAAAAATCAGCAAGAACTTCAATTCTTTCCAAATTTATTTATTTAAAATAAATAAGGCAATCTATTACTACGCTACAAAAAACCGCATAAAATCGATTGAATATTTGGAAGACGTTTTATCCATTGTAGATACTATCACGTTAGAAGACTGGGAAAAAGCAGAATTGAACTATATGCTAGGATTGATTTATACCGCAGATAACCGCATTTTTATTTCTATTGAATACATAAGAAGGGCTCTCGATTATTTCAGGGAAAACTTTTTAGTGAGTCGAATTTTAGATTGCTATGTACTGATAGGAGTTACTCAAAAGAAAAGCGAACAGTTCGAAGAGTCTTTAGAGTCCTATTTAAAAGCAAAACAACTATGTGATGAATTTAACTTGTATAGCCAAAAAGGGGTTATTCATCATAATCTGGGCTCCCTTTATGGAATGATAGGTAATAATAAAAAGGCGATCGATTATTTTAAAATGAGTATTAAATATAAAAGTGATAAAAATAGCCGGCTCATTTCAATCTTTAGTTTAGTGATGGAATATTCCAAGATGCGTAACAAGGATCTTGTAAATGAGTGGTGCGACAAAGGAATCTCATTGTTGGATCAGCTGGATAGTGAAAATCTCTCTTCGTATTACCATCATTTTATTTTTTACAAGTCACTTAATAGCCAACAAGGTTTATCCGAAGAGATTGCTATTCAAGCGATAAATCACTTTAAAACCTTACAGGACTATCAATATATATATAAGTATTCTATTGCACTAGCTGAGTGGTATTATAGTAATAAGAAGTATAAACTATCATCTATTACCTTTAACGAGGCCAATAGATTTGGTTATATTTATAGAAAAAAGAAAACATGGGAGGACTTATGATGAAGAAACTTTTGGCAGCAATATTACTATTAGTTATTTTAGGCGGAACCGCGGAGAGTAAGGCGTTTGCCAGTGCAGATGAAATGCCTAAACTAAGAACATTCAGTGTTCCAATCGACAACGTACAATTACTTAAATAATATCCGTAAAAGAAGCCACTCCATCCAGAGTTGCTTCTTTTTTCGTTCAGCATGGGGGTGCCGGACGTTAGAATTTTACGTACCTGTGCATGAAACTATTCTGACTATACGCAACAATTACATATTTATTAGGTATATGCTGAAAAACACTTGAATTTGCATGTATATACAATTGGTTGAATTGTTTGTTGTTGTTTCATGCACAGGTACCCCAAAATCAGTGGTAGCGCACAGGCAGAAAAAAGTAGGCAGGAAAAAGGGTTGTGATAATGTCTCCGTTGACTGATAATTAAGGGAACTAGTGAAGTAGAAGGGGTGGGACGATGTTAGTGAAGATTGAGGTGGATTTGTACAAGGCGAATAAACTATTGGAAATCAATAAGATGCTGACACAGTCTTTGCACTTAAACGAAATCTTACATAACGTGGTCCAGGCTGCATGTGAACTGGTCGAAGTGGCGGATGTTATTATCATTTATTTATATGATGAAGGGACAAAAACGCTCCGTTTTGCGAAGGGTAAAGGCGTAAATGAGGTGTCGCTTGCGCAAGTTTCCTTTGTGAAAGGAGAATCGATTACAGGAAAGGTTTTTGTTAATAGGCAGTCTAAGTTATTTAAAACACAAGTAGAAATTGAAGAGTATATGAAAAACATGACCGAAGATAACAACCGTTATTATTATGAAGGGGTGCAGCAAAGAGACGTTAAAAGTTCGTTTTGTGTTCCCATTATGAACAAAGGAAGATGTCTCGGTGTTGTGGTAGTCAATAACTTTAAGCATGATAGTATTTTCACTGCAGAAGATATGAATGTCATTGAAGTGCTCGCAGGACAGAGTGCTATCGCAATCGACAACGCTAAAATGTATGAGCATTTGCAACAAAAAAATCTGATGTTAGAAATGTCGATTTCCAGTCATAGCAAATTCTATCGTTTGCTTATTGAAGGTCGTGGAATCGATACGGTACTCTCTTTGTTGAAAAGAATGATTGGCTCGGCTGTAAGTTATCACAGTAATCTTGAGGTAAAGGGAGATGTGAACGCATTTCCCATCCGAAAAGGAACGGATACATTAGGATATCTTTCTTTAATTCAACCATTTGAGGACTTCACTGAAATGGAACGAATTAAAATCGAGCAGGCGAGTATGTCTATTGCGTTAGAGCTTATTAAAGAAAATGCGTTATACGAAAAGGAAATCCACTTTAGGGAGCAGGTATTTAATCAGTTAATGGAAGGGATTTCTGGAAAGGAAATGGAGTATGCGCTCAACTATGTGAAGTGGGGTAGCGATACGCGTGTCCAGTGCCTAATAATGGAAGGTAATAAAAAGCCACTGTGGGAAATTGACAAGCTCATTGGTAAAGAACAGCTTGTGAAATCAGTGGAACGAATGTTACAGTCGGAACGGATTGACCCGTTAATCTTCACACGTGCGTTTCAACTCATCATGATTTTGCCTACAGGTCCGGAACAGTCGATGCGAAAAATGCTGGAGAGTATTCGGCGCGTTTGGCCGGGTGATCAGGACATTGTCTACGGAATCGGAAGAGAAACGACACTAAAGGAATTGGCGGTGTCGTATAAAGAAGCAACTCGTTCAATCGGGTACGCGAAACGCTATGATATTCCGGTTGTTGAGTATTCGATGCTTGGAATTGAGCGTCTTTTGTATGAGTTGGATCAAGACTTGTTGGAACGGTTCATGGACGATAAGTTACATCGACTTCTAACTGTGGATTCAAGCCTAGTCAACACGCTCAAGTTGTACATCCAACTCAATAAAAATCACAAGCAGACGGCAAAAGAGTTGCACATCCATCCAAATACACTCTACTATCGCTTGAAAAAGGTGGAAGAGTTATTGGAAATCGACTTTACGAATGAAAAAGATTGGATAGATTTGGTCGTTGCATTCAAAATATATGGAGAGCGCAACTAAAAATAGCCTGAATATATGTGGCAACCCACATATGAATGCAAACTATTTTGAATTAACATAATAGATAGATATATGGAGTAGAATAGAAGGAATGGGAGGTCTGTATGTGAGTTCCACTTATTATAATTACATTAATGGTGAATGGGTTTCATCGAACACAAACGAAACCTATCCGAGCATTAATCCAGCAAATAAAGATGTATTGGGGCATTTTCAAAATTCGAACGAAGCGGATGTAGAGGCAGCCATTCAAGCAGCGGAGAAAGCGTTTCCAAATTGGGCGAATACGGCAGCTCCAACTAGAGGAGATGTGTTGTTCAAACTGATTCAGTTGCTGGAACAACAGCAAGAGGAATTAGCGACAATTATCACGAAAGAAGTGGGAAAGTCGTTCCGAGAAGCGAATGGGGAAGTACGGAAAACGATCGAAGCGATGAAACAATTTAGTGGAGAAGCAACTCGGATGACAGGAGAAACGATTCCGTCTCACGATTCGGGGATTTTCGGCTATACGATTCGAGAACCGCTTGGCGTAGTTGGAGTGATTGCACCGTATAATTTTCCGCTCGGTATCGGGATATGGAAGATTGCACCGGCAATTATTGCTGGAAATACAGTGATTTTCAAACCGGCAAGTAATACTTCATTGATTAGCATAAAGATTATGGAGTTGTTCGAAGAAGCGGGCGTTCCGCCAGGTGTGATAAACATGGTGACAGGGCCAGGTGGCGTCATCGGAAATGCGATTGGCAACCACGAGAAGATTAAAGCGGTTTCGTTTACGGGTTCGACAAGTGTCGGTCTTGCGCTCGGAAAAGCGGTAAGTGAACGAGGGGCGAAAATGCAAGCAGAAATGGGCGGGAAGAATCCATCCATTGTACTGGAAGATGCGGATCTCGACGAAACGGTGGAAAACCTCATAATTAGTGGATTTTTAGATAATGGACAGCGTTGCACAGGTACGAGTCGCCTCATTGTTCTTCGATCGATTGCGGAAGAGTTGGCGAAGAAGTTGGTAGCGCGGGCAGAGAAACTGGTTATTGGTAATGGGTTTACAGAAGGTGTGGACAATGGACCGGTTATCGATGAAGGACAATTGAAAACGTATCTCCACTATGTAAAGTCCGCGCTTGACGAAGGTGCAACGCTTGAGTGCGGTGGGGAGCAGTTGTTTACAGACGGTTTAGATGAAGGTTTTTTCGTTGCTCCAACATTATTCAGTAACGTGACAAAAGATATGACGATTTTTAAAGATGAAATCTTTGGCCCCGTGATGGCGATGACGGTCGTAGATACATATGAAGAAGCACTGGAACTCGCGAATGACAGCGAATTTGGTTTGTCTTCGACCATTTATACGAAAGACTTGAAACGGGCGTTTCACTTCATCCGAAACATAGAATCCGGGGTGACACATGTAAATATCCCGTCCAATTATTTTGAAAATCAGTATCCGTTTGGTGGAAAAAAAGCATCCAGTATTGGCCCACGTGAACAAGGGTCGACGACGTTGGATTTCTGGACGGACTATAAAACGGTCTATATTCGACCGTAATCGCTAAAGGTTACGTGAAACTGGTTGAAAGATTGGAGGGGAACTTGTGAAAAAGATCGGCGTTGTAGGATGTGGATTGATGGGCTACGGAATCGCGACGAATTTAGTTCGTAAAGGTTATCAGGTCTCAGTGTACGATACGAATCCAGAAGCAGTCGCGAGAGTCGTAAGTGAAGGTGCAGATGGAAAAAAAACGGTTCAAGAGCTCGCAAATTCGAGCGAAGTACTGATATTGTCACTGCCGTCCACTACCTTAGTGGAACAAGTGCTTTTATCCAAGAACGAGGGGGCCTTCGATAACCTCAGTCGTGGAAGTGTTGTGCTGGATATGAGTACAAACGATGTAGCGAGGACAAGAAGTTTAGCGGAAGCCGCGCGGAAATCTGGTGTTGAGTATTTTGACTGTCCTGTAAGTGGCGGGCCGGACGGAGCTCGATTGGGAACGCTTACAATTATGGTTGGAGGATCTAGGGAGAAGTTTCCGGAGATTTCACCTGTTCTTCAAGCGATGGGCAAGCACATCGAATACATTGGGGAAAATGGAGCTGGGCAAATTGTGAAGCTCTGCAACAACATGGTCGTGGGCGGCATCATCTCCCTCTTAAGTGAAGCGTTACTGACGGGGGAAAAAGCAGGGATTTCCAAAGAAAAGTTAGCGGAACTGTTCCAGAAAGGGTCTGGGAAAACGAAAGTGATGGATGTGTTCGGGCCGAATATAATTCATGGTACGTTTGACGATGTGCAGTTTTCATTAGCGAATATGTTGAAGGACCTGAATCTCTATCGGAATCTGGCGGAGGATGAAGGGGTGCCTACATCGATAAGTACCAGTGCGCATCAATTGTTTACAGTTGCTAGTAATACTGGTGCTGATCAGCGAGATTCAACCGCTGTTGCAGAATTACTAGCACATCATGTAAGGGTCTGATGAAAGTAAAATAAGGGGGGATTTGTATGAATTCGATTGCAGGGATTTGGAAAGATTGGCGGTTGCACGCAGTAGTATTAGGAATTGTTATTATCACCGAACTCATTGGAACGTTTAGAATACCGGTGGGACCGGGAATTATTCTTTTATTACCAATGGTCTATGCACTCATTATTGGTTTGGGAATCTATTTCACACCTGTTGTTAAAGAGAAACAATCTAAAAATGCTGAACCGATTATTGTACTTGGGGTTGCGTTACTATTGGCGAAAATTGGTGTCATTATCGGTCCATCTTTGCCTGCGGTTATTGAAGCGGGACCTGCCTTGCTCCTACAAGAAATCGGGAACTTAGCGACTATTATAGTCGCATTACCGGTTGCCATTTGGCTTGGCATGAAGCGTGAAGCGGTCGGGATGACTCACTCCATTGGCCGTGAGCCGAACGTAGGTCTGATTATGGATAAATTCGGCATCAACTCACCTGAAGGACGCGGAGTCATGGCGATGTATATCTTTGGTACGGTGTTTGGAGCGGTTTTCCTTGGTTTGATTTCAGGGTTGTTGGCAACGTTAACGCCGTTAAGTCCGTTGTCCTTTGCGATGGCGTCTGGGGTCGGAAGCGGAAGTATGATGGCCGCTGCGAGTGGTTCGTTGGTTGCCGCATTCCCAGAGCTTGAAACACAGATTATCGCCTTTGCAGGAGCCAGTAATTTACTGTCCCTTACAACGGGTCTATGGGTCAGTATATTTATCGGTCTCCCGTTGACTGAGAAAATATATGCGCGAATGACACGGAATAAGGAGGGATACTAATGCTAAAAAACATTCAAGAATGGGTGCTGTTACTAGGAGTCTTTGGCATTACCGCATTAATTGGAAACTGGGCGGGGTATGACATATTGCCACTCGCAGCCGTTCCCGGTATGGTTGTCTTGATTCTAATCTGTTTGGCAGGATTTGTCCTAAGAGATTTGATTCCCATCAACTTTCCAAGTATCGCGTATATCTCAATTATTGGAGTTATCGTGTCAATGCCATGGTTTCCAGGATCGGCTAAAGTAGTAGAGTGGACGACTGAAGTGCAACTGCTGGCTTTGGCAACACCGATTTTAGCGTACGCTGGTATTGCAATTGGACGTTCGTGGACGGATTTTGTAAAACTAGGATGGAAAACAATTATAGTTGGGTGTCTCGTTATGCTCGGAACTTTTCTCGGGTCGGCATTAATTGCAGAACTGATTTTAAGATTCCAAGGAATTATTTAAAATGGTTCTTTGTCAAATGACGTTGGTGAAGAATTGTAGTCGACTATAATTGATATATTCATTTGTCTTAGGACTGTCCAAAAAGTCAGTAAAACTGATCTTTTGTGACAGTCCTCTTTCATGTGGTTTTCCTAGTTCCCCGTTGATTTCCGTTCCGAGCGGACGCGTTCCGTGGGGCGGTCGGCGAGCCAATCGAACAACGAAAATTTTAGGTACTTGTGCATGAAACTATTCTGACTATACACTAAAATTCCATATTTATTAGGTATATGCTGCAAAATACCTTGAATGTGTATGTATATATAATTGGTTGAATTGTTTGTTCTCGTTTCATGCACGGGTACTCCGAAAAAAAGGGCCATTAAAATGTTATCATTCCGATGGCTCTATAATGCATGTCATACACATCCAATGCCTATTGGACGCGCTGTAACCTTAGATGCAACGAATAAGCAGGTGTATTTAACAGAAAAGTGGATTTGATGGAATTGTAACGAGCTTAAAGGATGTAATCTAAGCTCGTTTCTTTCATTATTATACAGTTTTAATTATGTGGGTCTCTTTGAATGCCAAGGTGATCCTTGATGGCTTCTTGCAAAATATAAGAATAATTGACCTTATGCTCTTTTGCCACAGTATCCAACCATCTTGGAATTGTCAGTGTTTTTTTCACAGCCTGATTTTGCATTTCTTGCCTAAAGGGCGGCATCCAGACTTCAATGAAGATAAGGGCTTGGTTTTCGGCTGCCTTCAACTGTTTTGGAGATGATGGTGATGGGATGATTTCTTTATCCTCCTCCATACCAAACAGATGAAGGGCTAATGCTTCTTTTGCCATTGTAAATGCTTCATCATCATCGGTACCGCATGTAATGCAACCGGGTAAATCAGGAAATGTGATGCTAATCCCATCATCGGCATAGTTAAAATTAGCAGGGAAGACATAACGATCTTTTTTCAATTTAATTTACCTCCTTAGAAAGGACTTCAATCAAGTCCTGCTTGTTTTACTATTGATTTGATAGTTCCATTGGGTAAATCTGTTTTTGGATGTGGAATCGTAACAAGTCCTGGCTTGGTAGGGTGTTTATATTGATGGTGACTACCTTTTACCCTGACTAACTCCCATCCATCACTCAATATTAGTTTGGTTATCTCTCTTGAGTGCATTTGATTGTTATCATCTCCTTTAACTATTTCTATTATTCATTAATTATAACACGTACCTTAATACGTGTAAACATTCATGCCTGTGCAGCAAAAAACAAATCAAATTTTTAGGTACCTATTATGTTAAATAGATAGTTGGAAAATGAAAAAACCACTGTTTTCAAAATCGTTGCCTGTGCACCGCACAACTCCAAAACTATTCAGATAACTATTTGGACGTATAAATGTTGGTTTCGGGTGCAGCAAATTATTAATAATGTGTTAATATAAGTGCGATTGTATCGTATTATCATATTATTTGGTGAGGGATCGGCATTGAAGAAACTAAAGATTAACACTCAATTTATACCATGTGCGGCATTGCCAGATGACGAGGGATTTGGTAGTTATCCTTTTGTTTGGAATATTACTACTATGATAACTTGGATTGTAGCCAATGTAGATGAGGTTGCGTGTTCTACGGTGAAGATATTATCCAGTGAAAAGGCAATCGAATCTGAAAGTTTGAATGAGTCACATATTCCAACTTTGGATTTGTCAAAACCATTAATTATTGTGCGTATAAACCCGGATTACTATAGGCTTATCGATGGGCACCATCGCGTGGCTAAAGCACGACTTAACGGAGTGGAAGAATCACCGGCTTATTATTTGAGCGAAGAGCAGCACCGACAGTTTTTTATTCATTCAGAATCGGACCGGATTTATGTAGACTATTGGAATGAGAAATTGGAAATGGCAAATGGCAAATGGCAAAAAAGTACATAACGTAAAACACATAAAAAGCCTTTCTAGCGATCCAAATATCAACTTAGACATCACTCGGAGGGTACTCCCATCGTTCAGACCCTTGGTCTTGGTTTACTATCATTTTGAGCATTCCATTCTTTAATGAAATTACAACATGTTCGATAGGGGCTTTTGGGTTCGGAAGTCTATAACTCTTTAAATAATTGTAAAACATTTCTTCTAAGCTTTGCTTTCATCTTCGAATAATCAATCTAATTCTATCATTCCTTTGCAACGTTTGACGATAGAGCGGGAAAGCTGGCTTTCATCGGAATTTTTATTGGCCGGCCTCCAGTTAACATTTAGTGTCATTGATATCTTATCAATCGACAAACTTTTTTCATTTCGTAAGTGTTTGATACAATTAATATAGGGCATTGTTAGCATTCTTACTTAACCTCCATCTGTTTTTGTGTTCGCACTTTAACAGTAGAGGTTGAATTGGGCGACTAGCAAGTCCTTTTTTATTTACATGAGATTCCCACGCATAACTCTGTATAAATTCCTTGTTAGGGTCTGTACTTCTATTCTGCATTACACACTATCCCTAAATTTCCATTATTAACGAGATTAACTGATACAAATGAATAAAAAATAATTTAAATAAAAAAATAAAACTATTGACTGGAATGTGTAGTGTGGTATATTACTTGTAAGTCCTAATTTAGTAAATTTAAAATATTCACATTAGTGGTTTATTAACGATTTTTTGAAAACACTAAAAAGTGGAACTGGAGTGATACTTAATGGGTAAATTGTCTGATGGGGAGAGTAATTGGGTTATTAATCATGCCCGTTCTTCCGAATACAATGAAAAAGAATTATCATATTTCAATAAGGGAAAAATAAATTCAGTATTGAAGTTTCAAAAAACTCATCCTTTATATACGAATACACCTTTAGAATCTTTACCAAATCTAGCAAATCATTTATCAGTTGCAGAGATAAAAGTGAAAGATGAATCTCATAGATTTGGCCTAAATGCATTTAAAGTAATGGGTGGAATTTATGCTATGGGAAAGTATTTAGCTGAGAAGTTAGGAAGAGATATTGAAAGTCTTTCATTTTCGGAATTACAATCTTCGGAAGTGAGAAATCAACTAGGTGATATCACTTTTATTTCAGCAACTGATGGGAACCATGGTCGTGGAGTAGCCTGGGCAGCAAGAGAACTTGGACAAAAGTCTGTAATCTATATGCCTAAGGGTTCTACAAAACAGCGTTTAAATGCTATTCGCATGGAAGGGGCCACAGCGGATATTACAGATGTGAATTATGATGAAACAGTTCGGATTTGTGCCAAGTTGGCTGAGGAAAATGGATGGGTAATGGTGCAGGACACTGCTTGGGAGGGATACGATGAAATTCCGCTTTGGATTATGCAGGGATATTCCGCAATCGCTCAAGAAATTATTGAGGAAATGGAAGTTCAACAAGGAAAACCTCCCACTCATATTTTTTTACAAGCAGGTGTAGGATCATATGCAGCTGGTATTGGGGCTTACTTTACACAGTATTACAGAGATGATCCACCAAAAATCGTAATCGTTGAATCGGATCTTGCAGATTGTTATTATCGATCTTTTTCAAATAGTACAGGGGAAATTGAAATCGTATCCGGTGATATGAACACCATAATGGCAGGACTAGCTTGTGGTGAGCCAAATAAACGTGCTTTTCGTATTTTAAAACAATATGCATGGGCATCTTATTCATGTGCAGATCATATAGCTGCCCTAGGAATGAGAGTTCTAGGAAATCCGCTTCGAAATGATCCTAAAATTATTTCGGGCGAATCAGGTGCAGTACCTTTGGGTTTATTATTTTATCTTCGAGCATTCGAAAATCGTAAAGCATGCGAGGAATTACTATTAAATGAAACGTCTAGGATTCTCCTTATAAATACAGAGGGAGATACGGATTATCAATCCTATCTAGACGTAGTTTGGAAAGGTTTGTATCAAAACAAATAGTAAGTATATAAAAAAACTGGAGGGTATTAAATGTTAACAGAAAACCAACGACATTCAGTAATTGAATTGTGCCAAGAGCTTGTTAGAGTTACTAGTTACTCAGGCGAAGAAAAAGAAGTAGCCGAAAAAATAACAGAATATGCTCATTTGAATAATTTTGATGATGTAGTTACAGATGACTTTGGAAATGTAATGCTCATTATGAATGGAAATCAAGATGGACCAATTGTCCTTTTCGATGGTCATATTGATACTGTTTCCGTTCAAAAAGAAAACTGGACAGTTGAACCTTTTTCAGGGGAAATAAAAGATGGGAAAATATATGGGCGTGGAACTTCTGATATGAAGGGTGCTGTGAGTGCAATGATCTCGGCTGCAATTAATTTCGCAGAAGAAACAAATAAATCTTTTCCCGGGAAAATTGTTATTTCATGTAGCGTCCACGAAGAGTGTTTTGAAGGTGTTGCAACAAGAAAAGTAAATGAATATATCAAACCGGATTATGTAGTAATAGGCGAAGCTACAAATTTGAATTTAAATAGAGGTCAGCGTGGAAGGGCTGAAATTGTTGTTGAATCTTTTGGGGTATCTGCTCATTCATCGAATCCTGAAGCTGGTGTTAATGCCGTCTATAAGATGATGAAGCTAGTAAATGCTATTCAGAAACTATCTATTTCTGAAGATGATGTATTGGGAAAAGGAATACTTGAACTAACAGATATTAAATCATCACCTTATCCAGGATCTTCTGTAGTTCCATCGTATTGTAGAGTTACGTTTGATCGTCGCTTGTTGGTGAATGAAACAAGGGAATCTGTATTAAAACCGATACATGACTTGATTGAAAAATTAAAATCAGAGGATTGCGATTTTAACGCCAAAGCATCTTTTACTTCTGGAGAAGAAAATTGCTATACGGGTGCTATCATCCATGCAGAAAGATTTTTCCCGGGATGGTTATATGATGAAAATGAGAAATTTGTAAAAAATACTTTCGAAAACCTAAAGAAGGTTCATTCTGAAATCAAAATTAGCCATTATTCTTTCTGTACTAATGGATCACACTTTGCTGGAGAAGCTGGCATACCAACAATTGGTTTTGGTCCATCACCTGAACACTTAGCACATATTGCAGACGAATATATAGAAATTGAGCAATTAATCGGTGCTACAGCAGGCTATATCGAAATCATGAAAGCGCTATCGCAACTCGATAGTATAAAAGGAGAGGAGCAAGCAAATGTTTGATTTACTCATTAGAAATGGAAAAGTTATTGATGGAACTGGATCTCCTTGGTTTTATAGTGATATCGCAATCAAAGATGGTGTAATCAAGAAAATAGGGAAACTAACAAATGAGACTGCACACGAGGAAATTGATGCTAATTTCCAGATAGTATCCCCGGGATTTATAGATATGCATACACACTCGGATCTAGTTATTCTGGATGAACCATTAATAGAAGCTAAAGTTCGACAAGGTATCACAACAGATCTTCTAGGGCAAGACGGTATTGGAGCAGCTCCATTACCTGAGGATTATATATCAACCTGGCAGAAAAACATTGCCGGTTTGAATGGGACTCCACCAATTGAATGGGACTGGACAACCGTCGGTGATTATATTGAAAAAATCGAAAAGAATAAACCAAGCTATAATCTGGCTGTATTGGTCCCCCATGGAAACATTCGTATGGAAGTCATGGGATTGGATAATCGTCCGGCAACCGATGAGGAAATTCAGAAAATGCAAAAAGTGTTACGTCGCTCATTAGATGAAGGTGCAGTTGGTCTTTCAACGGGGCTTATATATCCACCATGTTGTTTTGCAGAAATGAAGGAATTAGAAGCCTTATGTCAAGTCATTGGGGAATATGGGGCTCCACTCGTAATTCATCAACGTAGTGAAGGGGATGAAATACTAGAATCGATGCAAGAATTGATTGACATGATGAAACGTTGTGGAGCACATCTGCACTTTTCTCATTTAAAAAATTGTGGGAAGGACAATTGGCATAAAACTCCTGATGTGTTAGGGAAAATTGACAGTGCTCGAGCTGAAGGGTTGGAAGTAACTTTCGATCAATATCCATATACAGCTGGAAGTACAATGTTAAGCGCCATCATTCCGCCATGGGTTCACGACGGTGGAACGGAAGTAATGCTAAAAAGATTAGGAAATCCAGATTTGCGAGAACGAATCGTGAGTGAAATGTTTACAGCATTAAAAGGATGGGACAGCATGTCCAAGTGGGCTGGCTGGGATGGTATTATCATTACGTCCGTTAATTCAACAGAGAATGCACAGTATGTTGGAAAGACAATTATACAAATTGGGGCTTTAGAAGGTCGTAATGATTATGCAGAAATTGCTTTAGATTTAATCCTATTTGAGAAAAATGATGTTGGAATGATTGATTTCGTAATGAATGAAGAATCCGTAAAAATGATCTTAGCTCATCCAGCCGGAACAATTGGTAGCGATGGTTTACTTGGTGGAGAACCTCATCCAAGAGCTTATGGATCTTTTCCTAGAGTATTAGGGAAATATGTAAGAGAAGAGAATGTACTTCCGCTAGAAGAAATGATCCGTCGCATGACATCACAACCTGCAAGAATCATTGGAATACAAGATCGCGGAATTCTACGCGAAGGATTAGCCGCAGACATAGTTGTTTTTGATCCAGATACAATTATTGACCAAGCTACTTATGATACTCCTAGACAATTTAATATAGGTATAGATAGCGTCATTGTCAATGGACAAATTGTAATAAAAGGAGTGAATGCTTATGGAAAACCTGCTGGAAAAGTGTTGAGACGGAACTACAGTAAGTAATTAACTAACTAATAGCATTCAACAGTTAAGAAAGACCCTTATTCCATAATTGATAATATTAGGAGGATATTTGATGGGTATTATTTGGGCAATTATCATAATATACATGACGGCAATGGTTGGAATTGGTTTTTATGCAAAAACAAAAATAAAGGATGGAAATGACTATCATCTTGCGGGGAGACGGTTGGGTCCTATAATGCTTGCTGGAACGTTGGCCGCTACTGAAATTGGTGGTGGAAGTTCAATCGGTGTTGCATCCAAAGCTTATGGCGAATGGGGGCTATCAGCTGGTTGGTATGTTGTATCAGCAGGGATTGGTATAATTCTTGTATCGTTTGTTGCCCCATTTATGAGAAAAGCAATGGCAACAACTGTGCCAGAGATCATTGGAAGAAGGTATGGGAGAAGCAGTCATGCAATTTCTAGTTTTTTATCTGTTATCGCTTCAGTCGCATTGACCGCAGTTCAAATTACAGCGACTGCAACCATTGTCCATGTATTAACAGGTTTTGACCTAACATGGGCAATACTAATATCCGGAATTGTAGTTGTTTTTTATACTTATCTAGGCGGTATGTGGAGTGTTACTCTTACAGACTTCGTTCAATTTTTTATCATTGTAATAGGGTTTGCAATTGCTGTTCCATTTGCATTATCCAATGCCGGAGGTTTCGATACGGTACTGGCAAACATACCACCTGAACAGCTCGGATTCACTAAAATCGGTTGGAAAACTATAGTAGGATTAATCATATTGTACTTTATGACTTTTTCGACTGGACAAGAAGCGGTTCAAAGATATTATTCTGCTAGAAATGAAAAAACTGCAGTTATAGGATCAATCCTATGTGGGGTACTCATGACTTTATATGCATTTATTCCAGCTATCCTTGGATTAATAGCGTTATCTGCTTTCCCAAATATTGAGCCTAACAATGCTTTAGCAACGGTTTCGGTTGAGCTATTACCCCCTTTAATTGCAGGATTACTTCTGTCTGGTGTAATTTCTGCTACATTGTCCAGTGCATCTGGTAATCTATTAGCTGTAGCAACTGTTTATGTCAAAGACATCCATGGTCCTATAATGAAGAAATCAGTAACTGATCAAAATGAATTAAAGCTTAGTAAGAAACTAGTAGTTTTATCAGGATTCCTAGCTATTGGTATGTCGTTATTCAGTCAGCAAATTATTCCATTACTTGTGTTTGCTTTTACGCTCCGTTCAACAGGCCCATTTGCTGCGTATCTTTTGGGATTGCTATGGGATAAAGTAACACCTAATGCGGGTCTATATTCTATCATTACGGGAACCGTTGTTGGATTAACTTGGCAAATTGCAAAAGAGCCTTTCGGTATTATGGCAGTAATTGCGGGAAGTCTTGCCAGTTTAGTAGTGTTTTTGATAATAAATTGGTTTGAGAAAAAGAAAGGGGTTCCAACAGCACCCTCAGCGTTCGATTCAAATAATAACATTTCTGTTTAGTAATCATAAAAAAACTATGACTATTAAGAAGATGATTACGAGCCCTTGAGCCCGAATTATCTTCTTTTTATTCCCTGATTATATAGAGTAACGCTTTCATGATAGTGTTGGAAATAAGAAATTAACAACCGATATTATTGCCAAACTTAACCTATGAGTGTTGAATTTTAGTGTTAAGTGGTATATTACATATTAAGTAGATTATAAAATAGGAAAGGTGATGTATTTAGTGTTAAAAAAAAATGATCTTAAAATAAAAAGAACTTTTATGCGAGATCAAGTATATGACATACTTCAAGAATGGATAGTAATTGGAAAACTTGAACCCGGTGCAAAGTTAAGAGACCAAGAATTATCAGATATACTAGGTATTAGCCGCACCCCGATTCGAGAAGCATTACTTCGCTTGGAAGACGATGGTCTTGTTATCACAAAGGCAAACAGATGGACCTTAGTTTCTCCTATTGACATTAAAGAGGCAGAAAATATTTATTTGATTGTGAAGGCCCTTGAAATATTGGCGATAGGGCAAGGGTTTCCCAATTTGTCTGAAAAAGATATTGTGGAAATTGAAAAATTAAACGAAAACTTTAAAACGGAATTGGAACATGATAATAAAGTGGCAGCATTTCAAGCAGATAATGAGTTTCATGATAAAATCGTCCAATTATCAGAAAATATCGAGCTATCCAAGTTGTTGATAAATCTGAAAATAAAAATTCAACGAATGGAGATTTATTATTTCAGCCTTGAAAATAATAGTCTTGAATCCTATAATGAACATGTAGAAATCATAGATGCATTAAAGGCAAATAATTTAACACGAGTTATTGCTGCCATTAGAGCAAATTGGGAAAATAGTTTAAACCGTATTGTGCAAAAAATAAATTAAAAAAACTCGTGCCTGTGCAGAGTGCAATTCGGACACAATTCAGAACGGGTTTGAATCTTGTAATGTACGGCGGAATTTTCTCATACAAGAAAAATATTATAAGCTGTGAGTTGTGCCTGTGCACCACACAACTTAGACGCTATTCCGAATTGTGTTGGATTTGTATCTTGAACAGGCACCTATTGTTAATTAAACTCCGATATATTATTACTTGCGTTATGAGAGGGTCGTAGCTATTCGTGTTACTAGCTACGACCCTCCTTATGTAGACCCCGACTTCTCACTGATATTGCAACATCCGTTTGTCTTCGATTATTTTCGGCTTTGTACTAACATGTCGAAAATAATAATTTCGATCTGCAATATTAACAGAAGCAGTTCTATGATATATTCGCTACATGCCATGACAATCACCTCAATAAATAATCGAGGTATAAATTTACATAGAAGGATATTATCTACCCAGTATATGAGTAAAGACAGACACGTGTGCCATATTTTAGAGCCGCTTCAGACAAATAAATCGGGTGCGATTGTCCTTAAAGTGTCCCACTCGCAAAGACTTGCCATAATTAATATTTTCACCACTGAAAAGTCGGTAAGCTTCTTCGCATCATAGTTCGCTAGTGGACAAGCTAAAATGTTGGTTGGTAAATTAGATAAGTATTGACGAAAGACTAAATTTTGGTTTACACTGGTCATGAGATATCTCCTTTTGATGGTGTAGGGAACTGATTTAGTCGTCGTTTCCCTATCTATTTTTAGGAGATTTTTTGTATTTGTTCAAGTTATTAATCTATTGCGTTGATTCCCTTAACTAGGGTTTATTACATATTTTTACTGCTTTGCAACGCTAGTGGGTACCGATTTTTTCATACTCCGCCAGAAAATCAAGATCCACTTCTTTGTACTCTTTTTCTTTTTCGTGTAAAAATTGAAAGTAAAACTTTAAATAATGACAATATGACTTTAATGTGTTTTCCGCTTTTCCGACGTTTTCTAGATATTTAAGAAACCTTAAGACAGGAACAACAGGTTTGTTATCCCCATCAATAAGCAAAAATCTCTTTCTGTCATTAATTAAAACTTCTTGTACTTTCACTAACAGCACCTCCAGATACAATAGCGCTATATTTTTTTCAATCTATCTATGAAAACTATGTTTACTATAATTTTTTACTCAATATATGCTGTAAATAAAGAAACAAAAAGTGCGTAGTATACTACATATAAGAGCAGTTTAGTTGAAGTGTGTTTGATAACTATTGTTGAATATCAGCAGGCAAGTTGCTATTTATATAGAAATTAAAATCCATACTCATATTGCCTATTAATTGCAAAGGAGGAATCTGCTTTGTTTAACGTAGATGCTATAGAAAAAAGGGTTTTGGAAAACTTCGGTTACGAAGGAAACTATCATGGTTTCCCTATTAAAATCGAATATGTAGACAATGTAAATACAAGGAAAAAAGAACTACGACCCTTCGACATAATAATGAATGGGAGGGAGTCCAGCGGTTCGATGGTGCTGCCAGATCCTCCAGATGGAAACTGCTATGTCCTTGTAAATAGCTCCCTCAAGAAAGATTACTGGTTCGTAGAAACATTAATACATGAACTAATCCATGTGAAGGACTATTTGGAATTTTCCCACTTGTATTGTAGTGGAGATTATTTAAAAATGGAAAAACATGATCTTTTTGCGCCTATGTTTTATTTTTCAGAGTACCATGCGAAAAGAGAAGGATATATATATTTATATCAACTATTAGATCAATTGAATGTGAATTTAGATGAATCACATCGTTTTGATTCGGAGGTAAACGAATATTACAATTGTTTAGTTAATAGTTTGTCTTTTGCAATCCAAAACACTAATTCTAGCGTTAGGCGTTCAATAATGATTGCATATAATTTAGTTCATGTTTTAGGTGTTTTATCAGCCTGGGAGTTCATATTTGGCGGAGATTATATCGCGAGGGATAACATTCCTGACGTTTTAAAGGAAAATAATATATCGATTTTTGAATTGCAGAACAAACTTCATTTAAGCGAATCTTTTGACGACGTTAAAAATGAACTTTTGGAATTGAAAGAATCCCTGAATAAACCTCTTCTTAAATTCGGAGTAGAGGTTTAGGTACTATAGACACATAAAGAATGTATATGCAACCTTAATTTTAGGCGTCTGTGCATGAAACTATTCTGACTATACACTACAATTACATATTTATTAGGTATATGCTGAAAATGCGTCTAATTTGCATGTATATACAATTGGTTGAATTGTTTGTTGTTGTTTCTTGCACAGGTACCACAAAAATCAGTTTAGGAATTGGAACCTCGTGAAACAAGAGTTTCCGGGAAGTGTGGCAGGCATTCGATTGAAAGCACATATTGAGCAAAACTGGCCACGAGTGATGCCTGACAATTTTTCAAAAGGTTCGGTAATCAATAATAAAAATGACGTGTGCCAATGCACACGTCATTTTTATTGATTAGAATCTATAAACTTATTTTTTAGAGGGATGTAATTTATTTGTAAAGGATGGAAGGCCTGTAATATAACCTACATCTCCTGATTTATTTACACCGATTTCCCGGTCAATTGTTTCAATTAACATTGCTTTGTTAACAGCTGTAATGCTTTTTCCTTCCAATCCATCTCCAGGATGCTGATAGTTGCTCAAAATATAAGAGAATCCGTTGCGATCATCAGCTGCCATCAGCCCTGTTGCTTCTGCTCCTGCTGGTACCGATAGAATGCGGGAAAGCTTTTTCGACTCTGTATCATAGGCCCAAACATAGTTATTAGTATGCATGCCACTATCTTCGCCGATAAAGAGTGTTTTCATTTCATCTGAATAAGATAGGTTGTCAGGGTTTGCTACTTTCTCGGGGTGAGCAGTATTCCCGTATTTGTCGGATTTCTCCATATCTTCACCAACAACTATTCCCTTCATAGAGGTAGCTACATAGCCGCTTTTAATTTTATTTCCACTGTGATCTTTTTGGCTAGCTTGCAAGTCTAGTTCATACGTAACACCAGATTTAATTTTTGGAAGACGGATATCATCCTGTGGATCATTAGGATTCACTTCCATTCCTTTGCCTTGATCGGCAATAGCCATATAAACCTTTTTATCTGCAGTATTTAGTGCAAGACCTTCCATTTTATTAAACTCACTTGTTGCGCCAAGTGTTGCTGCATAGCGGCGAGTTTCTAAGAAGGCTGCAGCTTTTTCCATGCCAGGCTTTACTTTCAAGTATTCAACATTTTGTTTGTTCGCGTATGTTTTGATTGTTGTAAATCCTGCTTTCGGTTCTTTTGATGTTTCGAAAATGTCGCTGAATGCAATGCCGTCAACAATATATTGTTCTATTTCTTTATCTGTCGCATGGCCTAGCTCTATCCAAGATAGATCCCCTGAACCGCCATTTTCTGTTCCTGTTTGATTGAATTTAGCAGCATATAAGGTTCCACTTGATAGATCCTTCGCTTTATCAGCTATATACATAAACATCATCGTATAGGAGCCATCATCCCCGAAGTAGGCAGTTTTGCTGTCAGGCATCATTTTCATTAACTCTTTTGAGAAACGCCCTGTGCTGTAATGTTTCACAGCTTTTGCTTTGCCGTTTGGATGAACAATCACTTCAGGAACGAATCCATACCAATATGGATTTGCCATCTTGGCTCCTTCTTCTCCAAAGTAATAGTTTGCGAATGATTTCACGTTAGTAGAATCCTTGTTTGTTCCTTGTTCCTGTTCAAAGATTCGCGCATCTGGTTCGTACTCTTCAGATCCAAGGTGAGTGTTCCATGGGGAGAGTGAGCCGTTGCATGGAATCCAAAGACCTTTCGTTTCGGAAAAATCAACTTTCTCAACGCCGGCTACTGTGAGCTTACCTGATTTTTTGTCTTGCTGTAATGTAGATAAGGTCATCGATGCAGGCACTCTTCCATAAGCACTGGAACCAGAATTGTCCACGGTCTGATACTCATAATGAGAAACTAAATGAAGCTTTCCGCTTGCACCATTTAGAGGTTCTAGAAGGCTGTTGGCATCAGGTGAGTCTGAAATAAATGGAACTGGATCGTTCGGGACACTGTGGTCCATAATCGGGTTGCCTTTTGCATCAATTGGCGTACCAGCCGAAATCCGTTTTCCATCTCTATCAAAAGTATCTGTTGATTTAAAAAACTTTTCGTATCGTAGGGGAAGTGTTTTCATTGTGCCATCAGTATACTTCACATCAATTGTCGCATTTGAATATGCTTTGGACATTTCCTCAACTGTTTTCGGTGCACTCATACCATTAAATGAAACTGTTTGTACCTCGACATGTTTCGGTGCAGCCTGCATTGCAGCAACTGTTGGAAAAAGCAGTGAAGCAGTCAGTGTTAAAGCAAGACGTTTTTTCAATTGACCTCAACCTCCATTTAGAATGATACGTACAATGCAATCATACTCGAGGAATATTAAGTTACTGGTAAGGACATGTTAAGAGTTTGTAAGAGATTGCGATAGTCTTGTAATTATAGGCATCTATCACAATAGAATTTTAGGTGCCTGTGCCTAAAACTATTCAGACTATACACTACAATTACATAATTACTCGGTATATTCTGAAAAGCCAATTGTATTTGCATGTATATACAATTGGTTGAATTGTTTGTTGTTGTTTCATGCACAGGTACCCCGCACGTTCATTTCGATACTATAAATATCGATCTTAATTTAGGTTCATAATTTGACGGTTTGCATACAATGTTGTATGATTCTAAAAACCGAGTAAGTTAATATGAATTAGGGGGAATTGATTTGAAGAAGTTTAGTTTTCTGTTTATTTTACTGTTTAGTGCAACTGTTTTGCTGGTTGCATGTGGGAATACGGATAAAGGAAAAACATCAGACAAAGATAATTCAGGCAAGGGTACTGTAGAATTATTAACGAAAATAAAAGAAGATGGAAAATTATTAATTGGTACAGAAGGAACATACCCACCATTTACATTTCATGATGAACAAGGGAAGTTAACCGGTTTTGACGTTGAAGTTGCAGAAGAAATAGCGAAACGACTTGGGGTGGAACCCGTGTTTTTCGAAACACAATGGGATGCTATTTTTGCGGGATTGGATTCAAAACGATTTGATATGATCGCGAACCAAGTAGGGATACGCGAGGACCGTCTTGAAAAATATGATTTCTCTAAACCTTATATTACATCTGCTGCAGTTCTTGTGACACATACTGATAATAAGGATGTAACGGGCTTTGAAGATATTAAAGGGTTAAAATCTGCGCAGTCGTTAACGAGCAATTATGCAGATACGGCAAAATCGTATGGAGCTGAAATTGTCGGAGTAGAAGGGTTTAACCAGGCAATTGAAATGTTGAATTCCAAACGCGTCGATGTAACAATTAATGACAGGTTATCGGTACTCGATTTTAAAAAGCATAAGCCAGATGCACCTGTCCAAGTTATAGCAACACACGAAGATGCATCAAAAATGGGCTTGATGTTTAGAAAAGGTAATGAAACCCTGGTTGAAGAAGTGAATAAGACAATGGACGAAATGATTAAAGATGGTACGTACTTAAAAATTTCTGAGAAATGGTTTGGTGAAGATGTCCTTAATTAATATATTAGGTGACCCAGAGAAAGTAGAAAGACTACTTACAATTGCCCAAACTTCCCTTCAGCCATTGCTGGAGGGAGCACTTCTATATACACTACCTTTAACATTTATCACATTTTTCATTGGACTTATTTTAGCAATATTTACTGCATTGGCAAGACTATCAACAAGTAAACCATTGCAAATTTTAGCGAAAATGTATGTGTCTGCAATCCGAGGAACACCGTTACTAGTACAACTTTTTATCTTGTTTTTCGGTTTGCCAACCCTTGGTATTGTTATTGATCCATTTCCCGCGGCTGTATTCGGATTTTCATTAAATGTAGGGGCGTATGCTTCGGAAACCATTCGTGCTGCAATTTTATCAACCCCGAAAGGCCAGTGGGAAGCTGCACATACGATTGGAATGAGTTATTCCCAAACATTACGACGAATTATTCTGCCGCAAGCAGCAAGAGTTTCTATTCCTCCATTATCAAATACGTTTATTAGCCTTGTTAAAGATACGTCACTTGCGTCCCTCATATTAGTAACGGAAATGTTCAGAAGGGCACAAGAAATTGCTGCCGCGAACTACGAGTTTTTGCTACTTTATACTGAAGCGGCGATGATCTACTGGACGATTTGTTTTATCCTTTCCTTAATTCAAGGTAAAATAGAACATCGATTGGACCGCTATGTTGCTCGATAATAAGAAGGAAAAAAGATCTGTAAGAAGGAGCTCAACATGATTTCGATAAAAGGATTATATAAAAAATTCGGCGAACTTGAAGTGTTGAAAGGGATCGATTTAGAAGTAAATAATGGAGAGGTCGTGGTAATCATAGGTCCGTCAGGTTCGGGAAAGACGACGTTACTTCGTTGTTTAAATATCTTAGAAGTTCCGACAGCTGGAACGATTATACTTGAGGGACATAAAGCGGACTTTTCAATGCCACTTAAGAAAAAAGATGTAGACTACTTTAAAAAGAAATCCGGAATGGTCTTTCAGCATTACAATTTGTTTCCTCATAAGACGGCACTCGAAAATGTTATGGAAGGGCCAGTTATTGTAAAAAAAGAAGCGAAAGAAGTCGCTCGTAAAAAAGCGGGACAGTTGTTAACAAAAGTTGGATTAAGTGACAAATTTGATTTTTACCCACACCAACTTTCTGGAGGTCAGCAACAACGAGTCGGAATTGCAAGAGCGTTAGCAATGGAACCCAAAGTGATGCTATTCGATGAACCGACATCAGCTTTAGATCCAGAACTTGTTGGTGAAGTACTACAAGTAATGAAAGATCTTGCGAATGAAGGAATGACGATGGTCGTCGTAACCCATGAAATGCGTTTTGCAAAAGATGTTGCGGACGTAGTCATTTTTATGGACGATGGCAAAGTAATTGAAAGAGACAAACCAAGTGAAATGTTTAAAAATCCAAAAGAAGAACGAACACGACAGTTTTTAAACCTTTTATTATGATGAAATTTTAATGAAAAACGTTCCCACACACCATAAATCCCTCGCAACCCGTTTTGGGAATGCGGGGGATTTTCCGTTAGTACTTTTATCCTGTTGTTTCTAATACACGTACTCGAAAACTTATTTCACCATAACCTCCCGTAACTTCGCAATCATTTTTTGCCGGCGTTTTTTAATGCCGGGAAGTGAAATGGCAACCCTTTTTGCACATTCGGACAAGGACAAACCCTCAACAAATATCCACTGAATGAGCTCACGTTCAGCCGCCGTCAGTTGTTCAAATGCTTCGTCTAGTGCCTCAGACCACTTGATTTCGACGGGATCTGCGACTGTGAGCAACTCCTCGAAAACTTCATTATCCATTTGGATAGTATTCAAATCGATTGCAGTTACCCTTTTTAATTCATCCAACATGGCTCCGCGGATGCTTCTGTAGGCGAATGGTGTGAAATGTCCTTTCTCTCTATCAAAACGAGTCCATGCTTGCCATAATGCAACTCTTCCTAATTGTCTAAAACTTTCCTGGTCACGGTAAATATTGAGAGTGCGGATAGATGCCGAAATCATCGGTTCGTACTGGTTCAAAACCTCTTCAAAATTATTCACGACTGCGGTCCTTTCGACCGTGCACGATTCTTTTATTCCCGGGTGCCTTCATCGTAGGTTATCGGGAAGGCCGAATCCAATCGTGCTTTAAATGGTATTAAGCGTAAAACAGGTGGTTTTGGCGCTCAAAACCATCACTATTGAGCCTAAAAGTGATGTTTTTGAAGTATTTGCAGAAATTGCAGAATGGGATTTTAGGCATCTGATTCTGTGTTTATGAACAGGTACTCCAAATGATTATGCCGTTATAAAAACACTCTAGAAATCTTTAACGATTTTATGAGTGTTTTTTGTTTTGATTCGGATGTGGTAGTTGGAATCTTTTTAATTAATAATTCAAATGAAAGTATCCTTTTTTGGAAATGGACTCTATATAGAAAGTGAAGGGACTCATTTGTCTATGCAAACACTTTTGTGCATGATTCCAATTTACCGCCATGGATTGGGACGTGTACATATACAAATTGTATTTAGAGGAGATGTAGGATGAAATTACTCATTAATGAATCACCGCTTCAAATAATATCGTCACTTGCACTGTTGGTTGGGTTGAATGAAGCCATTGTGTTGCAGCAACTGCATTTTAGATCGCTCATTTCTCACAATGAACGAGATGGATTTAAATGGGTTCACAATACGTACGATGAGTGGAAAAGAGTAGAATTCCCTTTTTGGTCTGTCGATACGATTAAAAGAACGATTCGCAGGTTGGAAAAAGGTGGTTACATCGTTTCATCAGCAACGTATAATCGCGTGAAAACGGACAAGACGAAATGGTACCGAATTGACTATGGGGTTCTGCATGAGTTGACATTGCAAATTGCACCTATCGCAAATGCAAATACAGCCGAAGAGGAACTGCAAATTGCACCCAATATGGAATGCAATTTGCCTACAGCAATACCTAAAGAACTTAAGAATATTAAAAGAAGTAATACTGTCGAGAACAATCCGGGCGTTGTGTCTGTTATTGATTATTTAAATGAAAAAACAAACAAGGAGTTTAAATCAACTTCAAAAGCAACTGAGCGATTTGTGAATGCCCGGTACCGTGAAGGATACACGCTGGATGATTTTAAAAAGGTCATTGATGTGAAAGTGAAACAGTGGTTGAACAATCCGCAGTGGCTTAAGTATTTACGGCCCTCCACATTGTTCAGCGCAACCAACTTTGAAAACTATTTGGAAGAGGCCAGGGAGAATCAAACACAAGAAGGCAGTTCGTTAAAACCATTCGAACTCGACTTCAGCAAAGGGGAAGAGTAAACAATGGAACGCCACAAGCAAATGGAGAAAAGTATTTTAGGGACGATGATGGCGGAAAATTATTTAATTGTGGACAGTGGTGTGAAACTAGATTTTTTTATCAGTCATGTTCATAAAAACATATTTCAGTGTATGCAAGATTTATTGGCGAAAAAGCGTCCCGTTGACTTTGTAACCGTGTTAACAATGATGGAACCAACAGCGCTTGGCGGTGCGAATTACGTTTCTGAGTTAACAAATTTCGCTCGTCCAACGAAGTTTGACAGCTACATAGCAATTTTGCTGGACAGGTGGAAGAATCGTGAAAAAAACAAAATCCTTATTCATGCGAAAGAAGGAGATTGGGAAATCGGCCGTATTCAAAAAGCGTTCGAAGACTTAGAGGAAAGTGGGAGTTCCGGTTTGGAAACGAGCATCCAAATGGACTTGATGAAGATGGGAGAAAGACCTTATGAACCGGCACAACATATTCCTGGGGTTCCTACAGGTCTTCGTGATTTGGATGACTTGCTGGATGGTTTCCAACCTGCCGAATTAACGATTATCGCTGCACGACCGTCGATGGGGAAGACCGATACGTTGAATCATCTGGCACTACAAGCTGGATTTGCGGGATATCGGCCGATTATTTTCTCGCTTGAAATGAGTAGAACATCCATGATTGACCGATTGATTGCCGTGACGGGTGGTTACAATCGACTTCGCATGCGCAACCCCTACAAGCATTTCACGGATCAACAAAAAACGAACTGGATGCCTACACTTGGTAGGTTAGACGAGGCGAATATTCATATCGATGACCGTGCGGCGTTAAAAGTGTTTGAAATGCGCTCAGCAGCAAGAAAGATTATTAACACCGAACCGAAACTAAAACCGATTATTTTCGTTGATTATTTGCAAATTATTCATGGCGATCAATTGCGACAGTATCGAACGGAAGTTGTGGGCCAAATCAGCAGTGATTTAAAGAAAATGGCAAAAGAATTTGACTGTCCTGTTGTCTGTCTTTCTCAACTGAACCGCGGCGTAGAAGCGAGAGACAACAAACGACCGATGATGAGCGACTTGCGCGACTCGGGAAATATAGAACAAGACGCGGATGTCATCGTTTTCCTGTACCGAGACGATTATTACAATAAACAAACAGACACGCCCAATACGTTGGAAATGAACGTAGCGAAACATCGCAACGGGCCAACGGGTACAGCAATTGTCGGATATGTGAAAGAAACTGGGATACTCCATACAATTGGTCGGTAAATAAAAAGGAGGGCATGCGTATGATTACAGTGGGAGAAATTCTTCAATTGGCGATTGAAACGGATATGCAAGGACTTGCGCATCGTGTATTTTGGGCGATTTCCGAATGTAAAGTGGGCGCCGATGAAAACTCGGAAATTCTCGACAACATCGACTACAACGGGGAAGCCATCGCCCGAATGATCACACAAAACGTGCTCAACATCGGAAAAGTCAAACTGTTCGTAGCAGAAACAACAAAGCCAGAAGTATTCGCATTTTACTACAGTGAGAACGTATTAGAAGCGCATGCCCTCCACCAAGAACTATTTAGAGAAACACCAAAACGACTTACACATGCACCTGCTTTACTTGGAAAAGTATTTGAATTGGATGAAAAGAACAATGCAGAAGTGTTGTTCTTTCATCGTAAAAAGATTGTTGCTTTTCCGTATTATTTGGGACATGCGAGAGCTGGAGAGAGATTACTGTATAGAGTAGTGGAAGGGGGATTTTAGGTAGCCCGAAATAAAGATTGATGGAATGAGATACATACTTCCCTGTTGGCTCATTATGCGTCGTAACATCAAAAGAAGGAATCCTTCCTCTTTTGTCGAATTGTGGATGAAAGGGGAGGGAGTAGAAATGTACGAAAATTACAGCAGACAATCTTTACCTTCAAGAAAGTATAGGGAGTTATTGGGCAGTGCAATATGTGTTTTCAACTCTAACAACTCTTTTATCATTGAGAATATTTTAAGGGACGACAAGGGCGAAGATTATGATTGGTATAAATTAATTGATTGTACTTCTGGTAGACTTGCGCAACCAATAAATGAAACTATAACTAAATTCTCAGATACACAAATTGCCACTCAATTTAAGAAGGTTGTTGAAATGAGAAGTAGAATTATTCACAGTTTTCAAGTAACTGATACCGATGAACAAGTTTTAGCAACTAAAACTAAAAATGGAGAACAGTTTATTATTACAGAAGAATATTTAAATGAATTTATTAGAGAGAACGAAAAATTAAGTAGTTTACTCCACGATTTTAGGGGTTCATAATAAATCGACAAAGACAGCAGTTAATGTTGTCTTTTTTTTGTCGCTGTAGGAACATACTGCGAAGTAGCGAAAGGTGAAAAAATCGACAGATATATATATAGACATTTGGTTGAATTGTTTGTTGTTGTTGTTTCTTACATAGGACTCAAAAAAGAACAGAAAAATGTTGCATTGAATGAAAAGATAATTTCGGGTACCATTGTGTAGGATATGGGGGTGTTGGTATATGAAGAAGTTAATCGTGAATGAAAATTTCAAACCTTATTTAGCGAAGTCGGATGATGAGGTATTGGGAGGTTTTCCGTTTGCCTGGAACATTAGTGAGCTGGAAAAATGGCTCGGATTACATTCGGATAAGGTTGTCTGTTCAACGGTAAAAGTATCGCCAACGAGTCTGCATATGGTGACGTTGACTGAAGCGCATATACCAACAGTAGATTTATCCAAACCAGTAATTGCTGTTCGAAATCGGCCAGATATGTATCGACTTATTGACGGGCAACATAGAGTAGAAAAAGCAAGACGAAACGGTCTCGCCGAATTGCCGGCGTATTATATTAATGAGATACAACATAGGCAATTTTTTATACATCCAAAAGCAGATCAGAACTATGTCGACTATTATAACGAGAAATTTAAAACAGGTGAAAAGTATGGGACTCCAGATGCGGTAATAGGGGATTTAGAGGTTTAATATCTTACCGCGAAGAGTTTTTTAGATATGTGCAGAAAAACTCTTTGGATTTGTATGTATGTATATATAATTAGTCGAATTGTTGTTGCTTGCAAAGGTATCCCGAAATAAGAAAGCCAAGCTTGTGCATGGTTCATTTCAAAATCCGGGAAGATAAAAAAACAGCCGATTCAATCCATTTTACCTGGATCGTTCAACTGTTTAGTGTTAGGCGACATTACTCTGTGTGTTGCTTTAGAAGTGCCTTGTTGCTTTTCCTAAGAACTTCTTCAACATAGGCATTGGCTTCTTTGCTTCTAGTAGCCGCCAATTGCGTATGTCTTGCGACCACTCGCAGTGTCTCCAATGTATCTTGTAGGCTTTCCGAATTAAGTTTTTTCATATATTTAAGTTGTTTCGAAACAACCATCTTCGCAGTTGGTGTAACATTGACGAAGTCTGAAAGATCCATTTGTACGGTGGTCCTCTTAACGGCGTCCAATGCTGTTGAAGCCATCAAAAAGCGATAACTATCCTGATTGCTTGTTTTGTAGAAATTCTTTTCTTCCTCTAACTTATTAAGGAAGCTATCATATAAGACTATTTGCTTTGTTTGTTCTGTTTGATGGTGGTCCATATAGAATCACTCCTTAAAAGTTATTTTAACCCAATATTCTTATTATATGCTCTTTCTTTAATTATACGTTTTAATTCGTGAAGATTCAAATTAGGATTCCCCGGGTTAAGTAAATTTTCTTCATATTCCTCTACCATGTTCCAAAGAGTATCTTTGTTGCAATGATCTAGCAATGATGAACTTTCAAGGTCCTCTAGATCTTTGCTCCTTGTGCTGAATATCTTGCAGCATGCCAAGAGTTCAATCCCCGGAACGTATATATTGATGCTTGAAAAATTTATATCCAGCTTTTGTTTGTTTTTATCATTTTTAAAATCTTCTAACGGTGGAGCTTCCATTACGCCGCCAACAATATCAATATTTAGCCCTTCTAATAAGGACATGAATTTATCGATATTGCTAGATTGCAACACATTGATATCCACATCTAGTGTCGGCCTGAAAGTATCATTTAGTGATTCGAGTAGTACGAGAAGCCCTGAACCACCCAGTAAGACTAAATCAGCAGTTACATTAGCTTTCGAACACTCGTAATCCAAGTAAGCTAATTCACGGTATACATCGTTGCTATTGCTGTTTACTGTCCTCATTTAGACACACTCCTTGGCTACTATATTTTTCAAGTTTAATACAAGTCTTAAATGCAATATAACACAATTTCAATCTTAAATTGCGTTGCCTGTTTCTAAATTTAGGGTAATTGTGCGTGAAAATACTTTTATTATACACCACAATTACAGAAAAACCACTGAGATAGGGTGCCTAGCACACAACTCGAACACTATTCCGGGTTGTTCATTAGTTGTGTCTTGAATAGGCACCCCATAAAAGACAGTTCAGCCATATGCTGAGTCTTTTTTGCTATCCACTCCAGTTCACAAGCAGTTCTTTGCTCTGCCCCTAGGCTAACTAGTATACTTAATTAATGAAAGCATTCATTCGTATCATTATGTTTAGAAAAATACAAAGCATAGAAATCAATTGAATTAATTAATAGAAAGTAGGAAGATACGTGGCAATTATTCAAGTGTCTAAGCGCGAGGGATCCAACTACAAAACCATTCAGGCTGCAGTAGAGGCGGCTCTACCGGGAGATACAGTGGAAGTTGATGAAGGCGCTTATACTGAACATATAACAATCGATAAGCTGCTCGTTCTTCGAAGTTCAGAAGGTGAAGCGAGCTCAGTTCGTCTAACAGGAAGTGTTCGTGTCGCGACAACTGAAGAAGTGCGTATCGAATCAATCCGTATTGGAGGAGGCACTGGTCCAGTTGATTATGGTTTACATATCCAATCAGGAGATGTAACGCTTCACCACTGTCTTTTCTCTGAGATTCAAGGAGTAGCTATGCGAATTGATGCAGCTGCAAAAGTATCCGCAGAGCATTCGATATTTCAAAAAAACATACAAGGGATTGACGTATTAGGGCGTCTAACTTTGTTCGAATGCATAGTAGAAGACACGATTAAGTCTGCACAAATTAGTGTGCGCGCGGGGGGAGAAGTCGCGGTAACGAATTCCGGAATTTTAAGTGGGCAAGAAGAGGGCCTTTGCTTGTATGAGACGAGTCGAGCAACAATCACCAAAAGTTCATTCATCGGAAATCGCGGGGTTCAACTTCGATTGGAACAAGGCAGTTCTATGGACGTAGAAAGTACGAATTTTTATTTTGGACATGTCCAAGGCATCTATTGTGACCAATCTAAGGGTGTCCTGAAAAACTGTGTCATTAAAAACCAATGTCTTGAGCATATAGCATGTACGAATGAATCCCATATCGAAGTCGAGTCCTGTACATTTGAAAATGGTGAGGCTGAAGGAATGAAGGTCAGTGGTTCATTAGCTAAGGTATCCGACTCACAGTTTAAGAATCAAAAAGGAGACCAAATTTCCTGTAATGAAGAAAGCACGCTCTTGATTACAAAAACACAGATCCTATCGGGCGAGTCTAGAGGAATTGTGTCTGTAAATTCCGCGTGTACACTCATCGAATCTGAAGTGAAGTACAATCAGATGACGCAACTCTCTGCGTTTACGCAAAGCGTGTTCACGATTCAGGATTGTGAAATTGAGAGTGGAAACAATAAAGGAGTTTACGTGACAAGTAGTCAAGTGACGATTTCGGATTCTCTGATTAGCCATCATAGTGGTGTACAGATTTTTGCTTCTGAACAATCGGAAGTCATTCTGTCGGCGACCGAAGTGAAAAGTGGCGATAGTGCAGGGATATTCGCGAAAGAATCCGAGTTGACGGCAGCAAATTGCATCATCTTCGGTCATAAAGGATCCAACGTTTTACTCAGTGCTGCGGCTAAAGCAGAAATGACTGATTGTAGAATATCGAGTGGTGATAAGAACGGCATCCTTGCAGGTCCTGAAGTAGTTGTTTCATTAGAACGGTCGATTTTGTTCAATCATAAAAGGCCGCAAATAAGAGCAACGGAATCTGCAGAAGTCTTTATAACGGAGTGTGAAATCTATGACGGTAAATCGTCAGGAATCGTCTTGAGTCAGGTGGAGCGTACTGAAGTGACGGAAACTCGCGTACATAGCCACCCGGATGATCAAATCATTTTGCAAGATTGTTCGGATGCTGTATTCACTGGGGTGCAAGTGAGGAATGGAAAGAAGGCTGGACTGAGACTCGAGCGTTCGGTTCCGGTTCTTCGCGACTGTTCTTTTGAGAACAATCAAGCAGGAGATTTAGTCCGCTTTGATGACAGTGTTCCTGTGCTTACCGATACGGATTTGCAGGTTCCACCAATCACTAGTAAATTAGGCGGCAGTGCTGGAAGTTCCTCTACTAAAGATTCATCTACTGCTGATCCGATGAACGATTTCATGAATGGTTTGAACGGGTTTATTGGACTGGAAGATGTGAAAGACAAAATCCAGGAGTTTAAAAACTTGGCGGAGATCAATCAATTCAAATTAGAGCGTGGAATGAAAGCGAATCCGATGGTAGCGCCCCATATGGTCTTTCAAGGGAATCCGGGTACTGGAAAAACGACAGTCGCTCGGCTCATAGGTCAGATTTTTAAGGAACTTGGCCTTTTAAAAACAGGCCACGTTACTGAAGTGAAGAGGGAAGATCTCGTTGGAACGCATGTCGGTGAATCCGAAGCACGAACGAAAGTAATAATAAAGGAAGCTATGGGCGGCGTGCTCTTTATAGATGAAGCATATACGCTTGCAGCAGGGGGCGGCTCTAGTAACGATTTCGGGAAAAAAGTGATTGAAACATTGCTTCCTGCAATGGAAAATTCGCGCGGTGAATTCATTGTCATTGCGGCAGGCTACACCGAAGATATGGATCGTTTCCTAGCGTCTAATCCGGGATTGAGAGATCGTTTTACTGAAAAGATTAATTTCCAAGACTATACACCAGATGAGTTGCTTCAAATCTTCTTAACCCAGTGTGAAGGAAGCTATGTACTCACTTCTGCTGCCAAACAAGCGGTTTATGAAGAGTTCGTGGAACGTTATCGTACGCGTGATGAAACATTTAGTAATGCCCGAATGGCACGTATACTTTACGATCAAATCGGGCTTGCGCAGTCGATGAGAATTGCGAAACTTCCGCGTGAAGAGTGGACGGAAAAGGTACTCTCGACGTTTGAAGAACAAGACATTGTAGAAGCAGTGCAAGAGCGTGAAGTGAAGACGTACGAAATCCCAATCGATGAAGTACTACTCGCCCATAAACGTGCAGAACTCCATCGGTTTATCGGCCTTGGTTCGGTGAAGGCTGAAATAGATAAGATGATTGAACTTCTGAGATACTACAAACGAGAAAATCATTCTACAGAGAAATTGATGAACCACACGCTGTTGATTGGTAAACCAGGGACAGGTAAAACCGAGGTCGGTCGTGTGCTCGCTGGTATTTATCAAGCGCTTGGATTATTAGAACGAGGCGATCTGATTGAAGTAGATCGCAGCGATTTAGTCGGCAGTCATATTGGTGAAACGGAGAAGCGGACAGCCGGGCTGATTGAACGAGCGATGGGCAGTGCGTTATTTATTGATGAAGCGTACACACTTGCGAGTGGTGGAGAGAATGACTTCGGGAAAAAAGCAGTGGAAGTGTTGCTGAAAAAAATGTCCGATCAACAAGGCGAGTTCCTACTAATTGCCGCAGGGTACGAAAAAGAAATGAATCGTTTCCTAGACAGCAACCCCGGACTCCGTCGACGTTTCGGACGAACGCTCCATTTTGAAGATTACACACCAATGGAATTAATGGAGATTACCGCCCTTTATAGTAAAGGGTACAGCATAACAGATGAAGCGAAGAGTGCGTTAGTTCGTCACTATGAAGAGATTTACACGCGTAGGGATAGTACTTTCGGAAATGCCGGTCTTGCTAAAAAGATTGCGACAGAAATGACGCGTAAAGTCGATTATCGAATGGCTGTGGCGAGCAATAAAGTGAATACGATTGTGCTTGAGAAGGAAATTACGTTGGATGATTTAGTTTTGTTGGAGTGTTGAATTGTTTTATCGAAAGAGTGGGGTACCCCAAGAGAATTCAGTCCTTTAGCCAAGCAATTGGCTAGAGGGCTTTTTAGGTTCTTGTACAGGTACTCTAGACTGGTTAAAGCGGTGACAGTCCCCTGCGCAATTCTGACATGATTCTGACAACTTCCATAAAAGAGCGGACATCCCGAAGAAAAGGGAGGACAACCCAAAGAAAAGAGCGGACATCCGATGAAAGAGGTTGAATTGTTTGTTGTTGTTGTTGTTGTTGTTGTTGTTGTTTCTTGTACAGGTACTCCAAAAGTAATTGCAGCCGAGTACAATCTCCGGCTGCTAATTGATTATTTAAACTATTCTTTTGTTTCTTTAAATATTTCCCCAGCAATCCCCATTGCCTGAACGGCTTTTGGGAACCCGACATATCCAGCACAATGGATGATGATTTCGGTAATTTCTTCTTTTGTAAGGCCTACGTTTAAGGCTGCTTGTAAGTGAACGCGAAGTTGATCAAAAGCGCCTTGTGTGATTAGACTCGTGAGTGTAATGATTTCCCTTTGTGCGTGGCAAAGTGTCTTTCTAGAGTAGAGATCTCCAAAGCCAAAAGACACAATCATCTCCCAAAGGTCAGGGGAAATAAGTTTCATTCCTTCCATGCCATTTCGGACTTCATGTGAAAACAATTGTTCCATTGCTTCTAAACCGGCTTGGTACCGCTTATTATTTTCCATGTTATTGCCTCCCCATCGTTGGTGGTATTTCGTTTTCATCTACTAATACTTCTATCACAATTGGTTTTTTTGTGTCTTCAATTTTATGTAATGCTTCGTTTATTCTAACGGTTAAATCAGAAGGGTTGAGACAAGTAAATGCTTCTAGTCCCATAGATTCGGCAAAACGTGCTACATCAAGAGGGGTCTCATATACACCACCGATAGAAGTTCCAATCATTTTTTGCATGCCTTTTTCGACCATGTCCAATCGTCCATTATTCAAAACGATGAACAACACAGCAGAGTTATAATTGTAAGCTGTTGAAAGTTCCGTACCGTGCATGAACATACAGCCATCTCCAACTAAGCACACAATTATTTCTTCAGGTGCTGCAAGTTTTGCTCCGATGGAATAGCCAATTCCGTTCCCCATTGCACCAAATATATCATCAAAAAAGAAAGTCCCTGGCTTATAGATGTCAAAATATTTGATGCCGTAAAAAGAATGGCTCCCATCATCTCCGAAAATAATTGCGTCATCTGGAAGTGCATACCGCATCGCCCGTATTGCCTGAATTGCAGACATTCGTTCGCTCAGCTTATTTTCCTGCAGCTGGGTCTCTTCTCTAGGTGTTAAAAATGCTTCGCTATTGGTTTTCGGTATATCCTTTAAGATTGCAGTCAGATTCGCTTTAATGTCACCAAGCACTGGCGTAGTTGGTACTTGGATTGATTTCCCGATAAAGGTTTGGTCATAATCGAAGTGAATGAGATGCTCTGGATACATCGCTTCAGATAATCCAGCGATGGACATATCACTTAGCTGTGAACCAATGACAAGCATTAGGTCAACTTTCTCTTTTAAGTAGGCGGTTGCTTCGTCCGTACCACCCAATCCGAATGCGCCGAGTGACAGCGTATGATTGGAAGGAAATGTGCCTTTTCCTCCTGGAGTTGTGATGACTGGGATGTTCCAATGCTCTGCAAGATGCAGCACTTCTGCGTATGCTTTACTAGAATGAACACCTTTACCTAAAAAAAGAAGGGGACGTTTAGCTATATTCAAGTAATCGATCACGTTACTCGTTTTTGGTGAAATCATTTCATAGGCTAGTGGTAAATCGAGTTGGAACGGTTCAATCTCTTGTAACAAAATATCAAATGGGATGGATAGATGGACGGGTCCTTTGACACCCGATACTGCTTTTTCTAGGGCGTGCTGCAAGAACGGTTGTAGCATATCTCCACGTTCTACTCGTGCGCTAAATTTCGTGACAGATTTAAACATTTCTACTAGGTCAGTACCAAATATGCTCGAATCCTGTCCCATTGCTTTTCCAGTATCCTTCATGAAAGGATGTCCTGTAATGATTAATAGAGGTAGATTAGAAGCTTTCGCCTGACCAGCAGCGGTTAGTAGATTAGTTCCACCAGGTCCAGACGTACCCACTGCAACTCCAATTTTTTGATTCATCAAGGCGTAGCCAGCAGCTTCATACCCTGCAGCAGCTTCATGCTTACTCAATACAAATTCCATGTCGTGGTTTAATATCTCGAATAATATAGGTGATATGGCCTTTCCTGGTATACCAAATATATGATGAATACCCCAATGCTTAAAGTTTGCTACTAATACGGATGAAGTTGTTTTCATGCTGTCATTCTCCCTTTAAGATCCATGTTTTTCTAAATAAATTCGCTCAATTTCGTCCGCGGGAAGAGGTTTGCTAAAGTAAAAACCCTGTGAAATATCACATTGGTGGTCGATTAGAAATTCAAGTTGTTCCTTTGTTTCCACGCCTTCAGCAATCACCTCTTTATGAAGGTTATGTGCTAATGAGATAATTGCTTTTATAATGACAGCATCTTTCTCATTGTTCATGATTTCACTTATAAAAGATTTATCGATTTTAATATAATCTATTGGGAAATTCTTTAAATAATTAAATGAACTATAGCCTGTCCCAAAATCGTCAATACTGATGCCGATACCAAGTATATTCAACTGCTCCAATACGTGAATTGCGTATTCATATTCCATGGCCATATACTCGGTAATTTCCACGACTACATAGGCAGGGTCAATGGCCGTACGTTCCAGTACATCTTCCATATACGTAATGAGATTTCTAGTTAGAAATTGTTGCGTCGATAGATTAACGGACATTTTAACCGGTGTCATTCCAGCATCCTGCCATTTTTTGTTTTGTGTACATGCCTCTTCAATGACCCACTCGCCAATTTGAGTGATCAATCCGTTTTCTTCTGCCAGTTTGATAAACTTATCTGGGGGGATCTGACCAAAAGTTGGATGCTGCCAACGGATTAATGCTTCAAAACCAATCAATTTACCCGTTTTGTTATGAATTTGCGGTTGGTAATGCAGGATAAACTCATTTTTATCCAGAGCCCCTCTTAAATCGATTTCAAGTATATAGTCGTGCAACATGGCATCTAATAATTCATTGGAGTGCATGACATAGCAATTTTTTCCTAACGATTTTGCTTGGTACATCGCATTGTCTGCGTACACCATAAGCTGTTCCAATGTAACGGGGGCGACGGGACAAACTGCAACACCAATACTGGCGGTCGTGTATAATTCTTTCCCATTCACAAGAAAAGGTTGTCGCAAGAGTTGGAGGATTTCTTCCGCTTTTGCTGTAACATAATCTACATCGGTAAAATCTTGCAATAGGAAAATAAATTCATCTCCGCCCATTCGCGCAAGCACTTCTTTTTCTCCAAGGCAACCACTTAAACGCTTGCTTACCTCGATCAATAGTTTATCACCGAAAGAATGGCTAAAGTTGTCATTAATGATCTTAAAACGATCCAAGTCGATGAATAGGAGGGCTAAAGTCTTGTGCAGACCTGTGTTTAGTTCCTTAATAATGGATTCTATTTCCTTATTTATAAAGCGTCTGTTTGGTAATTTTGTTAAATCATCGTGAAAGGCTAAATAGTTATACTGCTCTTGCAATGTATAACGATCTGAAATGTCTCTAAACTGACCAAAGGCACCAATCATTTTATCATCCTCATAAATCGGTTGTGCATCGAACAGACACACTACGAGGTTACCCTTATTATTTTTAAATTTTATTTCTTCATTTTTAAATATTTTCCCTTGTGTCAGTACTTCTTTGAAGTATCTTCCAGTTAAATGGGAGTCTAAAATATTTCTTCCCACGACCGATTCTTTACTGAGATTCGAAATTTTTTCTGCGAAGTGATTAAATTCGGTCGTAATTCCATTCTCATCTGTAATCACAATGCCATTTCTAGTTCTACTTAACATAATCTGATTCATAATATATAGCTTCTTATTTTGTTTTCTCAATAAGAGTTCTCTTTCAATGGAGTCAACCGATTGGGTTAGCATCGTTAAGAACAGTTCGTTTTGAAACTGAATCGGCATCATGATACACACACTACCAAGCAAGTTATTGTCGTCTGTATAGTGAAATGTGGTCCCGTAGCAAGCGATTTCATGAAGAAATGTATGATAATGATGTTCGCCAATAAGGCTAATCGGATGTCTTTGCTGCAATGTCAGACTAATCACATTCGTACCTGTCTCTTCTTGTATAAATAGACTACCAGGCTGAATACCGAATTGTTCAATTGTAGACTTAATCGTTGCGTCTCCTTCAATTTCAAGCAGGTACCCATCTGCATCTGAAACAACAACGAGTATCGGCCTTCCTATTAAGGAATCCAGTAGCTTATTGGAGAAAAAACTCACGACTGATAAAATTTCACTATATGCTTTTTGCTTCTGTCCAAACTCCACTTCATTTAAAAAAGTCTTCGGTATAGCAACCTCGTTCGGATCCATGCCAGCAAGCTCACAGATTCTCTTTGATTCTGTAATGTAGTAAGGCTCTACTGTTTTCATACTTCTCACCCCCTAAAAAGGTCTTTTATACTATATACCCAACTTTTCTAAGTTTAGACAGAGAAATTTTGCCTGTGCTTGAAAGGGCGGACATCTTCATCAAAAGAGCGGACATCCCGTGAAAGAGGTTGAATTGTTTGTTGTAGTTGTTTCTTGCACAGGTACTACAAAATTTAGAAAACGACCTAGTTGTCAGAATAGTGTCAAATTTGTATGGGGGACTGTCACCGTACCAATATATTCAGTATATTCACCTATGATAATCTTAATTAATGATATAATTATAGAAGTTGTAGAATATTCACTGTCATATATTGAGCAAGGGGTTGTTGAAATTGATAGATAAAGAAATTAGTGAGAACCTTACAAAGTTAAAAGTAGTTCAAGATGATTTAGAAGTTGTTTTTGAAATTGAATCCATTGAATTAAAAGACCAACTAGAAGATCATAAACCAAAAGAAGGGCTCGATCGTGTCAATGAGCTTTTATCATCGAATCAATATAAAGTGGATGAGTTAAACATAGAAATAGATCGGTTGACGAATCATTCGGATGGAATAGACTATATGGTTGCTGTTGGTAGTGGCATACTTGCTGGGTTTATAGATATGTTCTGGGTTGGTGAGTTTAGTCTTGAACGGGGGAAAGACTGGAGTACTGAAAAGGTTAATAACTTTGTTAAGAAGATAGCGGAATGGAAAGGTTATAAGGGGGACGATTTACCAGGTGCAATCAGGCATCTTGAAAATAACTTTGGTGCAGCCAGTGACAGCAATACAAGTGATTTTGGTGGTGGTTTGCAACATCATTTGCGTGATTTTGCACACCATCCGACTCCGGTTGGACTTGTTTTTTCGATGCTTACACAGTTTACAGGAAAATCGTACGGAACCGATAAATTGGGTATTTTTAAGATTGTTGAAGTGAAAAATACGGCACTTATTGGTGAAGATCTTCCACAGAAATTTTTATATGGAGTTGTCCAATGGTTTTTTCATATGGTCAGTGATATGGCGGGATCGAGCTCATCACCAGGTGCCGGAACAGGATTACCGGGTCCCTTATTATCACTTGCAAAAGAATTATCTGCACTTCCATTTTTCAAAGATATAAAAATTGGCGACACTGGTCTTTCGGTATGGATATCCAAATTATTTAATGGTACGTTACTGGCTAAACGCGATGAAGCCGGAAAAATTGTAGAGCCATTCCGATTCGATTTACGAACCGAGATTGGCGTTGGTTATGAAATCGGTCGCCAAGCCATACCCGTTGTGTTAAATGAATGCATCGTACGTGGTTTTTATTTCATTCGTAGACTGGCTGCAGAAATTAAAGAAAAAGAGATTCGTCGAGTTGACGAATTGAAGCAGGTTGACTGGAAACATGTATTGCCATTTAAAAATCGCACGATTGTTCGAATGCTTACTATTTCTACAGGCACTTTTACTGCTATCGACCTGGGGGACGCAGCCATTCGCGCGGGAATTAAATCGGGTGGCAATCAAGCGCTATTTTTGAAAGAATTTGTTTTGCGAGTGAACTTTGTAGGTGTCGGAAGGTTTGCAATTGCTGTTGGAAGTGACGTCGGAATGGGTTTGAAGAAAGGAAAGCTGGAGAATGAGCGAATGGCTCTTCATAGCCAACAGTTGCATTTGATGAACGCGAAAATAATTTATTTACAAGCCGATGCATGGATAGAAGCGGAAACTACTGAAATGACAATAAATGAAGTGCTTGGAAAAATGGAGACAACGACCCAATTTTTTGTGGAATCTTGGAATGCGAACAGGCAATCTATGAAAAGTATAGGAGAATATAGACAAGGAATCCAAAAGCATAATCCGGGTTTGATTGCCGAGATTAGTGATATTTTAAAATGGGGGTAATACAAATGAATGGTGAAGCAGTTGTTTTAGAGCCAGAAGAATTAGTACGTATTGTTTTATCAGATACCGATGAAAAAACTTTACCTACATTAATCTATGAACAAGTAGATAAACTGAAAGCACTTGATGTGAGCATACAAGATGTATTATTATCTGCTGAAGCTGCGATAGAATCAGCAAATAAAGCGGAAAATAGGTCAGCGGGATTTGGGAAGAAAAAAGTTGCGATTGAAGAACTACAAACGGTAGGAGTGGATTTGGCTAAAGCGGTTCAATCAGGTGCAAAAGCGCAAAAAATATCGTTTGAATTTCAAACGAAGCTAGCTGAAATCACAAAGTACTTATTCGGTCTCGGTGTAAGTAATATAGCGAGTAACCGATTTGTAGTACGTGAACTCGAACTAAAGCTGAAAAATGCTTCACAAGAAGAAATATCCGAATTGGCTCGTCATGAGTTAATGTCGGTTATCAAGCAATTAAAAGAACAAGAAGATATATTAATAAAATTAGAGAACCTTTCTAAAACTTCGAAAAGTCATGAAGAAAAACTGGAAATACAATCTCATATAAATCATTTTATTGAAGGCCAACTAGATGCACAAACTAAGGCTAGTCAGCGAAGTAATGAACAGTTAGGACTTCAAGTAGAGAATAATAAAAGATTTGAAGCGCAATTGAAAGCTCAAGCCGTAGTCGAACAAAAGCATAGCGAACAATTAAAACTGCATACAAAAATGGGTGGAAATCTGGAGAAAAAAATACAAGCTCATGAAGAAGTCCATAAGATTCATAATGTAAAATTAATAGATCAGGAAAGGATTGCCATAGATCACAGCGGTAAATTAAAAGAACACGAAAAGGTTACTAGTATTCATAGCAAGAGGTTTAATAATCATGAAGAAGTTCATAAAGAACTTGAAGAAAAGATCGTGACCGAAACCGTGCACCGTGAAGAACGGTTATTACATTTTGTAGAAAATCATGATCAAGCATTCGTGAAATTAAACGAAAAGAACATCAACTTACACGAAGAAATCGAATCTAGTATGAAGAAAATAGAAAATCAGCAGAATGAAATAAAAATACTCAATGAAGATATACATAATTTGAAAAGTACATTAGATATGAAATCTAGTAGTGCAATGTCAAAAGCGAATTTAGCTATTGCCACTTCAGCTTTCATCTTAGCCATCATTCATTTTATAATTTAAAATAGTGTTACGTACCTGCGCATGAAACTATACATTACAATTACATATTTATTAGATATATGCTGAAAAACTCTTCGAATTTGTACGTATATACAATTGATTGAACTGTTTGTTGTTGTTGTTTGCACGGCTACTCTAAATATATTTTCCTACTCCATATTTGGTTAATCAACCGGGATGAATGGTGCATATACTAACCTTATGGGGGATAAATGTATGGAAATTAAACAAGGGAGTGGAATGATGCATCCTTACGGTTATTGTAGATACTGCTATTCTTGCATAAGTAAGACCGAAGTTGGTTTAAAAAATCATATGCGCCTGATTTGGGAACAGCACATAGCTTGGACCAGAATGACAATCATGGGACTAGTATTTAATTTACCTGATATTGACTTTGTTACCGCCCGTCTTCTACAGAATGCCACAGATAATGGAAATGCGATACGGCCTTTTTATGGTGATCAGATAGCCGAAATGTACGAAAGTTTAATAAAGGAGCATCTAGTGCTTGCTGCCAATCTCGTCAAGGCGGCAAAGGCGGGTGATCAAAAAGCCGTGGCGGATACGGATAAAAAGTGGCATGCCAACGCAGATAGGATTGCGGAATTCCTAAATAGGATAAATCCTTATATACCAGAAAATGAATTCAAAAAAATGATGTACGACCATTTAGGATTAACCAAAGCGGAAGCGGTATTGATGCTTCAAAAGGATTATAAATCCTCCATTGATACGTATGACAAAATAGAAACGCAAGCTTTGGAAATGGCTGATATGATCTCGGGTGGGATTGTAAAACAATTTAACTTATCGGCTTACATGTGAGGATGGTCCTATCGACTCGACAACAGTCCTTACAGAGATAAAAAAATGTCAACTGGGAAGTAGTTGACATTTTTTTATTTTGTGAAATTTTAGGTGCATGAGAATGAAGTTGTTCCGATCATACACTACGATTTCATATTTATTAGGTATATGTTGAAAAACACATTGAATTCGTATGTATATACAATTGGTTGAATTGCTTGTTGTGAATTGTACAGGTACTTCACATTAATTCATTGGATTTACTCAATGCATATTTTCTGGACATATAACAATACTAAGCATTGGATCAGAATTTGTGTGGAAAGGAATGAGGAAAAATGGGCAAGGATTCGAATACAAGTTGGAAAAAGGATAATCCAATTAATTTTTTAAGCAGCTCTGTTCAAAAGGCGGAACGTTCAGTAAAGCAAGCGATGTCGCACCCAGAGGAGATAGCGGTTGAACATGCTTTCAATTCAATATCCCATGCAGAAGGTGCACTCTTAAATGCGGAGCAACTTCATGAGCATATGGATACAGTGGAACAAAGTAAAGAACAGTTAGAGATGATAAAGCAGCAATTGCACGAAGCCGATGCGATTGTGAAAGAGTAGCATTATAAAACAATAACCCCGTAGGTGAACATTACTTACGAGGGTTATTTTTCTAAGGTTTTGGATGCCTGAACATAAGACTATTTTTACTATGCACTATAATTACATATTTATTAGATATATGCTGAAAAACACATTAAATTTGTATGTAGTTGTATCTTGCACAAGTACTATAAAAAGTAGAAAACGACCTAGTTGTCTGAATAGTGTCAGAATTGTAAAGGGGACTGTCACCGTACCTAACCGTACCTAAATCCTATTAAAGCAGCTGTTTTATTAATAAATAAATCGTTAATAGAAGATTATGATAGTTCTGGACAATCGTTGTTAATATAGGATATAATATGTATTAGATACAATTACGTAACTAATATACATATTATGGTAATCAATTAAATGAAATGATGTTTTCTGTTTTAGGTAATAAATACTGTGAATGAAAGAAAGTGGGGATTGTAAAGGCCTATAGATTCGCCTTAAAGGAGGTGAGTGGGTTGTGGTGTTGAAAAATACAAAAAATCCCCGAGTCTGTCGTGGTTGACAATTAGGACCCGGGGAAATGAGTTGGAGTATACCAACATATCGTTAGTATACTCCCTATTACAAAAAAATGACAGATAAAAAATGGGGAGATGGACAAATTGGCTTATTCGGATAGTTTTTTACTCGATTACGGAGCTAAAGTTTTACTACCGGTACATGATGAGACCGGTACATTGTTTACGACTATTCGAACTGGAAATAGAGAAGTAAGAGTAAAATTAGGGCCGACAAAACTGATTGATTTTAATCTGGGTTATTTTGGTTCTAGCTTGAGGGGTGCGAGTGATGGGGCCCGAATGATTTTGGGCAAAAGCAATATGAATCCCGTTATTTTCAATGAACGATTAGCACACTGTTGGTTTCCAAGTAAATCACCGTATAAAGAGGACTGCATATGGTTTGCACTTCATCAGATTAAAGATTATGTCGAAAAATGTAAACATATGACGCAAGTGATTTTTCACGATGGAAGTACATTCGTTGTAGGCGTAAGCAGAGCCTCATTTGATGCTAAAGTAAGTAAAGCATACAAACTAATGGGCAAACGTGAAATCAGAAAAAATGTATCCCATCACCAGCAGCAAGTGGCCGAAACAAAAGAATTATACAGAATACGAAAACACGGTGAAAATTCAAATGTACATATTCTGGACTCGCATATTCTAATAGAGCAGCCCTAATAGAAATTTTGAAAAAACACCTCCTTCAATTAACGCGTTAAACGCATTAATTGAAGGAGGTGTTTTTGCCCCCAATTCTTCCCCCAAAATTATTGACAAATAAATCTACCAGCGTTTATAATAAAACACCTATGAAGGGAGGAGCTAATATGCTCAAGAAAAGATATGCACATGCTTTACGAGTTTTTCCGGAAATCTTACAAATGTTCTTGAATATTATGCTCGTTATTCTCGCACTTATTTTGTCTGTGTTATTAATTAAAGAATTATTTGTCTTTGGACAACATTTGTTAGCTGGCGATCAAACCGACTATAATGCTTACTTGGCGAATATTCTAATTTTCTTTCTATATTTCGAATTTATCGCGATGATTGTTAAATACTTTGAAGATGAATATCATTTCCCACTTCGTTATTTTATATATATCGGCATCACTGCGATGGTAAGATTAGTCATTGTAGAACACGATCATCCCACCCATACATTAATCTATTCCTTTGTCATTCTGATTTTAATTATAGGGTATTTTATCATCAATATGACGCCGCGTGATCGACCTGATAATAAATGGTATTTTAAAAAGGAATAAATTTTTGGTGCATGTGAATGATTGTATTCTCACTACACACTCCAAAAAACTTGTTCATATAGAAACAGAGCCTAATGGGGTACAAACCTCATTAGGCTCTGTTCGTTTCGGTTATCATTCAAAAGTTGTTTTTGTCATCCGGCTTGCTCCATTGTTAATTAAACCTTGTATTGTGACCACTTCGTTAGCGTCAATTGCAATCCATTTACCGTTTATCTCTACCAATGGGTATGCGTGACCCGGTCGTGCCATAATTATTGTGTTGTATCCGTGTGCGTCGAATACTTATGAAAGGGCTGACATCTTCATAAAAAGAGAGGACATCTTCATCAAAAGAATTGTTTGTTGTTGTTCCATGCACAAGTACGCCGCAACCATAGATTTTCAAAGTATGTCATAAACATGTATAATAAATACATGTATAATATTGTCCGGATTTACTGGCTTCTTATTTTTTTGGATGCTCCATCACATGTATGTGAATTGTGAAATAAAAGGCAACTCAAGCTTCAAAATTTGTTGTGAGGTGAAAAAATGTTGAATGTACAATTTAATATAAAAAATATTAGCGCATTAAAAGAACTATTCGTACGTCTACGCCATGATGGATTGACTGCATCAATCCAAGTCGATTTTGACAGAAGTTTAAAAGATTTCAGTTTTCGAGACATACTGTTAATACAACTCGAATTAATAAACGGAGACTATGGGATTACGATTGAGGATGTTAAAGATTTTTCCAGCATTTATCCCGATTTATCCAAAAACGCAACTATCTACGATCCGGGTCATCCAGTTCAAGTTTTTAAAGAAGAAAACGCTGCATTTCAAGTTGTGATGAGTCAAATCAAGGACCTTTTTGAATTAATTGATAAGAATCAAAACCGGCTTCAGAAAACAAATCAAGTAGTAGATGAATTAAAACATATTATATTTCGATTAGGGGAATTTCGTAACCATTATAATCGTAAAGAAAAGCTCTACTTTCCTATTTTAGAACGCTATGGCTATTATGCCCCCGCAAGAACTGTCTGGAGGGTGGATATTCGTATCGGTGCTTTATATCAGGCTTTAAAAAAACAATTTGATGAACATCATGAAACAAATATTGAACGTGTTCGGAAAAGGTATGATGTATTTGAAAAAGAATTTAAAGAAATGATATATCAAGAAGAAGCCATTATTTTACCAATACTTCAAACGATATTTAGTGAAGAGGATTGGGCAGCTATTGCAAATGAAAGTGATGCGTTTGGCTATGCAATCATCGAAACTCCCGGCGAAATATGGACGCCGAAATCAGAAACACTTATTGAAGATGCGCTTAGCGGTACACTATCCGCACAAACCCTAGTTTATGGTGGTGGTGGTTACTTAACGACAGAAGAGGCTAAACTGATTTTCGATAATTTGCCACTGGAAATAACATTTGTCGATAAAAATGATATGTTTAAATACTTCAATAAAGTGGCAGAGGCATCGGAAATGATGCTCGTCCGAACTCCAATCTCAATCGGGCGTAATGTAGCAAATTGTCATCCCCCTAAAAGTTTAATGAAAGTAATGACATTAATTCGCGATCTTAAAACAGGGAAAAGAACTTCTGAAAGCATGTGGTACAAAAAGAATGGCCAATACATTCATCTTACTTATAAAGCACTCTTTAATGAAGAGAAAGAATTTATGGGCGTTTTGGAATATGTCCAAGATATTCAACCTTTCTTTGATTTGCCAAGCGAAGTCAAAACAGGACTTAGCAAACTTGATGAATAGGTAGGGGGTGCCTTTTTAGGTATGTGCTTGGAGCTATTTAGAATATAAACTACAAATTCTAGAAGTTATTTTTAATGAAGTAACGGAACTCGGAATTACGGATGAAGTACTAGTATATCCTGATGGTCGAATAGTGCCGGTAATTAAGTCGAAATGGAAGAAAAATGATTTTCCCTATAACTTAGATGTTTATAGGGAATTTTGGTGACAGTCCCCCATACAATTCTGACACGATTCTGACAACTGTTTAGACGGGGTTAGTTACTCACACAAGGAAGCTTACTTGGTTTTTAAAAGTGCTACCCTGTTGGCGGATACGGTAAGGTGAAGGGTATAAAATACGATGCGTTGGAGGTATGTAGAAATGAAAGACAAAACTAAATCAACGGTTAAATCAGGTGTTACATTTGGCTTAGTAAGCTGTGCCTGTGCACTACACAACTTAGACGCTATTCCGAGTTGTGTTGAATTTGCGTCTTGCATAGGAACCTATTGTTAAAAATAAAGAGGCTGTCCCTGAGTCATTTTCATGACTTTTTGGACAGCCCCTTTTATTTGCTTATTTTTCAGCTACTATAAATTTTTCACGATCTTCATCTGTTAACTCATTTTCTCTTTTTAAAATCCAGTGGCCAACCCACTCTTTTAGGATTTCTAGCTGTTCTTCGCGTTCCTCATCTGTTAACCCAAGGTATTGATACATATTCCCGGGTTTGCCATCATCTTTGTTTTCACCGTTATCTAATCTTCTCATCAGTGCACCAGCTTCAGAGCCATTCACAACGGCTGTTAAGTTTTCGTAAGTATCAAGACGTGGTCCTTGCGACAGTGCTTTGTATTTTTCAGGATCTTCGCCGAATTTAGCCATCGTTGGCGAATTGTCACCATGACAAGTGATACAGCTGTTTGTAATTATTTGTTCCACATCATCCACATATGTAACATTTTCCTCGTTTGAAGTATTTCCTAGATCTTCCTTGCTATCATTTTTTTTATCATTCGAGCAAGCACTTAACATTAAAATAAAAATAATGGTAAGTGATGATAATCTTGCTAGAGTCCAGTTTTTACTTTTCATTTATTACACTCCAATACCTTTTAGTGGGAACTATTACACAAACCCCCCTTTTTGGTTCCGATATGGTCTATTATACATTGCTAACTTTAATATTCAAGTAATCTACCTATCTACCTATTGTTGTGCCTGTGCACAACACAACTTATGCACCATACAGAATTGCTTTGGACTTGAGTCTTGCACATGCACCTATTGTTATGAAAGAGCTGACATCTTCATCAATAGAGAGGACATCCAAACAGAAAGAGCGGACATCCCGACGAAATGAGCGGACATCATCATAAAAAATTGTTTGTTGTTCTTTCTTGCACCGATACCCCGAATTTTAGGGACCTATGCATGAAAATAATCTGACTATACACTACAATTAGATAATCATTAGTAATATGCTGAAAACTCTCTGAATTTGTAAGTATATACAATTGTTTAAATTGTTTGTTGTCTTTTCTTGTGCAAGTACCCCATACTAATGAAAGAGCGGACAAACCGAAGAAAAGTGGTCGAGTATAATGGAAGAATAGAAATATATCTGTCTGAGCCTATAATAAGTAGAAAGACATTAGAAGTAATTTTGAAAAATGAATTTCAAACGGATCTTGCTTATTTTTACAACAATTACATGGAAAAGATACTTCCGAAATTACGCTTCGCAGTTACTGCCTTTAAAGATGGGCAAGGGCATACGCGCCCATTATTTGATATTATAGAAGTTGATGTGTGGATGAGTGAAGAAGAGAATGCATTCCTGTAGATGAGACGTGTATTTCAGCACAAATGCAATTTAATTTGGCAGTGTTACATCTTGTTGGAAGTGCAAAATCTTCATTCTCCAACAACGGAAGTTGCAAAATTCGAGAACGACCACTTAAATTATAGGAAAGAAGGTTAATTATAATGAAGAAATTATTGCTAAATGGCTTTGAACCTTTTTTGAAATACACTATAAATCCGACAATGAAAATAGTGCAGGAACTCGATGGTCTCACAATTGGCGACTATATTATTCATAGTGAAGTGTTATCGGTGGACTTCAATGCATCCGGTGATGAACTTCTTGCACATATTAAGCAATTGCAACCCGACGCCGTTATTTCTTTGGGATTAGCAGGTGGACGTTTCAAAATGACGCCAGAAAGAATTGCCATTAATTTCAAAGACGGGGAACGTGATAATGTAGGTAATAATCCCGTAGATGAACCGATACATATGAATGGTGAACCCGCCTATCTTTCTACCTTGCCAATTCGGGCGATGGTCAATCATTTGACGGCCAATGGATTGCCTGCAGAAATTTCAAATAGTGCAGGTACTTATCTATGTAATAATGTAATGTATGAAGGATTAGCGTATGCAAAAAGTAATAACCACAATATGCTTTCAGGGTTCCTTCATATGCCGGCTTCCCATGAATTAGCCATTCAACATGGTAATATCCCAAGTTGGTCGCATGAAGATTTGAAAAAAGGAGTACAACTTTGTATTGAAATGTTGTCTGAAAATGGACAGTAAGAAGAATCCTGAACCTTTAGTAATGGTAACAAGCGAACAATCCATTCGTTTTCAATTTGGCACGTCCATTAATGATGAAACGTATAAAATAGTTCAAGCGTTTTGTCGATTTATTAATGAAGACAATAATTACCTTTTAGAAGAAGTTGTCCCAAGTTATCATACCGTTACACTTTTTTATGAAAAAGAACTTAAAAATCCAAATGATCTTATTGAAGACATTGTTAGGAAATGGTCATCTATTGAATTAACGGAATCGTTGACTGCTCGTAGGTCCATAAAAATACCGGTTTGTTATGATGAGAAATTCAGCGAAGATATGGACCGAATTACAAAGCATACGGGGCTTTCGCGCAATGAAGTAATTGCCTTGCATACGGGACAGATCTATACCGTTTATATGATTGGTTTTTTACCAGGTTTTCCTTATCTAGGTGAACTGGATGCAGCATTATGTGTGCCAAGGCTGGAAAAGCCACGATTGAAAGTACCAAAGGGGACTGTTGGAATCGGGTTTAATCAAACAGGGATTTATCCACTTGAATCTCCGGGGGGATGGAATATTCTTGGAAGGACACCACTCGATTTATATTGTCCCAACCGAGAGGAATCTTTTCTTTTACAAGCAGGAGATTTTGTCTCATTTTATTCTATTAGTGTTGATGAATATTTTGAAATGGAACATGAATTAGAAATTAATTCACAATAAATCTATGAAAGCATAAAGGAGGTGCCCCGATGAGAATCGATATAAATGCAGATGTAGGGGAAAGTTACGGTCCTTATATAATAGGTGAAGATGAGTTACTATTTCCTTTTATCACTTCTGCGAATATTGCGTGCGGTTTTCATGCAGGCGACTTCAATGTTATAGCCTACACGATAAAAAAGGCGGTAGACCATAAATTGGCAATTGGAGCGCATCCAGGTTATCCTGACCTACAAGGTTTTGGTCGTCGAAATTTAGACATGACTTCACGCGAAATTTACAATGCTGTTGTTTATCAAATAGGAGCGCTTCAGCAGTTTTGCATCATTAATAATGTGCCACTTGCTCATGTTAAACCACACGGAGCACTGTATAATACAGCCGCTGTAAAAAGAGACGTGGCAGTTGCAATTGCAGAAGCCGTCTATGATACAGCACCAGATGCTTATTTATTTGGATTGTCCAATAGTGAATTGATTCGTGCAGGCGAGGAAATAGGTCTTAAAACTGCGAGGGAAGCATTTGCGGACCGACGTTATGATGAAAACGGCTTTTTATGTTCCCGCTTACTTCCTAAATCCGTTTTACAAACTCAAGAAGAAATTGAAAAACAAGTACTGAGCATAATACTAAATGAGGAAGTCCAAACAAGTTCCGGAGGTATTATCCAGTTACAAGCAGATACGATTTGTTTTCATGGCGATGGAAATGAAGTGTCGAAGCGAGTGGAATCACTTCGGAATTTATTGCGAATTAAAAATATAATGGTAAAAGTAATAGGTGAGGGTAATTGATTCCTTTATTTCAAGTCATCCAACCCGGTGTATATAGTTCAATACAAGATATAGGAAGAACTGGATACCGACGTTTTGGCATGCCTGTTTCTGGACCCATGGATCAATATGCATTTCAATTAGGGATGGAAATTGCGGCCAACGAAGAAACAGAAAGTGCACTGGAGCTATTCTTAGGTGGATTGACGTTAAAAGTGCTAATGGATCATAGAATTACATTAGTAGGTGCAGATCTGACAGCGATGATTGATGATGCTCGGGCACCTATGTGGAAGTCCTTTTACGTTTGGAAAGGCCAAACACTACGTTTCGTGAAACCGAAAACCGGATCCATCGCTTACATTATTCCAGAAGGTGGATTTTATGCAGCTAAAGTTTTAGGAAGTCAATCCGCGTATCCGAAAGGGAAAATTGGCGTGGTAGTTACAAAGGGTTCGATACTTTATGTGAATACTCCGAATAAACAAGGGATGAATCGTGGACTTGTTGTAATGAATATTCCTCAATATAAAAATAATATCGAAGTCGAAGTATGGACAAGCCCACATTTAGATTTGTTTAAAGAAGTCAGTGTGCAAAAGTTTTTCAGCTCTGCCTATACAATGCGTGGTGGAGATCGGATGGGTTACTTTATAACGGGTTCCGCATTAGAATTCAAGAGCAGCGCTGATATTATAAGTGAATCAACCCAGTTCGGCACAATTCAGGTCCCTACGAGTGGACAACCCATCATTCTAATGGCTGATGCTCAAACTGTAGGGGGATATGCAACCATAGGTAAAATTGTAAAAGACGATTTATCTAAAGTTGCCCAACTTCGAACAGGCGGCACCATTCGCTTTTCAATGAAAGTTACGGATTGAATTTTTTAGGTGCCTATGCATCAAGTAAATAAAAGTCTTCCAGCCAAGAAATTGGTGGGAAGACTTTTTTTCTTGTATAGATACCTGGTGCTAATGAAAGAGCGGACATCTTCATCAAAAGGGCGGACATCCGAACAGAAAGAGAGGACATCCCGGAGAAAAGAGCGTACATCCGATGAAAGGGGGGACATCTTCATCAAAAGAGCGGACATCCCGAAGAAAAGAGCGGACATCCGATGAAAGGGAGGACATCATCGTCAAAAGAGCGGACATCCCGAAGAAAAGAGCGGACATCCGATGAAAGGGAGGACATCATCGTCAAAAGAGCGGACATCTCCATCGAAAGGGCGGACATCCGAACAGAAAGAGGGGACATCCCGGAGAAAAGAGCGTACATCCGATGAAAGGGGGACATCTTCATCAAAAGAGCGGACATTTAGGTATCTGCGCATGAAACTAATCGGAATATGCCCCGCAAGAAGGTGAAAATCATTTTTTATCTATACTAAAAAATAGCGAATCAAATAGTTGAACTATTCCATCTAATCTGTCAGAATAGGAGTTAAGTAGTTTGTTGTAAGCGCATACATTGTGTTGCGTAGAAAGAAAAAAGGGAGGAATATAGAATGGTTCAAACAGTTGAAAATCCAGTATACGCATTTCCGAATACCGAAGGAGCAAAGGTAAACTTCAAGGAACGTTACGAGAATTTTATTGGCGGTAAGTGGACTGCGCCTGTAAACGGGGAATACTTTGACAATCCGACACCAGTAACGGGCAAGGTATTTACGCAAGTAGCACGCTCAACTGCCGAGGATATTGAACTCGCACTTGATGCTGCGCATGCAGCAAAAGATGCATGGGGAAAGACATCTGTTACAGAACGCTCAAACATTCTACTGAAAATTGCAGATCGAATGGAGCAGAACTTGGAGATGTTAGCTGTTGCTGAGACATGGGAAAATGGAAAAGCGGTTCGTGAAACGTTGAATGCCGACTTACCACTTGCAATTGACCACTTCCGCTATTTTGCGGGTGCGATTCGGGCACAAGAAGGCGGCGTCAGCCAAATAGATAACGATACAGTAGCGTATCATTTCCATGAGCCGATTGGTGTAGTCGGACAAATTATACCGTGGAATTTTCCGATTTTAATGGCCGTATGGAAGCTCGCTCCAGCACTGGCAGCCGGAAACTGTGTCGTGTTAAAGCCTGCTGAACAAACACCTGCATCAATCTTAGTTCTCGTTGAGCTAATCGAAGATTTATTACCTGCTGGCGTTCTGAATGTTGTAAATGGTTTTGGACTTGAAGCCGGTAAACCACTTGCGTCAAGCTCGCGCATTGGAAAAATCGCATTTACAGGTGAAACAACAACGGGGCGTCTCATAATGCAGTATGCTTCACAAAATGCAATTCCCGTTACGCTTGAACTTGGTGGGAAGTCACCAAATATTTTCTTCGAAGATATAATGGATGAAGACGATGCGTTTTTTGATAAAGCGGTAGAAGGGTTCGTCATGTTTGCACTTAACCAAGGGGAAGTTTGTACATGTCCTTCACGCGCACTAATTCAGGAATCGATTTACGAAAAATTCATGGAACGTGCATTAGAGCGAGTCGAAGCGATTAAAATCGGCAATCCGCTCGATCCGACAGTTATGATGGGGGCCCAAGCATCTACGGAACAGTTGGAAAAGATCATATCCTATCTAGACATCGGTAAACAAGAGGGAGCGGAATGCTTAACAGGTGGCGCACAAAATAAGTTGGAAGGTGAACTTGAAGGCGGTTATTATGTTCAGCCAACTGTATTTAAAGGGAATAATAAAATGCGCATCTTCCAAGAAGAAATTTTTGGACCTGTTGTCTCTGTTACAACATTCAAAACGAAAGAAGAAGCACTTGAAATTGCGAATGACACATTATACGGATTAGGTTCTGGTATTTGGACAAGGGATATGAACACTGCGTACCGTTTTGGCCGTGGTATTCAAGCGGGCCGCGTTTGGACAAATTGCTACCATGTCTATCCGGCACACGCTGCATTTGGAGGCTATAAAGCATCTGGTGTAGGACGCGAAAATCACCTAATGATGTTGAATCATTACCAGCAAACAAAAAATATGCTTGTTAGTTATAATGAAAACAAACAGGGCTTCTTTTAACTGAATTCAGCAGAAGTCTCCCACTTCTATAAGTGGTGAGATGAATGCGAACTTTTTTCTTTCAGTGGGGGTCCAAACTCCGGCTGAATGGGGAGGAATGAAGTTCAATTCCTCCTTGTTAAAGCCTCCGGCGGATGTCACAGATTTTTAGTGGAGTTTTTCGAGTAAACTCGAAAAAAATCTGGACGCAATTACGCCAAGGCGAAATTGATATAAAGGAGGAAAGTGTGGATGACTGAACGCGTAATTGCCACGGATGCTGCACTTGAACTCATGGACTTCTTGAAGAATAAGCACGGCCCGCTTATGTTTCATCAATCAGGGGGATGTTGTGACGGTTCTTCACCGATGTGTTATCCGGATGGTGAATTGATCATAGGTGATCACGATGTCTTACTTGGTACTATTGGCGGTGCTCCGTTTTACATGCATAAAAATCAGTTTGAGTACTGGAAGCATACACAACTCATTATTGATGTAGTTGCCGGCCGGGGCGGTATGTTTTCGTTAGAAGGAGTGGAAGGGAAACGTTTCCTAACAAGATCGCGCGCATTTACAACTGAAGAAAATAAAGAACTGCAAATTTAGGTTGGAAAATACCTTCTGGGGGGACTCAGAAGGTTTTTTGAATTTTGCAAAAAGAGATGCCTAATTTGTATCTTGCACCGGCATTACTCACTGACACCTTGTACTTCCTAGCAAATATCTACTATAATAAGAGGTAGCTACTAATAATCGAAAAATCATGATCGTACAGAAATTTATTCATTGGGGGAATGACCATGTATATTGGGGATTTATTATTAAAAAGAATCGCTGTAGCAACTGTGGACAGCGACAAAACCGTTGCCGAAGCATTGGTTAAAATCAATGAGAGTGGATACAGAGCCGTGCCCGTTGTCGATGAAGACGATACCTATAAGGGTGCGATCTATAAAATGGACTTGCTCGAATATCTTCTTGAGCAAAACGGTGATGAAAATGAGTCAATCAGCCATTTAGTGAAACACCATGATATTCATTTAGATGAGAATGTCTCGTTCTTAAATGCGTTACTTGAAATTAAAGCATTGCCGTTTATCAGCATTGTTAAGGACGGGAAACTGACCGGAATACTCACGCATAACCAAGTGGAAAGCGTATTGGAAGATGCATTCGGTCTAAAAACAGGCGGCATCAATATGACTGTCGCATCGTCTGAATCCGCGGGTGCGCTCGAAAGATTGACCAAAACATTGCGCGGCGAGCACATTGAAGGATTATTCACGCTCGACAACGGTTCAGTACTCGCAAGACGCGTCGTCGTTACACTCAGAGACGATAAAACGGATGAGGAACTGGAGAAATTACAAAACAAACTCGAAAAAAATGGGTTCACAATTCTACAAACGAATCGAATTGAGAAGAAGTGGTGAAGAAAAGGGAAATCATCTGATTACATCCAATAAATGGCGGACTGTCACAAAGGCAGTCTGTTTTTTATATTAACCATTAAGTACTATTCTGATAGACCTGGAGATTAGCACCATCACGGGGAACCGTATCAGAAGTAAATGAGGTATTTTTTTAGAAAAATAAAAAGCCGAAGATGAACAGGTTATGAATCGATCTTTGATTATTTTCGGCTTTTATTAGGAAGATCAGCAACCGTTACATTAATAAAACCTTTCTAATTAAAAAATGAAAGGAAAAGTAAATGTAACGAAAGCCGCCCAAAGTGCGTAGACTGGCAAATACTTAGTAACCGCATCTTGGATGGGTGAAGGTCCGGTCTTGTTTTGTAGAAAACGCATATAGGTGATCATAATCCAAATAAGATTTCCCCAGATAAGTATGTTCACACCTAAAATAGCTAGTCTGTTTGGTGTAATCCCATAAGAAGAAAGCCTGAACACTATGGCTGACAAAGCTACACTGTTAATGATAAGAGCAAGAACAATTAGTGCGAAATTTATATAATCAGAAATGCTCTTTTTCTCGTCTGTGCCACTTTCGGTAATTGAAAATATGGTAACGGCTAAGACTCCAAGGAGTATTCCGTTAAATGCTATCAGGAAATTTCTGTCCAAGAATGGATTTTTTCCGACCCAAATAACCGTTATTAAATAGACCAACAAAGTGGCCAGTACAAGAGGGCTAAAAATTTTAGCTATATATGGTGTAATATTCTTAGCAAGTTTAAGATCCATTGACACCAGGTAGGTAGCCACAATAGCGAGAGCGGCAGCACCAAATAACACAACGTTTCTAAAATAGAAGTCTTCTATATTCAAATCGACAAAGCTAAATAACTGCATAGTTAATGCTGCTAGTAGCATTCCGCTAATGGCCATGCTTGCGTAGAGTATAAAAAGTTCCAAATTGAATTTAAGATAGGCTAATCTTGTGCTGCCTTTTGAATATTCATTTCCTGTAAATGCAAGCCCTATCAATCCCCATAGGAATATGGGAAGGTGTAAATAAGCAAGGATGGTACTGTCAGTATCATTTAATGGCAGCATATTAATATACAAACCGGAGATTAGGAACAACAATGTAAGTGTGTAAAGTACCTTTTTTTGAGGTTTATTTTTGTATACAAAATAGACTGCAATAAAGGGAAGAATCCCAAAAGCAAGGTTAATTGGGGCAATTGCTTGCTGTTCGACAAAATGGAAAATGATCCTAGTGCTTATCCCAGCCAGAATAGCTAAAATGCCCATGAATAAGAAACCTTTCTGATGCAAGAAAGTTTTTTCTGTATGTGCCGTCTCCTTGAAATTCAATCTTTCATACCAAACAGCAAGAACATGCGAATCAGGATTTTGTTCCCATGTGTATGAGAATGACTTTTTAAAGGCTTTGGGGTCATTTCTAAACATTCTCTCCAGCTCATGCGGGTTTGAAATATTTTTAGTAATCAAATTGTTACTGTTCACGTTTAAACCTCCCTTAATAATTGTCAAATTGTCTCTAAATGTCATCATCACTTTTGTATTCTAAAACATTCCCGGTTTCATGAAAAGCACCTCTCTTAGGTATTGTTTATTATATATTAACACTACATTTATCGATATACAATGTATTTATATTGATTATTATAATGTTTTTGTTGTTAATAAGTTAACTTGGGCAAATATAAAGAGCATTCCTCTTTACAAAGAAATGCTCTATATGGTGTATCTTATGAGCCAAATCTAAATGGAAGCACCTCATTTAGATGTGTCATGGTGAACCGTTTCATAAGTAAGTGAGGTTTTTTAAGTCTTATATCGGAGATGCTCGCCACCTTATGATTTTCTAATATCTAGTTTAAACAAAAAGACTGTACTATAGCTCGAATTTCATCGAGTTTAATTACAGTCTTAAGCTCATAAAAAGATACCACAAAATTCTCGTGTAGCTAAGACATTTATTTCTCTATTTTTATTCTCGCTAATTCCTTTTCAGAATTCGATACGTCCAAGCCCTCAGCCGATTATGCAATCCATCTTGCGACGGGATGTATGGAGCATTGTCATTATTGTTATTTGCAAATGGGGCAAGTATGGAATCGATAAGTATATTTACCAAAAAGACGAAGAGGATGAAATAAAATCTTATCTATACGGCTATATGGAAAAGTACTTTCCGAATGCGAAGTTGGAGTATTTTACATGAGCAATCAAAAAGAGCGTAAGAGCCTGTAAGAACTGGGGCTTTACGCTTTTTTCTTGTTCATCAATATGTCGAACTACTTACATTAATTGTAGCGTAAGGTGGCAACTTCGGCGAAAGTCGTCACGAAGAATGGCTTTTGCGACCAAAAGCGTCCACCTGAAGCGGAAACCAACAACATTCGCATTTCAATGCCATCTGACCTTCTATGAAAATGACTCAACTGTGGTGTATCTCTAGTATAGTTTCAGGCACAGGTACAAAAAAAATCTGTAAAATTTGGAACGAGTAGTTTCCAAAAAATGTGGAACACTAATGGTTGAATGGTTTAGAAAACATAGTTTTTCATGTTTTCCATACAACTCATTTACTTATGCCGTTTCGTTTGATAAAATCATTAAGTCGTCTGACGTCAGACGAGTATTGTGGGTAATACATAGTGTGAATTGTTGTATTTGCAAGAAAAATATAAATGGAAAACTTCCATTTTTGAGGTGTAGCTGTTGAATATATTGTGGGGAATTCTAGGGATAGTGGTTGTGTTAGGAATTGCATTTCTATTTTCTAACGGGAAGAAATCGATTAATTACCGGACTATTGTCGTTGGTTTAATCATACAAGTGACGTTTGCATTCGTCGTATTGAAGTGGGAAGCGGGGAGAGCCGGGTTAAAAGCGTTTTCCGGACTCGTACAAAATGTCATTAACTATGCCGGAGATGGAGTCGCATTTCTTTTTGGTCCGGCAGCGGATATTGAAGGATTCGGTTTCGTCTTTGCGTTCCAAGTGTTGACCATCATTATATTCTTTTCTTCCTTGATTTCAGTGTTATATTATCTTGGAATTATGCAGGTGGTTATCAAACTGATCGGAGGCGCATTATCGAAACTGCTTGGCACGAGTAAGGCGGAATCGGTGTCAGCGGCAGCGAATATATTCGTCGGTCAGACGGAAGCTCCGCTTGTCATTCGGCCGTTTATAGCAAATATGACGAAGTCAGAGCTTTTTGCAGTCATGACGGGTGGACTTGCGTCTATCGCCGGTTCTGTTCTTGCAGGGTACGCACTTTTAGGCGTCCCTCTTGAGTATTTATTAGCGGCAAGTTTTATGGCTGCACCGGCAGGACTGATAATGGCGAAGATTTTCATTCCGGAAACAGAAAGCCCGGAAATAACAACCTTCGACATGGAAAAAGATCAGCAATCGGCGAACGTCATCGATGCGGCGGCGCGCGGGGCAGGGGATGGATTAAAACTTGCCTTGAATGTCGGTGCGATGTTGCTGGCGTTCATTGGGCTTATTGCTTTAATGAACGGAATGTTGGGCGGGCTCGGTAATATCTTTGGCTTTAAATCGTTGACGGTTGAGGGAATTCTTGGCGTTTTGTTTGCACCGCTTGCGTTTGTAATCGGCGTTCCTTGGTCGGAGGCGATTACTGCAGGGGGATTCATAGGTCAAAAACTTGTGTTGAACGAATTTGTCGCTTATGCGGCATTTGCACCTGAAATACCTTCTCTCAGCCCTAAAACAGTAATTATTGTAAGCTTTGCGCTGTGTGGATTTGCGAATTTAAGTTCACTCGCAATTCTGATTGGCGGACTGGGTTCTCTTGCACCAAGTCGCCGCCCGGACATTGCCAAACTGGGCATTCGAGCGGTCGCAGCAGGAATGTTAGCGTCGTTATTAAGTGCTGCAATTGCCGGGATGTTCATTTAAAAATGATGTTCTAAGTACCAAAAAGGACTGGATGGCCATTGTGCCACCCAGTCCTTTTTGTAAACTCGAGCGTTGTCATTTTATCAAAATGTACTGGTACCGTATTTTAATTTCTGATACTTTTTGAAACGATTACGGCGTCCATTGATTATGAATAATGCCCACAAGTGCCGAATCGTCTCCTATCTTCTCAAAAACGAGACATAGGCTGCGCCAATCCATTCCCTCATAAACTGGATCGAACCCATCGATATAATATTCAACGAAATTGTGGCTCTCTTTTGGATACACTTCATTTAAATTGTTAATTGTTGTGCTCTCGCCAAGCATTTCGTTCACCGAAACTTCAGCATCCGACATAAAATCAGCATCATAGATGAACTGGTTGTAGTACTCCTTGAATGTCAGTTCAATCAAATCACCCGATCCTGGGTACGTTCGCCATATACGTTCAGTAGGATCTCCCATCAACCCCTCTAGCTCATCCCTTGAAAATACAAGATCCGTTTTCGTATCCACATAAGCATACGGTGAAAACCGCACCCCTTTTCTAGACGCCCAAGCCGCTACTGTTTTCATGTCTCCATTCTTAAGCGCCCTTAAGACTGTTGTTGCAGCTTCCAAGGCTGTAGGAGGAACCCCTTCACCCGGCTGATCCTCTTCTTCTGACTGCCCATCTTGCGGTTCGAGTTCCGGTGTTGGTTCAGGTTCTAGTACTGGTGTAGGTTCTAGTTCTGGCGTTGGCTTTGGTATTTCGGTACAAGCTGTAAGGAGCAGTAGAATTGCACCTAAAGCAATTAATCCGATTTTCTTCAAAACATACATACATTCCCTCCTGTTCTGATTGCACTCCATTAAAGAATATGCTTTACTCTTAAATTTCGGGTACCAGATTCTAAAACAACTTAGAATCGTTTCAGAACCTGGTACCGTTTTTTACGGTTTTAATACTCTACTCCAACTCGGAAGTGTGATTTGAATGCTTCTTCAGTTGGATCGAAGTAGTCTTCTTTATAATTCGCTACAAATATACCTTTGTCTACATAACCGGAACCCCATGTTGGGTCCATTGTCAGCCACTCATTGTCTACCTTTACTTCCACCCATGCGTGGCGGGCATGATTAAAACCCGATCCGGCAGTACCTGCTATATACCTTGCTTCCATCCCACCGGCACGGAGTATGGCAATGGCTAGGTAGGCATAATCTTGACAAACTCCGGTTTTTAAATTGAGTACTTTTAATGCACTGTCATCCCAATCAAACGCGTCATTTTTCAACTTTTCTACATCATAGGATATTGTTTTAGCGGTATATTCATAAACCGCTTTTGCTTTTTCACGATCTGACATTGTATCTTTTATGAGATCATTTGCTATCGCAATGATTTCAGGTGAATCTGATTGAACGCCCCGTGAAGGTAATAAATCACGTTGATCCTCAGTCGCTGTGTTTTCAACCGAGAACTTCGCCACTCCTTGGTAATAAAATTTACTACTGTTTTCTTCCTTTATTTCAGGAACACTAACAATTACTTCATATGTGCCGGGCCCGAAACGCAAGTAGAATTCGTCATCGAACCTGTACTCATTAACAGGAATAACAGCCAGTGCTTCTTCGCCATCCTTTTTAGTCGTAATGTAAAGATGCGTTGTCTCTCTTGCGAAAGGCGCATTTTTGTCAATTGCACCCTTTACATGATAAGTGAGTTCCGTTTCTTCTCCGCCGTAAGTCGGTGAATCGAGCGTAATGCCTCTTTCATCATAGGCGGTACTTAATGTAATTGGATCTGTAATAAGGTCGGACTCGTTGTCGATATAAAGGGTTGTTCCTTCCTGATAATAGCCACTTTTCTTCACGTCAGGAATGTAGACTTTTAATTGATGGACCCCTTTCCCGTAAAATAAAGGGATGTCATAAGTGAATTTATTATTTTTAACGGGAATAATATGCTTCCAAGTTTCTCCGTCTTTTTTGAGTTCAATCATTATTTCATTATGATTTTCAGTTGCACTGATTTTTCCTTCAAGTGTGAATCCCTCATTTTTTATTACATATCCACTGTCTGGATTTTGAATGGTTAAATTTGCATCTTGGGCAAAGGTACTATATGTAATATCACGATGGCTGGCTGGATTTACATTGAAAACATTGAATGTAGCTAAATCATAGTAATAATTATTTCGATCTTTACTTGGAAGTAGTACTTTTACGCGATATTCTCCTTCGCCATTGAAAAGGGTTGCCTTTTGTTTAAACTTCCCATCTTTTATTGGCGCATAGTATTCTAGTGATTGGTCAGAAATTGTATCTCCACTGAAGTGAATCTTTATCCATACATACTTTTCTTTTAATTGTTCATGCTGTTCAACAGTTCCTTCAACCGTTAGAAATTCATTAACGGCAAAATTATCGTAGGTCGGTTGTGCTAACTTAGCACCAACTTCTTCGCCGTAGCTTGTCAGTTCTAGTGGTCCACGTTCTAACTCTGCATTTTTCTCCTTCACGGCTGTTTCGAATTCATTCTTCGGCTTTTGTTCGTCTATTTGTTGTCCTTCATTTGTCGGTGAAGGCTCATTCGTGCATGCCGCTAAAAGAAATAAGCTGAGTAGCGAAACAATTAATAATTCGGGTTTCTTTATAAACATTAAATCACTCCTAAGTATTTCCAAGATAACTATACTATATCATCTGTAAGTGGCTGAGCGTTGATGAAGAATTTCGAGTAGTTGTTTGGCCAGATAATCAGATGGATGGATTAAAGCTTGCTTTGAATGTAGGTGCGATGTGATTGGCGTTCATTGCGCTAATTACTATAATGAACGGAATGTTGGGTGGGCTGGGTTCTCTTGCACCAAGTCGCGCCCTGACATTGCCAAACTTGGCATCCGCTCAGCCGCAGCAGGAATGTTAGCTTCGTTATTAATTGCTGCAATTGCTGGGATGTTCATTTGAAAATTAAACTTAAATTAGCTGTGCATGAAAGTAAATTCTTGCACAGGTACTTCAAAAAACTGCATTCAATTACGTTATAATGAAAGTATCCTTAAATATAATGAATGGGAGTGGATGCAGTATGGATACTCAAGTAACTACGAAGTTTAAAATACTTAAACCGGCTCATGAGGTATTCGAAGCCATTGTAGACCCCGCAAAAATGTCTAATTATTGGTTTTCATCGGGAACCGGAAGAGTGGAACAAGGTAAGACAATTACGTGGAAATATGATGAATACAATGCAGAAGGCATTATTCATGTATTGGAAGTTGAGGAGAATAAGAAAATTGTTTTCTCTTGGGGTGAAACGGTTGTTGCCATTACATTTAAAGAGTTGGATGCTACGAGTACCATTATTGAAGTGAACGAAACGGGTTTGAAGGAAGACGACCCCGAAATAATAAATAAAATGATGGGGCAAAAAGAAGGTTGGGTTTATATGTTAACTTGTTTGAAGGGTTATTTGGAAAATGGCATCACTAATTTGAGAGCATCGTTAATTCATTAAAAAAGATTGATTTTAGTTACCTATTATGTGAATAGATAGTAGGAAAATGGAAAATCCATTGTTTTCAGGGTATAGGAGAAGTACCACCCCCAGCAAAGAGGAGGATCTGAAAACAATGGTTACACTATTATTTAATTATATTCAGGGGAATAATGGAGGTTATCTGATTTTTTGTTTTCTCATCCATTGCGTTGCGACCCACTTCTCGCCAGTTATAACAGGTGCTCCAGCATGTAACGTTAACTCGTTTAAATCTTTATCGGTATAGAAATACTCGAAATAAACAGCCATACCCTTTTTGGGTGTTACTGAAATATCCAGTTTTGGAAATAAAGTTTCTCCACCTTGTTCTACATCATTTAAGTACATAATAAGCGTACTAATTCTATTGTTTTGTGCTGTTTTACTTGTTGATGCAAAAAAATCATGATGGGCTTTGTACTCTTGACCAGGAGTATACCGAAGGATCTGAAGGCCTTCCGCGTGTTCAATGGGGATATTCATAATAATTGAGATTCTTTTTTCAACTCTAGTAACAATTTCGTTTTCACTTTCTTGAAAAAACATACTGCTACTCGTTCTCAGTTCATTTACATCACGTGTCGAGCCAATTTTTGAACGTTGCATTTTGTCCTTTGACAATCTGATTAGTTCATCGCATTCTTCATTACTTAAAACATTATCCAAAACCACTATTAATGGTTCTTCTAATCTTGTGATTATATCAATCTCTCTGTCTGTTTTTATTTTATTTCCAGCGTGGCCAAATATCGTTTGTTCCTTATTCTCCGTCATCATCTTCAAACTACCCCTTAAACAATTTAATTTTCGGAACGAGTACGTGTTTTACTTTAAATACTTGATGATAAGAGTATGTCCTCTGTTTTCTTCTACGAATAATTTCATCTTATCACACAATTCCGATATATCGCAAGTTTGTAAAAGTTGTGTTTGGTGACAGTCCCCTCTACAAATCAGACACTATTCGGAATTGTGTTTAACTTTCGGCTTGCACTGGCATCTAGTACCCTAGAGCTTTGTAAAATTAAATTTTGGCACATCGTACGTTTACCCGTCGAACCTTTGTGGCCGTGGGTTCGTGGTTAATTAATTGATAAATGCCTGGTTCATATTTCAATTATGAAGCCTGATTTCGGGCCAAATTGAAATTGTGGGGTTCTTGATGCAATTTACAGGATTTCTCGCCTGTACTAAACTAGAGATAGGAATGGACGTCCTGCTCCCGAGTTGACAGAAAATAAAGTATACTATATAGAATTACACCTAGGTGAATGCATCAGAACTTTGAAAAAAGGGTGTGTGAAGATGGCTGTAATGGCATTTGTGAAAGAATCCACGAAGCCCTACGATGCTCTAGAAGCAACTCCAGAAGAAGTGGGAAAACGCGGAAAACATGATCAGATTTTTAAAGAACTCATCAACAACTTTTTTGTCGAATTTCTGGAAGTGTTTTTCCCAGAAGTTCATGCAGGGATTGATTTTGAGTCCATCAAACCGATGTCTGAAGAACTCTATACGGATTTAATTGACGGCGAAAATCGACGAGTGGATGTTGTCATTGAGGCGAAATTGAAAGAGGTAGATACGCTAATTATTGTTCATGTGGAACCTCAAAGTACCCACCAAATAGATTTTCACAAACGGATGTATCTCTATTTTAGTTTGCTATATAATAAATACAGACAGCCTATTTTACCAATTGCGGTTTTTAGTTATGATGATAAACATTTGGAGCAAAATCAGTTTACCATCGGATTTCCGTTCTTTCACGTCTTAACATTCGACTTCCTAATGCTCGAATTAAAGAAGAAAAACTGGCGAGACTATTTAGAATCGGACAATCCGGTAGCCGCAGCGTTGTTAAGTAAAATGGGCTATAAGGAAGAAGAAAAAGTTCAAGTTAAAATGGAGTTTTTGCGTATGCTAGTGAAAATGGAACTGAACCCAGCACGTGCGAGATTTATCAACGACTTTTTTGAAAAATATTTAACACTAACGGAAGAAGAGGAGGAAGAACTCATGCGAGAAATCAGTCATTCAGAAAACCCCGAAGAGTTCACAAAGTTACCTAATTCCTGGGAGGAACGGGGGATTCGAAAAGGAATAGAGCAGGGAATAGAGCAGGGAATAGAACAGGGAATAGAGCAGGGAATAGAGCAGGAGAGAGAGGCAGTAGTACTTAAAATGCTGGCGGAAGGCCTGTCTATTGATGTGATTAGTAAAGTAACTGATTTGGATAAAGAAACGATTATGAAGTTAAAAGGTTAAATTGATTTAGTTAGAAACAGAAAAGTACCCGATGTGAGAGTGATCTTACATCGGGTACCGTTCACTTTATCCACGAGGATCCAGGGTGTTTGCGCATGTTAAAAATGATGGAACTGAACCCTGCACGCGCGAGATTTATCAACGACTTTTTTGAAAAGTATTTAACACTAACGGAAGAAGAGGAGGAAGAACTTATGCGAGAAATCAGTCATTTGGAAAATGCTGAAGAGTTCACAAAGTTACCTAATTCCTGGGAGGAACGGGGGATTCGAAAAGGGATAGAGCAGGGGAAAGAGGCACTAGTACTTAAAATGCTGGCGGAAGGCCTGTCTATTGATGTGATTAGTAAAGTAACTGATTTGGATAAAGAAACGATTATGAAGTTAAAAGGTTAAATTGATTTAGTTGTAAATTTTGGGACCTATGCACGAAAGTATGAGGAGTTTATTGGTTATATGCTATAAAATGCATCTTATTATAATGTGTAAACAATCGGGTGCTCCCAAATTAGGTGTAAATTAGTAATTGAAAGTCTTCAAACCAAGTAATTGGCGGGAAGACTTTTTTGTTTCTTGTACAGGTGCTTCACACTAATTAAAGAGCTTACATCCCGTGAAAGGGCGGACATCTTCATCAATAGAGCGGACATTCGAACAGAAAGAGCGGACAAACCGAAGAAAAGAGCGGACATCCCATAAAAGCGGGGACACCTTCATAAAAAGGGCTATATTGCACAAGTACACCAAAACAAAAAAGCACAGCGAACTATGCTTTTCTTAAAGCCCCAACTTTAAAGTGTTATTTTACTACAATTACAATCTTCCCTTTAGCGTGGTGTGTCGCACTTAACTCATGTGCTTCACGTAATCCCTCAGCTGTAAGTGGAAATGTATGACCAATATGTGCCTTAACCTTGCCTTGTTCCATTAATTCACCAAGTTCGGCGAGTTGCTTACCATTTGGATTAAGCCAAAGTGACTCAGCTGTAATTTCATTGGCCTCTGCCTTTTCTGCATCTGGCTCTCCCGAGATTGAAACAAGACGACCACCTTTTTTTACAACACTTAGGCTTTTATCTAGAATCTCACCGCCCATTGTATCGACTACAAGATCAACGTTCTGCACTACTTCAGTGAAATCAGTTGTTTCATAGTTAATGAATTCATCAACACCAAGTTCTTTCAAGAAGGCTTCATTCTTACCGCTAGCAGTTGAAAGAACATGAGCTCCGAAACTTTTTGCGATTTGGATTGCAAAACTCCCTACACCGCCTGATCCCGCATGAATTAATACCCTATCTCCCTCTTTGATCTGTCCAAAATCAACGAGACACTGCCAAGCCGTTAATCCTGCAAGTGGGACAGAAGCTGCTTCTTCAAAGCTCAGACTCTTTGGTTTTAAAGCGACTAACTCTTCTTCAACCGCAACATATTCACTATAAGTCCCGCTTGGCATAGCTGGACGTGCAAATACCTCGTCTCCTACTTTGAAATTCGTCACTTTACCGCCTACTTCACTCACAACGCCTGCTGCATCCCAACCTAAAATGAGCGGAAATTCGAATGGAATCATTTCTTTCAAATAACCTTCCCGTACTTTCCAGTCAATTGGATTGATTGATGTTGCATGCATTTCAATCAACACTTGATTATCTTGAATTACCGGTTTTTGAAGTTCCTTCTCAACAAGTTGTTCTGACCCACCATATTGTTTTATAACGATAGCTTTCATATGTAGCACTCTCCTCTTATATATCATTCAATCTATACCCTGATAGTTATGGAAGTATGCATATTCTTAAATAGACAAAATCTTACGAACCTGTGGGAGGGTCTATTCAGACAATTTGTTGCAATAGCTTATCTCTTTTGTGTTTTTAATCAATTATGTTCGTTGTTGTTTATTACCAGGTACCGATTTCTAAACCCTTGACTTAAATTTGAATAAACAGTATATTGATAGTGAAACTATCACATGTCTTTCTATTCCGGTAATTGTTGTTTTCATACTTAAGTAAATTGAAACGTAGACAGATGTTTATCACCATAATGACAATTAGAAGTTTTAAAAGGGGTGTTGTTGATATAGATTCTAATATTCGATGGGATAAAGAACGCTTGGATGGAAAAAGCAAACGGAAGATTAAAATTACTGAGTCTGCAGAAAAAGTTTTCAGTATTAAAGGCTTTGAAAAAACGACTATGCAAGAAATAGCAGATGAAGAAGGTATAGGCATCGCTACTCTATTTCGCTACTTCCCCAAAAAAGACATGCTGATTGTGGCGGTCGCGGTAAATATTTTGGGAAGGTACTTCCATGCATTTCAAACGATTGCTCAGCTAAATGTTTCTTCTCTTGAAAAGATTGAGAGATTGTTTGATTATTTTACATCTCAACTTAATCCGGAGAATTTAGGGTACACGCAACTAATTGAAGCTTTTGAAAGTTACGCTGCTCTTCAATTTGTGCCGCTTGACGATATGGCCAAATACAATGATGCGCATAGGGAAATCTCGGATGTTTTCTCTATTATCATTGAAGAAGGAAAACGGGACGGTTCTATTCGAGGGGATATACCAACTGGAGACGTCTTAACTTCCATAATAAATGCATTTTCTTTGTTTTCCAGGAAACTATCTTTATTTGAAAATATCCCTCATCTAGAGGCTGATGTGGTGCCAAGCAATCAGCTAGCGATCGTCAAAAGTATTTTCATTGATTATTTAAAAGTAAGGTGATTGGGAGAAGGTTTTGGAAATATCTCAGGCTTGTCTAGACGATTGTGGATGGTAAAAGCAACACAAATTATATATTGGGGGTTATCTTAATGACAAAGTTATTACAAGATAAAGTGGGAATAATTACGGCATCGGGTGATGGAATTGGACGTGCAAGTGCACTTGCTTTTGCTGCTCAAGGTGCAAAAGTTGTCGTTTCGGATATGAATGAAGAGGCTGGAAACGAAACAGTTCGCCTTATTAAAGAAGCTGGCGGAGAAGCGTCTTTCATTTTCTGTAATGTTACAAGTGAACAAAATGTAATCGACTTAGTCAAGCAAACGGTTGAACTGTACGGACGACTTGACTGGGCGCATAATAATGCTGGTATCGGGGGTCCTTCAAAACCTATTGCTGAAACTGAATCTGCTCATTGGGATCGTTGCCTTCAAGTGACGGCAACGGGAATGTACTATTCATTGAAACATGAAATTGCGGCAATGCTTGAAACGGGTGGCGGCGCAATTGTTAATACGGCTTCTCTTTCTGGCCTCCGTGGTGAGGAAAACCAAGCCAGCTATAGTGCGGCAAAATCGGCAGTTATCGGTTTAACAAAGTCCGTTGCGCTGGAATATGGTAAGAAAGGAATTCGTGTTAATGCGATTTGTCCAGGAATGACACGAACAGCTGCGGTTGAAGCGTGGGCAAAAGAGTCACCTGATCAGTTCGCATATATGGAGAATAACATTCCTTTGGGACGTATGGGAGAAGCAAGTGACCAGGCAAACGCTGCGGTTTGGTTATGTTCAGATCAAGCTTCATATATTACAGGCGTCGCACTTCCTATCGATGGGGGTACAATGGCTAAGTAATTGGATTTTGATTAGAAGTAATGTTGATTCAAAAAAGTCATGCGTACTTGTATAAGTAATAAACATCCGCCAATCGGGTTTCCGGTTGGCGGATGTTTTTTGAATACAAGAGGTGTTGTTTCTTGTATAGATACTACACACTCATCCTGTGAAAAGAGCGGACAACCCGTTGTGGGGGTGACAGTCCCCTTTATAATTCGGACACTATTCTGACAATCCGCCAACCACACCGAAGAATAAGACCGAGATATATTCATAAGTTGTGTTGGATTTTCGTCTTGGATAGGCACCTATCACTACAGGTACAGACGCGGAAAGGGACTCACAAAGAGTCCCTTGGATTCATGTTTTAATAATAGTGTTTACAGCTCATCTTTTTTCAATCGCCATACGAATGTTCGAGAGGACACCAAGAAGCAATAGTAACGACATAACCATTTTTTCAAAAGATGTACCTAACAACTGTTGTATAAACCCGAAAGACCAAAGTGCTACAAAAAACCAACACATAATGGTTATTCCTCTTTTGTATTTATATAACCTATTTCCACCGACAAGTAGCGTAAAAACTCCACCTATAATAGAAATAATGATATTGATAATAGATATTGGTAGCTGAGTTTCTAAGGATTCTGACCTTCCACCATTAACCCATGTAAATGGAATAATCCCACTAATAATAAGAACTTGTATTAAGAATGTCAAAGAGTAAAAATACATCCCCATATTTACAGCGGTTTTCATACTAACTTTTCTAATATGCAATCACCTCATTTCTTCCCGTACTCATTTTATTTAATTTGTATATGTTTTATTCCTTTATATTTTGCCGTATTGACACGTTGCCCTTTTTGAGCACAACCTCACGGAACACTCCCAATTTCAAATAATCTCCGAATCTTTTAACTCGTTATTGCGTATTAATAATAACACTTTACTATTTTTGGTTATGAATCTTTCAAGCCTTTGTTAATACAAATAAATCTAAGGAAATGGGGGGATTTTATGAAAGCTATAGTTTGCAACAAATATGGATCACCTGATGTACTTGAATTAATAGAGATTGAAAAACCAATGCCTTTAGAGAATCAAGTATTGGTAAAAGTTCATTCAGCATCTTTGAACTTTAGTAACTTGGTTCTTTTGAAAGGCAAACCGTTCTTAGCTCGCATTGCTTTCGGGCTACTGAGACCAAAATACACTATACCGGGAGGTGACATTGCCGGTGTTGTTGAAGCTATTGGCAAGAATGTTAAGCAGTTTCAACCAGGTGATGAGGTATTCGGTGACCTTTCTAGTTGTGGCTGGGGTGGTTTTGCTGAATATGTGTCTGTCCCGGAATTTGCTTTAGCTTTAAAGCCAACCAACATCTCCTTCGAGGAAGCTGCTGCCACACCTATGGCAAGTGTGACAGCCTTACAGGGACTACGTGATAAAGGTAAGATTAAGTCGGGACAGAAGGTATTAATTTATGGGGCATCTGGGGGTGTCGGTACTTTCGCAGTACAAATAGCTAAGTCATTTGGGGCTGAAGTAACAGGTGTATGTAGTACAAGAAATTTAGAAATAGTGCATTCAATAGGAGCAGACCAGATCATTGATTATACAAAAGAGGATTTCACCCAAAAAAAGGAGCGTTATGATTTGATTCTTGGTGTTAACGGGTCTAATTCCATTTCAGCTTATAAACGCGCATTAAAACCAAATGGGAATTTTGTTCACGTAGGTGGAGCCGAATCCCAAATGTTTCAATCTTTAGTTCTTGGACCTTTTATTTCAATGACTGGAAGTAAGAAAATAAGTAACCTCTTACAGAGAGCAAACCAAAAAGATTTAATTTATGTAAAAGAATTGCTTGAGACTGGCAAAATAAAACCAGTAATTGATAAACGGTATAAGTTAAGTGAGGTATCTGAAGCATTCAAATATTTCCAGGAAGGTCACGCTCAGGGTAAAGTTGTCCTTACAGTATAATCAAGTGAGCAATGCCTGTGCACCAGACGCTGTTCTGAATTGTGTTGTATTTGCGTCTTACATAGGCACCTATCACTAAAAGTGCAAAAAGAAAAAATCGTGGAAATGAAGATAATTGACTCCTAAACAAATAGCACTTATACTAAGCCTACAAAAATAAATATTTAACTTCCTTTAAGGGGAGTAGCTATACAGCAAAGTCGTCAGCACAGGGTTTGAACCCTCGGCTTTGTTGGCAACTATCGTTGTTTGCGAGACCTTACCGTTTATTTGGTGAGGTCTTTTAATTTCTAGAGGCGCTATGACCAAATACTGGTTATAGCGTCTCTTCTTTATTTCTTATAATATACTGGAGGACAACCCTTGAATACTTTTCAAGAACTTGCAAATACGGTTATCATTAACAAGAGAAATCGTCTGATTAGCTACGATGATTCTCTAAAGCTCGTTGGGACAGGGAGAAGTGCCTTTGTTTTCAGAATAAAGTCATCAAATAAAGCAATTAAAATATTTTTTCCTGGATTTACTTATATTGCAAAAGAAGAGGCTGAAATTTATAAAACACTTCAAAATATCTCCTATTACCCATCCATTCATGACTCAGGATTGAATTATATTGTCATGGATTACATTGAAGGGCTCACACTTTTTGAATGTATTTCGTACGGAAAGCTCATCACGTCAGCTCATATAAATGAAATCGATTATGCACTATCATTAGCTTTAGCTCAGGGATTAAATCCTTCTGATATTCACTTGCGAAACATTTTTATCACTTCTAATGGCGAGATAAAGATCATTGATGTCGCACGTTTTAGACAAAAGAAAAATTGTACGCAATGGCATGATCTTAAAAAAGCTTATGATAAGCTTTACCGCAAACGTTTTTTTCCAAAGAAAATTGCCGCTCGACACTTAAATGTCATTGCATTCCTTTATAAAAAAGGTTTCCTGCTGTATTTTTTAGGCACCTATGCATGAAACTAATCTTACTATACACTTTCAGGAGGAGCTGTGAAGAAGGGGGAAATGCTTGAGGAAGCTGCTATTCATGAAGTAAAAGAAGAAACAGGGTTGGATGTACAAATAGATGGTGTTTTTAACGTGAGCGAAGCATTTTTTGAAGAAAGAGGACATCTTGCGGTCTTCTTTACTTTTGGTGGGAAAATAATCGGTGGAGAAATAAATATTTCATTTCCAGAAGAAATTACTTGGATGCACCCCCAGATGGCAGAAAAGTACGTACATATAACAAGTGGATTTGAAGGATTAATTAGTAAAAAAACTTCTGTTCCGTATATTCTTAGACGCTATTCGGAATTGTGTTGAATTTGCGTCTAACACAGGCACCTATCACTAAACCTCTTCTGTATACTTTAATCCGGTTAAGGGAAAGTAATATAGGATAACGCTGAAAGTGAACACAGCCCTGTTGAAAAAGCGTAAACATAAGTGTTATTATAGTCGTAAATAATGTTCGTCTGTATGATTGGATTTTCTTACCATAACCCCAATAAATATAGAAAGGTGATGAATATGGTGGGTGTACATCAATATTTTAAAAGCTTATCTGATTTAGAACAAATTATTCGTTGTCCAGGAAAGTTCAAATATCAGGAACATTCTGTCGCGAGTCACTCATTTAAAGTGGTAAAAATTGCTCAGTTCCTTGGTACAGTTGAAGAGGAATCTGGACAGGAAGTGGATTGGAAACAACTATATGAAAAAGCATTGAACCATGATTACGCGGAACTTTTTACGGGGGATATTAAGACGCCTGTAAAATATGCTTCGAAAGAATTGAAGCAACTATTCAGTGAAGTAGAAGAAGAGATGACGAGGAAATTTGTCGAAAAGGAATTTCCAGCAGAGTTTCAAGACATTTATTTGGAGCGGCTTAAAGAAGGTAAAGATGAAACATTGGAGGGGCAGATATTATCCGTTGCTGATAAAATTGATTTGCTTTATGAATCATTTGGTGAGATTCAAAAGGATAATCCGGAGCCATTGTTTTTAGAGATTTTCGAAGAAGCATTAAGGACAATACTGCTGTTCCAAAATATGAACTGTGTAGAATACTTTCTAGAACATATTCTTACCGATATGCTCAGTGAGCGATTTACTGAACATCATGAGTTAACAGGCATTGCAATGCGGATAATCGAAGAACATGAAAGTTCGTAAATGCGATTCTTGAATTGAGGTGTCAGTGGTCAAGCCCTTAATTTTCGAACAATCTATAATTGTCGGTTAAATCGCTTCTAACTGTGTGTTCATAAATGAAATCCGCGTTAAATAACCCAGTCTTTTTTGGCTACGTTCACCGTTTAAGTATTGGATGAATTTCGGTAAATCCTCCCGCATCTGTTCAGATAAGTGGATTGGTAACAGATAAGAAAATTCTGTCTTAAGATGAGAAAAGAAGCCCTCAATAACGGCGTTGTTCCAGCAGTTAGCCTTCCGCGACATGCTTGGGATAATGCCGATTTTCAAATTAGTTAAATCTCTAGTTTTAGAGTTGTATAAAGTTAATTCTCAATCAGTTTAAGATTCGGGCTATCACTGATAACGAAAACAATTATTTCTTGGTTGAATAGATCCATGATTGCTGAGAAATAGAACTTTACATCCTTAATAAACAGCTAAGACATATTCGGTCCCCATTTACGGTTCGGCAGCATCGTGTCAAAATGACGTTCAAGAAGGTTAGAAGGAGCGAATCCAACACAATTGATGTTCTCTACTTTTTCGGATTTTACAGCCCTAATTTTAGATTTAATGTTAATTTCCTTCATCAGTTTTGCGACACGCTTATGGTTAATAATAAATCTTGCACAGATACTCCAAACTCATCCCATGAAAGAGCGGACATCTTCATCAAAAGGGCTGACATTCGAAGAGAAAGAGCGGACATCCCACAGTGAGCCGTGCCTGCGCACCACCCAACCGGGACCAACAATCTATTTTACATGCATTCTAAGGCTTGAGACCGATATGAATTTCATGCAAACGTCCGATCTATTCGTGCATTAAATCAGATATGATAGAGTCAAAGGGAATAGGCTTCCCATGGGAAAAGGGGCGAAACATATGCAAAAGTTTTTAGCGGCTGCACTAATAGTGGGTTTTCTCGTTGTCTTCGGCATTTGGGGTTATAATCGGTTTTTAGTGAGTGAAGTTTCCAGCGACATTTCAATCGAAAAAGATAACATGAAATCACTCGACGTCAATATCCACTTTGGTTACGGAAACATATCCATAACGGATGGTGCCGAAGGCTGGATTGAAGGCACAATTGACACGAACAAGAAAAAAATGCAGCCAACTGTCTCTTACAAGAAAAAAGGAACCGTCGGCAGCGCTGTGATCAAGCAAGAGGGTAAAATGCTTTGGGGATTGAAGAGCGTTCGGAATAATTGGGATCTCAAGCTGACAAATGAGGTTCCGATTGACTTGGACGTCGAGATGGGCGTCTCCGACTCAACCCTAAACCTGTCAGGCATCCAACTCAGCAATCTATCAATCGATGCTGGTGTGAGCGATACAACTATCGATTTAAGCGGTGATTGGAAAGATAGCTTCAAAGCGAACATTAATCTTGGCCTCGGGGATGCGACTATCCTCTTACCAACTGACACCGGTGTCAAACTGACTGTTTCAAAAGGAATCGGGAGCATTGGTGCGAAAGGTTTCATTTCTAAGGGAAAAGGCGTCTATGTGAACGAAGCCTATGAGAAGAGCGATGTTCAGATTGATCTGAAGATTGACCTTGGGTTGGGTGAATTGACGATTAAACTAGCAAATTGAATAGACCGATTATAGAGGATTTTCACCTCTCCCCCTTTTTTAGTAGGTGGAGAGTTTTTTTTTGGTGACAGTCCCCTGCGCAATTCGGGTACTATTCTGACAACTTACATGAAAGAGCGGACATCCCATAAAAGAGAGGACATCCTCATCAAAAGAGCGGACATCCGACCGGAAAGAGGGGACAACCTGAAGAAAAGAGCGGACATCCCATAAAAGAGCGGACATCCAATCAGAAAGAGCGGACATCCCATAAGAGAGGGTACATCCTCATCAAAAAAGCAGACATCCAAACAAAAAAACGGCCCACATCTAAAGTACATTAGATGCAGACCGTTTTTAAAGTCTTTATTTCAGTTCTACAAGTTCAAGAACCGTCATCCCGAACGCCACTGTCTTAATATTGCCCACATTTGGTGCGTAATACAGAAGATCCCCATAATTACTTTTCACTTCGACTACATTGTGAAACGTGCCTGCTTTAGTTGTTACCGTACGATTGGTAGATACAATTGTGTACGTTCCTATTGTAAACATAGTAGTCTCCCATGTTTGCCCAACAGATAACGGATATTTAAGTTCCGTAATAGAATCACCGTCGCATGTAGTTCCATTCTCACACCCTTTATAGAACAAACCATTGCTATTTTCCGTTGCAATGGTATAGGATACATCCCCCTCCATATCCACTGACTTCCATAAATCCCATCCAGGGGATCCTGTATACTTGGTTCCGGCATAAGTCATTGTCTCAGTCCAGGCAAATCCAATAACGTCCGCTTCAAATACATATGTTTTTGTTTTATCCATTAGATAACTTAAGACTTCATTGACTTTTGCTGGTTTAAACTTATCATCCAACATACGTGCGACAAATGCAGCGAAATGCTGTCGGGATACGGCATTGTTCGGTAGATACTTGCCATCCGGATAACCACCCGTAATTCTTTCCGCGGCAAGGGTTGAAATGTCATTGTGGAATCCATTGGACTTAGGTACGTCTGAAAATAACGTTGTGTTCCGCTCAGGAAATTGCCCCGTTTTCACAATCACCTTTGCCATTTGTCCACGTGTCAATTGATTGGTTGAATCAAAATACTTCGTTCCATTCTCAGCTGTTTTCCCGGAAATAATTCCAAGTTGAACTGCTTTCGCGACTTCCTCATAGCCCGGCGTTCCTGGGCTCATATCCGTAAAGTTCGGATTCGGAGCAGTTAAATCTGTAATGCCTTTCGCTTTTAACAGTGTTTGTACAGCCTCCAGACGAGTTAGTGCCTGCTCGGGTTTGAACATTCCGTCCCCGTACCCTTGGATGATGCCCCGATTGGTTAGGTACTCTATTTCTTCCTTATATTGCTTAACATCCGGAAACGTTGCTGCATCGGCCTTTTCGATGGGCATCAAACTAAAGGCCAATAGGAACATCAAACTAAAATAAACAATTTTCCTCAACACAATCCCCTCTTTTCTATCCCAACTATAAATCAACAAGGTTAAGATACGGTTAACTGAGAGAGTCAGGAAAAAGTATTGCATAAAATAAACAGCCATTGGATTATTATCTTTCCTATGACTGTTTATCTTATTTGAATCTCTAATTATCTAATTGTTTGCCACAGTTCAGTCTTCTCTTTGTACCTATAACTGATTTATTAGGTACATGCTGAATGAGTTGTCAAATTTGTATGTATATAAAATAAATTGAATTGATTGTCGATGTTTCTCACATAGGTACTTCAAAAATAACCGCTGCATCTAAAGATGTGACAGATATTTTTGTTGAACATTTTTTTAAAATGGACATACTAGACGCCTATCGGGTGTTTCATTAGTTATATAGAACATTCTTACTGAATCAAAAGTTTTAGACCGTTCCCAAGTAATCGAAAAATGTATTTAATGGGCTATAATCCTGAAAAGTAAGAACTTGCTTCCATTTGCAAGATTTTCCTGAAATATTTAAAAGGATATAATACCTATGTGGTAATATAGATATAATGCAATAAAAAATGAATAATAAGGACTATGACTGATTGTCGAATTATGAAGGATATTGGATAATGTTAATAAAGAGAATTATTTATACAATATGAAAGGAATAGGTGGGTAGTTTTTGAGGAAATTATTTTACAATAAATTAAACGAAAATATATTCGAAGCGCTAATTGGTCATTCATTTGACGGCATAGGAATTCTAGACCGGAACGGTGTCATTAAGTATACGAGTGATATGGTAACGAAAATACTTGGCTTTGATCCCAATATGGTGATTGGAAAAAGTTGTTTTGATTTTATTGACCGGGAAGATTTAAACACCTTGAAAGAAATATTTCAGTCCGTTCTGAATTCAGAGGGTGGGTTTATCGAAACTGAACTTAGATTGAAGAAAAAGAACGGTGATATAATACTATGCGAAGTGAATATAAAGAATCTATTGAAAAATAGAATGATTAATGGTATTGTCATCTATTTCCGAGAGGCTGCAAGTAAAAGCTTTGATCAATCAATAGAGCGGGACGAATTACTGGTTGACTATTTGCTAAAGCTTCACTTAGAAAACGGTGATATTAGCACGGCGGAAGCTTTAATCAGACGGGAGCATCCTGAATTAACAAAAATAATCAATTCGATCAATCAAATAGACATTGTAAATAAAGATATTAGAAGGCAATTTCTATTATTTATTAATAGTAGTAAAGTAATCAAGAAATCAATTCTGCCTACCGGTAACGGGATTGGAAAGAAATCCATGAAAAGTGCAACTAAGGAAAAAGCAATTGGTAAACTGAATTTAACTATGAGGGAGATGGAAGTTCTAGACAAGGTCATAACAGGTTGCAGCAATAAGGAAATAGCCGACCTCCTTCATATTAGTGTTCACACGGTTAAAAACCATATGACAAAAGTTCTTAGAAAGCTAGGAGTTTCAGACCGTTCCCAAGCAATTGCAAAAATATATCAAATGGGCAATAACTCTAGAAATTAAAAATTTGCTATCACTTGCAAGTTCTGTTTTGCAAATCAATTTAGTATAGGATATAACTCCTACTTAATTGTGTTCATATTGGCCTGCTTAGTCATAGATAATAAGAACTACGGGTGATTGTCGAATTATGAAAAGTGTTAGATAATAGTGTTAATAGGTGTTGGGCAAACGAAATAGAGGGATACGTGGGACAACTTTTGGGGGATTTAGTTTCTAACAAATTAACTGACCATATATTTGAAGTGCTAATTGATCCTTCATTTGACGGAATAGGAATATTGGACCGGGACGGTGTAATAAAATATACGAGCGATACAATAAAAAAGATACTTGGATTTGAACCAGAGATGATTTAATTAACTTAAATTACCGGGAGTCGACAATTGAAAGGGATTTACCCAAAGCAATAGAGCACAACGAACTACTACTGCACTATCAGCCTAGGGTTAACCTGGAAACTGGTAAAATTGTTGGAACGGAAGCATTAATCAGATGGGAGCATCCCGGATTAGTGCAAATTGCACCAATTCATTTCATTTCCTTGGCAGAGAGAACAGATGAGATCATACCAATCGGCAATTGGGTACTCTACGAAGTCTGTCGCCAGAATAAGGTTTCCAGTTGATATTTTAAAAATAGATCAATCATTTGTGCAAGATTTGGCGGACAATCCGAAAGATCAAGCAATCGTGAAATCAATTATTAGCTTAGCACATAATTAAAATTTAAGTGTTGTTGCTGAAGGAATCGAGACAGAAGAACATTTTCATTTCCAGAAAGAGCATATATGTGATGAAGGCCAAGGATTTCTATTTAGCAAGCCATTACCAGTTGCTGAATTGATAAGTCAGTTTCATACAATCGAATAACTGAAAAGGTATTTAATTTATGTTTAAGCCAAGAACACCCGTGACTTCAGTCGTGGGATGAATTGGTTGAAATTGAATAAATCTAAAAACTTCATTCTTGTATACAGAACATACATTCTGTATAATTGAGAGTAGGAATGGAGGTGAAAACGATGTCGAAATCAGAAAAAAAGAAGTTCGGTGTTCAAAAAGGAATCCTGAAATTAGGTTCCAAACAAGAGTACCTTGCGCTCAGAAAATTAAGTCATTTAAGTAAAAACATGTACAACGTCGGACTTTACAGCGTTCGTCAACACTTTTTTGAAACGAAAAAGTATTTAAATTACAATAAGAATTATCACCTTTGTAAGACAAATGAAAACTACGCATTCATGGGCACGGCCGCTGCTCAACAAACATTGATGAAGGTAGAGGAAAACTTTAAAAGTTTTTTTGGCTTACTTAAACTTAAAGACCGAAAAGCTCGAATCCCAAATTACCTTAAGAAAGATTCTTTTTTTGAGTTGAGTTATCCTCAGTTTAAATTACAAGAAGATGGGACATTTAATATCCCAACCTCCTCAGCGTTTAAAAAAGAATACGGGGCGATTACCATCCAATTCCCAATAAACTTACAGGCGGAAGACATAGTGGAAATACGCATCATCCCGAAGTACAACGCACATTATTTCGAAATAGAATTTGTGAATGAAGTGCAAGTTGAAAAGACTAACTTGGATGAAAATGAAGCTCTTTCTATTGATTTGGGTATTGATAACTTGGCCGCATGTTTAGACACGCTGGGTAACGCTTTTATCATCGATGGCAAACGGATAAAATCGGTGAATCAATGGTACAACAAAGAAAATGCACGGCTCCAATCCATAAAAGATAAACAACAAATTATCCATCTAACAAACGGTCAAATCCGTTTGTTGCGAAAGCGAAACTATATTTTACGCGATTTTTTAAACAAAACCACACACTACATGATCCAGCATTGCTTGGAACATGGAATCGGTAAAATTGTCGTTGGACATAATAAAGGATGGAAAAATAAAAGCAATATGGGCAAACAAGCAAACCAACGCTTCGTGCAAATTCCACATAGTCTACTAATGAAAAAAATCGAAAGCATGTGTGAACGCTACGGGATTCAATTTACAAGACAGGAAGAATCTTATACTTCAAAAGCGAGTTTTCTTGATAATGACCCAATCCCGGTTTACGGAGAGATAACAGAAAGCAAACCTGTTTTCAGTGGGAAACGTGTTTCCCGAGGTCTCTATCAAACGAGGCGTTCCTTTTGGATCAATGCCGATATGAACGGTGCGGCAAATATCTTACGTAAATGTACCCATACATCCGCGTTGGCGGGCAAGGTGGTTAGGGGGCTTTTGGCAGTCCCAGTGAGAATTAAATTGGCTTAGTATCTTGTCAATTGAAACTTGCAGAATCTCGTTACTTTAGCAACGAGTAGTTCAAATAACCCAATCTGTATAGGAGGAATGTGCAGTGCAATACGTGGTATCCAAAGGGAAAAACGTAGATGAAGCTGTCAATTTGGGTCTAAAGTTAATGGATATTCAAAAACATAAAGTCAATATAGAAGTAGTTAAACAAGGTAAAGAAAGGTTTTGGAAGGTACTTTCAAAGGAAGCGGTAGTTAAATTAACTAAAAACGAGGAAAAAAAACGCATAAATTCTCTTGAAAGTCTTGTTAAAGATTTTTTCGAAGCAGATGAAAAAAAGAATCCAACATCCTACAACACAGAACTCACCCCGGAAATCACTACTGATACACTAGAAGGAAAAGTGTGGATACAAGACGGTAAAATAATTTGTAAGACTTCTGAAGACAAATATCCGACTTTGGAAGTCCCGAAAAACTTGACTGTACTCATTAACGGGAAGCCTTTTAATGGGAAAAGTCTTGTTCTTTCCGAGAAGGAAAGGTACGAGATAAGGCTAGATATAGTTGAAGAAGAGATGAGATGGGAAATCACAATGGATGCCCAAAAAAATAAAGCTCTTTTACGCGTTGAACCAGGTTACAAAATTGAATATAACGTATTAGACACTGAACCAGCTCAACATACAAAGTTAACAGTTGTTGAAAATAAGCAGGTTCAAAACACACTGGAGTTTGATGAGGTAATCAAGAAAATGGGCTCAATGGGTATTAACTATGGATTTAATTATAGCGAAATTATGAAAGCATCAGTAGCCAACGAATCGGAAAATTTCATCATTGCAGAAGGAAAATTACCCGACCAAGGCAAAAATGGATGGTTGGAAATAAAAGTAGACACGAAAGTACAAGTAGGTCCAAGAGAAAATGAGGACGGTCGGGTAGATTTTAGGGAAATTAAATCGACTCCCCACGTTGATAAAGGTCAGTTAATCGGAATCATTCATCCGCCTATAGTTGGTAAAATCGGTAATAAAATAACGAATGAACCAATTCCGGTTAAACAAACCTTCCCGTTAAAAGTTCATGCAGGCAAGGGAATAGCGGTAATTGAAGATAAGATTATAGCTAAAGAATCGGGCCGTCCAAAAATAGACAGTAGAGGACTCATTGCCAAGGTATCAATTATTCCAAAACTTATCCATGTAGGTAATGTCGATCTTGCATCTGGAAATATTACGTTCAAGGGAGATGTAGAGATATATGGAGAGGTATTTGATCAGATGTCAGTTGATGCGATTGGTGACATTGAAATCCACAAGGCAGTAAATAGCGCTACAATCACTTCTTCTAGGGGGGTTACTTTACATCGCAATAGTAATGGTTCTAAAATTACAGCAGGGAATTTGAAGTTTACTCCAACAGGATATTCGACCCAATTGGAAAGTATAATTGAAACTGTAGATGAAATCATTGAGCTATTGGGGAAATTGACAAGCTCCGATAACTTCAAAAGTAGTGAATATAGCAAAGGTAGTATACAACCGCTTATTCGTTCTTTAATCGGGCGGAAGTTTCCGGAATTCCCCATTAAAGTAAAGAAATTTGTTGAATTGATTTCTGACAACAAAATCCCTGTGGAAAGCGAAATGTGGTCGGCGCTAGGAATTTCCTTATCGCAACAGTTTTTGTCTCTGTCTCCTGGGAAAACCCCCCAAGAAAGTCTCGGGAAATTATTGAATGACATGCAAGACCATGTAGAACGTACCTCAGAAACGATGGATGGAAAAGCATATATTACGGCACCAAATGCGATGAACAGTAGTTTGTATTGTAGTGGAGATATTTCAATAACTGGACATGGATGCATAAACACTATTGTTCAAGCCGAAGGATATGTGCAAGTTAATGGAATTTTAAGAGGGGGCGAAGTTTACGGAGGGTTGGGGGTAAACGTAGGAGAAGCGGGGTCAATTAGCTCCTCTGCTACGGTAATTTCAGTTCCGCATAACCAAACGATCCGAATTGATAAAGCTTTGGAAGGTGTAATTCTAAAAGTGGGACAAAATGTGTACAAATTTACCGAGCCAGTATTTCATGTCCGTGCTCATATTAATTCTAAAGACAAATTAATTGTGGATTACTCGAAGAATAAATGAATCAAAAAAAAAGGTAGAAACGGTGACAGTCCCCAACGCAACTCGGACACTATTCTGACAACCTCCGTGCAGTGAGCTAAAAGCGTAAAACGCCTCAGGGATTCTAAGTCTAGAATCCCTGAGGCGTTTTTGAAAGGTGACAGTCCCCAACGCAATTCATACACTATTCCGACAACCTCCGAGTTGCAATACAAATCTGGAATAGTTTTATGATCAATGATGTGTACATCATTAGTAAAAAGCTTTTGCGATTACAGTACTTGATTTCATTATTTAAGAATTCATTTTAAATCCATACTTGTCTTTCAATTCTTTCTGAAGGTGTAAATACATCCCATAAATATCCCGCTTTTGTCCTGAATAATCGTTAAATACTTCATTGAAATTAAGTTGGGAAGCATCAGCTGAATCATCTAATTCGATTAATTGGAAATAATAATAAACAGCCCGGCCGATATCTTCAAGCATCTGGTTTTCCTCGGGAGTTAGGCTATTTGCATGTATATAACGTATACCATACTCTTCAATCGCATCTATTGATTGAATCATTTCATTCTCATCTACATAAGCAGATAGGTTAAACGTTTGAAATTTAGCGTCAATAATGTTTAATAGCTTTTCTGTATCGCTATACATTTCATTTGAGATATTATAAACGATGGACTCTGATTCTTTTTTAGATAGATACATATTTACTGTAATAAAAATAATCAAACAACCGATTGAAAGTACTACTAATAACTTAATAAAGGATTTTAAACAACCTGAAAAGGTCACCTTCTGCTCGGATGAATGATTTTGATTGGATCTTGTACTCGGTGACTTCTCTTCAACAAAAGAAGTAGTCACCTCATTTTGTCTTTCATCTAATGTTGGATGTGGAATCTTTATACCACATTTATTGCAAAAAAGGGCGTCTGCTTCCAACCTATTCCCACATTTTGAACAGTACAATTTTAACACACCTTACTTCTAGTGACTTAGTGTAATCTCTATAATTTCTGTTCCTTCTTTATTAAAAAGCAGATCTACGCTATATTCATCTGTTTCATAATACATATGGGAAAAGTCTCTGCTGCTCCATTCATCAACAGGTATTCCAAATAGCTCTTTTACTTCCTCCATACCAAGTAGTGGATGAATAATCGAATCATGGACCATAATCGTGGATACCACATCGCCTTGGATTGTGAAACCATTATATCCAAGACTAACCGACCCAGATTCAGGCATACCAAGTGTTCCAGGCATACTATAATCCTCTACAGGTTGTCCAAGTCTAGAAATAACACTTTCAATACGATCTCCGATTGCTACATCAATACCATTAATTCTCCCGTGTCCAGCGTTTAACAGTAGACTTGCATCTAGAGTTACTAGTGAATCATTTTTTGTATCTATAGTACTACTATCATCATAATCATTAATGGCTTCATGCGAACGTTCCTCACTTTGGATGTCATTTGTGTCATCGTGATAGTCCCAATCAGTATACGCATCATCTTTCTTTGATGCAGATACTGCTGCAAACAATGTTAGAATCGTAATCAAAATAAACAGCAAAAACCTATTCATACTTTGTCTCCTATGTACCCTACTTTTTTATGACGATACAGCCTGTCATCATGTCGTGTAACGCTTGTTTCTTCGGTGTGAATGCTACCATAATAAAACCTATGAAAAGTATAATTTGCGAAAACACATGGAAAATACATCGAAATAGAGCTCGGAAAAATGAAATTCGATTCCCTTTTAAATCACACACAACAATCCCCATTACTTTTTTACCAATAGTTCCTTGCCAGGAAGAACTGTCCAATAATCCGTAATACATAACGTTAAGAAAGAGGAACGGAACATAAGATACATTTTCGAACTCTTCAGCAAACAGTATTTGTACCGTAATAACAAATGCTAGCCAAAGGAATATATCAATTAGCGTTGCACCTGCTCTTTGCCAAAATCCTGCATACCTTAATTGGTCATATTGCTCATAGGAATTTTCGGGTCTAGCACTCCGATGTGGTATTGTACCGTCAAATGAAGTGGCTGTCTCATTTTGAACTTCATTTCTTCGTAAGGTAGGAACCTTTATTCCGCACCCGGAACAAAAAGTGTCTTCTTCTGCTAATTTGTTGCCACATTTTGAACAATAAATGTTGATCTCTCCTCTTTTTTATAGTCCTTTTTGGATGATAAACTTATTTTATCAAAGGTTTGACTTGGGTTCTATACTCCTAATTAAAAGCCGGAATATAGGTCAATTGTAATTGATTTAAAAGGATTCTACAATGACTATTAATAAAGAGGTATAGTAAAAAATTGAATGTAGCGTTACTGCGTACTTTAGTATTTGCAAAGGAATTATGTGCTGAGATCGTACATCGGCTCTGAAGGAAGGAATCTTATTGGAGTAGACCTAACTGGGGATTCAAACGCTAAATAGTAACATTGCTATTCTTCTATCTTTTTTGTAGGCCTAGAAAAAGTATGCCGAAATTCGTTTGTAATGAATAGGCTGTTCCCCAATTCATTACAAACGAAATAAAGTAACGGTGAAAGGTTATGAAAAAGCTCGAAAACTTGGGGTTAATTTATTGTGAAGTATTCCAAGGTACCGTGATTGTCAAATGCAAAGTAAAGAGTAATATATTCCTCCAAGTCCTGTACATCATGAAAATAAACAGTATATAATAACACCCTTTGGTTATATTGGTTTTTCTCCGTAAGGGAATAAGGATTACCCAAAACCTCCAATACCTCATTCTCATTAATATTTAAATTAAAATAAGCAACACTATTTAATTGTTTTTCATAATAACCTATTCGGTAATCAGTGTACTCAAAATTCAAATCAGACAGCTCTGTGATCTCAGATGGTGGCCCAAAAAGTGTGTAAATCTCATCTTCATTTAGCGGTTGTTTAAAAGCTAAATCGATACCATTTACAAAAAACACCTTTTCATTAATGAGTTTATCCACCACGAGTCTTAAATTAAATTCTTTGTTATTTACCGGGATTCCTCCGATATTATCAATCTTTTCATTAGTTGTTTCAGATTCATTGGTTTGTATCCCCGAGGTATTTTTTGGGTTATTGGGAGTTTCACTAGGAATGTTGCTTTTATGCAAATCTGTTGATTCTTCTTGGGAAGAACTTTCTTTCTGTTCGTGTTCAATATCGCTTCCAGCTTCAACCGTACTAACAATATCATCATCGTAATATTGAGAATCAGTACTCGACGTGTTCTTTGTAGTTTCTGCTGTTTTATCTGATAACTTTACGGCACTGGTTAATGTTAATACTGTGATAAAGATAAACAATATAAATCTATTCACGTCCTACCCCCGATTCATCCTATCCTTTTATAAAACACACTTTGTCATCATATCATGATTTTAGGCACCCATGCGTGATAATAATCTGAATACACACTATGATTACATATTTATTAGATATTTGCTGAAAAAACCGGTCAGATATGTATGTACAACTTTTTTTGCACAGGTACTCCAAAAACTACTGTATTGTTTATGAAGGATTTTGCCCTCTATTTGTCGTATGATGGATGAAAGATAGAGGAGGGATTATTCATGACAAATGAAGAAGAAAATAAATTATCGGATATGCTGTTGCAAAGCCTTTATGATTATCATTTTGCCAATGACGGTGGAAGTTATCACTTACCCAAAGCAATGGTAGATGCTGAGCCAAGCAGCAAACTAGCGATTGACTACCTTATCGAACAGGAATATGCCACAGATAGTGGGCAAGGGACAGATAATCTAGTTTTATCCATAACACCACAAGGCATGGACTATATAAAAAACAAATAACTGCATGCATTAACTGATCACTGATCCACAAAAAGGAGCGTCCGCTTGGGCGTTTTTTTGTTTAGTGGTGTTTAGTGGTGACAGTCCCCTTTACAATTTGAACACTATTCAGATAACTATGGTATTTCAAAGTTTTTATGATTATCATTTTGCTAATGACGGTGGTAGTTTTCACTTACTTAAAGCAAGGGTAGATGCAGACGCAAATAGCAAAAAAGAGCATACACTTGGGTGTTTTTTAATATATTGATTGACTGTACGCCCTTTTTAAGTTTTAAATCTGCCTTATATTAATTAAGTAGAATGCATACTATTTTCTTTCATTAGAGAAGCAATTTTTCGTTCATTTTCCTTCAGCTTCTCCAATTGTTGAATGACTAGATGCTGCCTCCCCACAGGATGGTTTTGGCTAAGTTTTGCTTTGCCTTCGATTTTTTCTATTTTTATACGAAATCCTACTATACCTTTTGCCATTCCCGATATAATCTTGTCATTCATATCGTCCAGATTATAGGAGCTATTCGGTCGTTCATACTTCATTACCATATTTTCTAAAGATTTCAGAAGTTCTTTATCATCATCCATTAATTCCATTTTCCCGTAAACGTGTACAGCCGTATAATTCCATGTTGGTACTGCGTTTGTTGATTCGTACCAAGAGGGAGAAATATAACAATGTGGACTCTGAAAAATGACCAGTATTTCCTGGTCTTCAATATCCTTCCACTGCTCATTAGGTCGTGCAAAATGCCCGTATAAATACGTTTTGTCTTTAGCCAGAAGTACTGGAAGATGGGTTGCGTATGGACTCCCTCTATGTTGCGAAATAAGCGTCGCAAAACTGTTCTTTTCGATATGTTCAAACTTCATTTGTTCCTCGGTCATTTGAAAATCTTTTGGAATATACACATCTGTTTCCCCCTTTTTCACTTTATTCTATTAATTTATCATACGCTATAATTCCTGTATTTACCGTACGGCTTCTGTGTTTATTAAAATCGGGTGCCTACTATATATGTTTGTGAAGGGAACGAACTATCTCCTGCTACGTGAAAATTGATATAATAGATTTATCAATTAATTAAAGTTATTTGTAGATAATTAGATTTTATTTAAGGGGTGAATAATGGATGAGCATGTCGAAGATTGAAAATCACATTAAGGGTAAACGAGATGAATATTTGGATTTGTTATTTACGTTTTTGAGACAAAAGAGCATTAGTGCACAAAATGTAGGGATGGAAGAGGCTTGTATATTGCTTCAGGAAATTATGGAGGGAATGGGAATAAAAACACAGCTGCTCCCTACAAAAGGTCATCCAGTTGTATACGGAGAGATTATGAATGATCCTAGTAATTTCACATTATTAATCTATGGTCATTACGATGTTCAACCGGCAGATCCATTAGAAGAATGGGATAGCCCTCCATTTGAACCAACAATCCGTAACGGCAAGATCTACTGTCGCGGTGCCGGGGATAATAAAGGCCAGTTAATGGCTCAATTACTCGCTATTAAAAGTTATCAAGAAGTGATAGGGGATTTACCAATTAATATAAAGTTTGTATTTGAAGGAGAAGAAGAAAGCGGTAGTCCGAACTTGGCAAGTTTTGTCGAAGAGAATAAGGACCTACTTAAGGCAGATTTAGTGTACACATCAGACGGACCGATGCATGAAAGCGGTGCTCCTTTTGTACTGTTAGGAGTCCGTGGAATGTTGTATGTTGAATTGACCGCTAAAGGCGGAGAGTGGGATAATCATTCGGGCAATAAAGGAAATATTGTTCCAAATCCAGCATGGAAGCTAGTTGAGCTTTTGAATACGATGAAAGATTCCGATGATAAAATTCTAATTAAGGGTTTCTACGATGATTTACGTATACCGACAGAAAAAGAGTTGGAACTGATTTCGACGTTACCTTTCGATGCAAAACTATTAGGTGAGCAAATTGGATATAAAGGGTTCGATATGACTGCAGAGGAATACTATAGAAAATTAACGTTGGAGCCAACCATAAACATTGCTGGATTCCATAGTGGATATGGTGGAGAAGGATCGAAAACAATCATTCCAGCTACTGCGAAACTGAAAATGGATATGCGTCTTGTCGTTGATCAAGATCCCGAAGATATTTATGAAAAGTTTCAGAAGCATGTGGCTAAATATGCACCCGATGTAGAAGTAACATGTCATAGCATGATGAAGCCTTCCCGCACGCCATCCGATTCAAAAGTTGTAGAAACCATTAAACAGGCAGTTGAAAAAGCGTATAAACAGCCGCCTATTTTGCAGCCGAGTCTAGGAGGGAGTTTACCGGATTACGTATGGACGCAAATTCTAGGTGTCCCTTCTGTTATTGTGCCGTACGCAAACTTTGACGAAGCGAACCACTCCCCAAATGAAAATATCGGCATCGAGAACTTCTTTAACGGAATTCTGTGCACCTGTCATGTAATTGAGGAATTGGCTGGATTTGAGGGGAATTGAAATGGTTGAAATGGTGACAGTCCCCTGCACAAATCAGACACTATTCTGACAACCGTGTTTGGTTAAAGTGAATATATTCCCAATACAAATAATCCCCTCGCAATCCATTTTAGGATTGCGGGGGGATTTGTAAGTGTATATGATTGGTAGAATTGTTTGTTACTTATTGCATAGGTACTCCACACAAGCTTTAATTGGGAATTGAGAGATTCCACTGCTCCTATACAAAATCATTTCCTTTTTGCATCATTAACAACTCAATCGCGGTTCGATTTGGAAGCCGATTTGCAAATGAAACTGTGGCTTCGTGAGATAGAAATGGAAATATCTCAAGTTCGTTATCGAAAATAACTTCCTCATTTTCTTGTCTCGACATATAGACCCCCACAATATATCCTGCTGAAACTGCTGACATATCCTGAATCAGGGTTAATACGCTTGGCCCGTTATGATCCGAACTATGCATCACCCCGTGAATTTTATATTGTCCCAGCCCCCCTTTTAGTAATTCATTTTTGAGATTGTCTTTTGTCATAAACATCCCTCACATTTTCATTAGAGAATAAAATGAGTAGTCTAAATACAGTATCTCGTAAATTTCCTAAAATGCTAGGTAGATTTTACCTGGTTATTTAGTGCCGGCCACTCAAATACGTTCATCAGCAAAGGTTATTATTTCCGACACAAAATGCTGCACATATAGTGATTATTATCACATTTGTTAAATCGAATAACCTTTATCCTTGAGTTAGGTAATCGTTTAAGTTTTGACTGTCATTACAAAATAGAAGGAGTGTTACATATGTTTAATATAAGTAGGGAAAGAGATTTTAATGTGCATCCATTTATTGTTATATGGGAGGTGACTCGAGCATGTGCATTGAAGTGTTTGCATTGCCGAGCAGAAGCACAATATCAAGCCGATCCTTATCAATTATCTTTCGAGGAAGGAAAGAAACTAATTGATCAAATTGCGGAAATGGATAACCCTCTTTTCGTTTTTACTGGGGGCGATCCATTAATGCGTCCTGACCTTTTCGAACTTGCCAAGTACTCTATTGAAGAAAAAGGCCTTCCTGTATCGATGACGCCTAGTGCAACGCCGAAGGTTACTCAGAGTGCAGTTCTAAAAGCGAAGGAAGTTGGATTGTCGCGTTGGGCATTTAGTTTGGATGGTTCGTGCGCGGAGATTCATGACCATTTTCGTGGTACGAAGGGGTCATTTGACCGGACTATGAAAGGCATAGAGTATTTGAAAGAGGCAGAAATTCCTATTCAGGTAAACACAACGATCTCCAAATATAATCTACATGATCTAGAAGCGATAGCTGAAAAAGTGAAAGAAATGGGTGCCGTTCTATGGAGTGCATTCTTCTTGGTGCCAACAGGCAGGGGAATGCAAAAGGACATGGTAAGTCCAGAGGAACATGAAGAAGTTATGAAATGGCTTTATCAAATCCAACAAAAAATGCCTTACGGGGTGAAAACAACCGAGGCCCCGCATTATAGAAGGGTTTATTTGCAAGAGAGTGAACGATTAAGTAAGGATCAAATGACCGGGCAAATGAACAAGCAACCAAAACGAGAGGATTTTCTTGGGCGGGCACCACAACCGGTTAATGATGGCGATGGTTTTGTTTTTATTAGCCATACGGGCGCGGTTTACCCAAGCGGATTTCTGCCAGTTGCGTGTGGTAATGTACGTGAACAACCGCTTTTGGATATTTATCAAAACTCCCCCGTCATGAAAGATTTACGTGATAAGTCTAAGCTAAAAGGGAAGTGCGGTGTTTGCGAATTTAAAAATATATGCGGCGGTTCCAGAGCACGTGCATATGCGGTGACAGGCGACTATCTTGAAAGTGATCCATATTGCGCCTATATTCCAAAAGCATTGAGGTAATTGTTGACAATCTGATACTTGAAAGGATGTAGTTGTTTTGGGGAAACCGTGTAAGAAAGTGATTGTAGTTGGAGGAGGCATCACGGGATTAAGTGCTGCATTTTATATAAAAAAGCTGTTTGAAGAGCAGCAGATTCCGATTGACATTACTTTAATTGAAAAAAGCGAGGAATTGGGTGGAAAAGTCCAAACACTGCGTCGAGATGGATTTGTCATTGAAAGAGGACCTGATTCTTTTCTTGCCCGTAAATTGCCGATTATTACGTTAACAAAGGAGCTTGGCCTTGAGGATGAATTGGTCGGTACAAATCCAAAAGCAAGGACAAATTATATTTATTATAATAAGAAACTACACGAAATGCCACTTGGACTTGTGTTGGGAATTCCGACAAAACTAACGCCGTTCATGAAAACAGGTTTAATATCACCTTTAGGAAAGTTGCGGGCATCTCTTGATTTATTGCTTCCTAAGAAGAAAAGCATAGAAGATGAATCTCTTGGGCATTTCATCAAACGTCGATTAGGTAAAGAAGTATTGAAAAATATAACAGAACCCCTTCTTGGCGGGATCTATGCTGGTGATACCGAGACACTTAGCCTTAAAGCGACGTTCCCACATTTAATCGAAATGGAACAGAAGCATCGTAGCCTTATTTTGGGGATGGCTGCCGGGAAGAAAAATCCCCCCACATCTGTACAATTACCGGATGCTGCAAATAAAAGCATGTTTTTAACGTTTAAAAATGGGATGTCAACATTAATTGAACGATTAACGGAAGAGCTAAGGTCAATCCGGATAATCAAAGGGCAAGGTGTAACCGAAGTCGTCAAAACAAATAATGGCTATCATGTTTACTTGGATAATAATACTATGCTCCAGGCGGATGGGCTCGTCTTTGCTTTGCCTAATCACCATGCTGCAAAGCTTTTGTCAGATGTGGAATCCATCGACTGGTTGGAGAAAATCAATTACGTATCTGTTGCAAACATCGCATTAACATTCAATAAAGAAGACATTTCCTTTCCAATGAATGGATCAGGCTTCCTTATTCCTGTGAACGAAAAAAATGTACTTACCGCATGTACGTGGTCATCGTCAAAATGGCTACATGCGGCTCCGAATAACAAGTTATTATTAAGATGTTATGTAGGACGCGAAAAGGATCAAAAGTGGATTAAATGGTCAGATGCGGAGTTATTGGCTAATGTACAAAAAGATTTAAAAGACATTATGGGCATTACCGCTACGCCTAATTTTCACACAATAACTCGAGCCATAGATTCAATGCCTCAGTATCCAATAAATCATATTGAACAATTGAAAAGAATACGGAAGAACCTGGAAGTGCAAAAACCTGGCGTATTCCTTTGCGGGGCGGGGTATGAAGGTGTTGGCGTTCCCGATTGCGTTAAGCAAGGTAAAGATGCGGCTGAAAAAATGTTGAAATATCTAGCAACAAACTAATTTTTCCTCACGTGTGGGGTGACAGTCCCCTGCACAAATCAGGCACTATTCTGAAAACTTGTAAGTCATAGGTCAAATCGATAAAAGCCTTTTTGTGCTAGGCACTCAAACGACTCTATTGAACGGATGTTTCCCGCACTTTTTAGCTGATTGGATTGCATAATCTAGATCGTATTGACTACGGCTCAAATATCCCAGTGGGAATTAAATTGGCTTAGTATCTTATCAATTGAAACTCGCGGAATTTCGTTACTTTAGTGACGAGAAGTTCAAAGTCAGGAAGGTTAAGATGCCATTAGCTTGTAAAGTATTCTGACAAAATGAACGATTTAAATAGTGATGCAATGATATTTTATTAGGGTTCTTAATGTGTTAAAATTTAACTATGTATTGCTAGGAGCTATGAGTAAGGAATAGCTCCTTTTTTTTTGCAACAACATGGAGGGCGGTATTTAGTTGAGTAGAATGGAACGTCGGAAAAAACGGATACGTTTAAGCGGATTTATTGAATGGTTTAAATCAATTAAACTAATCAATAAGTTTTTATTTGTTTTCATAGGTATTATTTTGTTTAGTCTATTCGTATTTAATATTTTAATTTTGTTTAGCGATGTAAGTAAATTAGATATTGTAGAACCAAGGCCTACATTTATTTACGATATAAATGGTGATGTGGCTAGTAAAGTGTCTAACTCAAAAATTGAGGGAGTTCGTCTAGACCAAATTCCAGAAGAGGTCATCAAAGCTTTTGTCTCTACTGAGGACCAACTATTTTATAAACATAGCGGTATTAACTATTTCGGAATTACAAGGGCGTTAATGCAAAACCTATTTAAAGGAAGGATTGTTGCTGGCGGTAGTACAATTACCCAACAACTGTCGAAAAATGTATTTCTAACAGAAGAACAGACCTACACCCGTAAATTCAAGGAACTAATACTCACTAAAAAAATCGAGAGAACGTATTCGAAAGACGAAATCTTGGAACGGTATTTAAATCAAATTTATTTTGGTGAAGGGGCCTGGGGAATTCAACGAGCAGCACATGTCTATTTTGGGAAAGATGTTAGTGAATTAACATTAAATGAATCTGCAACTTTGGCTGGACTTGTCAAAGCCCCGTCTAATTTATCGCCTTTTAAGAGCATGGAAAAAGCGGTTGAACGAAGAAACATTGTGCTTTCCTTAATGAATAGCGAGGGATACATTGGTCAAAAGGAATTTGAAAAAACACTAGATCAAACGATTGTATTAACGGAAAAAGGAATAGTGGATTATGATGGAAAATACCCGTATTATGTTGATTATCTAATTGAAGAAGCAATAGAAAAGTATCAACTAACTGAGAATGAGGTTCTATCAGGGGGACTTCATATATATACGGAACTAAATCCCGTTATACAGGATGCTGCCCAGGAAGTATATCTTGATGAAGATAACTTTCCAGAGAGTAAACCAGATCAACTTATTCAAAGTGGATCCGTATTTCTTAATCCAAAAACAGGGGGAATTAGTGCGTTAGTTGGTGGAAGAGGCGAATATACGTACAAACGCTTTAATAATGCGACCCAGTTAATAAGGCAACCTGGATCTGCATTGAAACCACTAGCTGTTTATACTTCTGCACTGGAGCAAGGTTATGAACTTGGCGATATGCTGGTTGATGAACCAATAAATATAGACGGATATCAACCGCAAAATATTGATAAGCAATATCGCGGAAAAGTCACAATGAATGATGCAGTAATAAATTCTTATAACGTACCCGCTGTATGGTTATTAAATGAAGTTGGGATTGAAGAGGGGATCCGTACTGTTGAACGGTTTGGTATTCCACTAGAAAAAGAAGACCATAATCTCGGGTTAGCATTAGGTGGTTTGCACCAAGGTACATCGCCCTTGTTAATGGCCCAGGCTTTTTCTACATTTCCTAACGATGGATTAATGATGGAAGCCCATGCCATTTTAGAAATCAGGGATGCAGAACGTAAATTAGTTGGAAGATGGAGTGAAACGTCTACTCAAGTTACCAAACCGGAAGTTGCCGGGAAGATGACCTATATGCTAAAAGGTGTTGTCGAAAATGGATCAGGTAAAAATGCGAGTATTGCGGGGATAAACGTAGCAGGTAAAACCGGAACAACGCAACTTCCTTTCCCTGATGTAGCAGGTTCAAAAGATCATTGGTTTGTTGGATATACACCAGATATCGTTGGTGCAGTTTGGTTGGGTTATGATAAAACGGACCCTGATCATTACTTGACGGGGACAAGTAGCGAAACAGTTACAAAAGTCTTCCAACAAATCTTAAGTAAATCCATAAGCGAATTACCTAATAAAGAATTTGATTTCTCATTAGTTGAACAGGTGAAAAACAATCAGAAAAAGGAGAAAGGGAAAGAGAAGGGAAAAAAGAAAGAGAAAGAGAAAAAGAAAGAGAAAGAGAAAAAGAAAGAGAAAGAGAAAGAGAAAGAGAAAGAGAAAAAGAAAGAGAAAAAGAAAGAGAAAAAGAAAGAGAAAGAGAAAGAGAAAGAGAAAGAGAAAAAGAAAGAGAAAGAGAAAGGGAAAGAATAAGTGATGCCTGTGTACGGTGCAATTAATGAAAACATGTACAAACCGAACATAGGCGCCTTATTGGTGGCAGGTATTCCCAATATCACCGCGTCCTGCGGCAAAGGCTGCAGGGATGTCCGCACAATGGCGTTTCTTTACTCTCAATTCCGTTTTATGTCCCCGCAATCGGCCAGGATGTCCCCCGAATCCGGCGATTTCACCTGATGTCCCCATAAACTTCGGGTATGTCCTCTCAATTCCGTTTTATGTCCCCGCAATCGGCCGGGATGTCCTCCGAATCCGGCGATTTCACCTGATGTCCCCGCAAACTTCGGGTATGTCCTCTCAATTCCGTTTTATGTCCCCGCAATCGGCCAGGATGTCCTCCGAATCCGGCGATTTCACCTGATGTCCCCATAAACTTCGGGTATGTCCTCTCAATTCCGTTTTATGTCCCCGCAATCACGGTTTATCTACTCGCAATCGGCGCCCTCTATCAATGTGGAGTTAAATGCTTAAGCTACAAATGTGATTATTTCATACCCTATCATTTTCCCGGTTCTTTCTTCAAACTTTTCCTTCGTATTCCATAAACGACAGCCAGCAAAAGAGGTAGTATAATACCGACCACCAATGATAGGGACTTTTCCGTAGTATTGTCCCATTCTTGTTTATAAATAATATTAGGATAAATCATGAGGGAAAGAAAGGCGGCAATTAGACCTAATGGAATTATTATAGGCCGATAATCTTTCAAATTTAAGATTTGTGCGATCGCTAAAACAGAAGCATAAAAATAAAGGATCATCTTGAAATAGAGAGAGAGAATCCATAGTAAAGCCATTACTTCCTCAATTCGCTCTATGAAATTTCCGACACTAATTCTTTTTGCTAATTCATAAGTTGGATAAATTTCGTTTGCCGTTTTTACTGCCCCTAATATAGAAATACAAAAAAACGTAATGACAATGATGATAAGCCCACCAATTAAATTTCCAAGTAGAAAGGATTTTTTTGCTTGTTTAACATCATTAACAAATGCCGGGAAAATCATTAATAAAACAATCGCATTTCCAGATGACAAAAGGACAATGAAAAAGGAAGATTTAATCATCGTTTTCGATTCTGCCTCAAACACTGGCTTTATGTTGTCTATTTGGATATCGGGTGCAATTAATACTACAAATACAATAAAAGTGATAAAGAATATGGCACCAAAGATTTCTGCAGATCGTGCAATGGTCTCTAGCCCAAGATACACACCCATTACCATAATTCCGGCCATTAGAATATTCAGGGCCGACATGGGCGTGTTTGGCATAATATGGGTATTTAAAAAATTCCCTGATTGAAATAAAAGTGTAGCAGAATAAATAAATGACATCATTACAAATAAAACTGAAACGGCTTTACCGATCCATTTTCCATATACCAACTCATTGATTTGAACATAGGAGAGTTGAGGAAACCAAAGTGCCAACGTGGTGAAAAACCATATCACCAAAAATCCAATGCCCATACCAATTATAGCCGTAATCCAGGCATCCTGCTTGGTTTCAGCTGCTAAAACGGACGGAACTTCTAAGATACCTGTCCCGATTGTAAAAAAGATGACGAGTATTAAAAACTGATTTGAATCTATTTTAACATTTTGCATCATGTCATATCTTCACCCCATATATCTCACTACCCCGCCTAACGAAATAGTGTATCATTTAACGGTTTAAGAATGAAAGTTAATAAGTCCAGTAGATTTGGAATGGTTTTTTCTAACGCTTGGATAATCCCTAAACCTGCACCAATCGATAGAAAGAGTAAGAAGACAACTAATACTTTTTTATTTCCTTTTAATAACAGGGGTGGAACTTCAAACCGCGCGATTAGAGCTACTAACAACAGGACTCCCATTACTTTAAACATACCCAGTTATTCCTTTAAACTTTGTAAGAATGAATTATCTAGCGTACCCGTACTTCGTAATTTCAAATCAACATTAACATCCACTATTAGGTCTACAAAACTTTCATTCCACTGATCTTTAATTTTTTTCCATGTTTTCGGATTAGATCGATGAATCGCTTGTCCAAATCCAAAAACATCTGAATTATATTGTTTTTGTACAGTTTCAATTGTCTGTTGAATGAGTTCCTCCACTTCTTTTTCATAAACTTTCTCTAACTCATCTATTGCTTTTTTTTCTGTCAAATCGATTTTGCACTCGACTGCACCCACATTTCCCTCGGCCTGAATATTGACTTCCACTTGCGGCTCGCCTTTTTTTACATTGCCTTTCATTTTAGATTTGAACTGCTTAACCTCTATACTAGCTTTTCCTCCTTGTGGACAAGGTATTGATGTGACTGTTGTTTTTACTGAGTTAGTAATGTCGTTCAACCCCTTACTCTCACTTTCAGTTAACCATCCCACTAGTTTATCTTTTTTAAAGACAGCTAAATGATCATATTGAATTCGGGCAGCAGGCGTAATCGACTCCACATTCTGTTTACTTGAACCTAATTCCTGGTTTCCTATCACCCGAATCCCCGTTAAAACTGCCTCCTTTCCATCATTTATCATAAGCATTAAAAACTCGTCTAGTGTAACTCCTTTCGTCGCGGCCCAGCTTTCCTCAGACGTTTTAAGCGTATTATACATTTGATTTGCAGGTATGTTTTCCAATGTTGTTGCGACATTCAGTATTTCTCCAGCACTCATATTCTTTGCAATAACAACAAAGAAATCTGATCGAAGTTCCCAATCTCTTGACAATAAATCCAAGGATTCGCCAACACCTTCTTTTGCTAATTCCTCGCCAATCACAAGCATTCGAAGATGACCGGGATATATCTTTCTGGGTAAGTCGATTGTCATTTTTCGAAAGGCTTCAAATATTGTTTCACCGTCAACTTGGAACAAGGTTACTGTTGAACGACCAGAACTTTGTTTCATGGATACTTCCGACGGTACAACTACTTGAGCAGTTAATCGAAATTCTTCATCTACTTTATCAATTCCTAGCGCTATTGTAATCGCAATCTCATTTAATTCCCTCCTGTCCCAACAACCCGTTAAAACAAGACTGAGAATTAGGAACACGAAAATATGTTTTTTCATCGTTAAGGCTCCTTTTTACTCCTCGTTTTCTGGTGGCTTTGGTTTTGCAGAAGCTGAATCTTGTTGCCTAACTATATTTTGTTGATTGATAAGACGAGGTCGGGTAAACATTGCCCATCTAGGCAATCGAATAAATGTGTCCTTTTGATCGGAAATATTAAACGGAGCGAGTGGAGACATGTAGGGAATGCCAAAAGATCGAATACTACATAAATGCAGTACTAGGGTAATTACTCCTACCATGATTCCAAACAAACCGAATGAAGCGGCTATCCCCATAAACCCAAAACGAAGTAATCGCACAGCAATCGCTAAATCATATGTGGGTGAAACGAAGCTCGCGATAGCAGTTATTGAAACAACAATTACCATCGCAGCAGAGATCACACCCGCTTCGACAGCTGCGGTCCCTATGACGAATGCACCTACAATAGACATGGCAGATCCAATTGAGCGAGGCATCCTTATGCCTGCTTCACGTAAAATTTCAAAGGTCATTTCCATTAGTACTGCTTCAATAAATGCAGGAAATGGGACACCTTCTCGTTGGGCTGCCAGACTAATGAGCAGTGCAGGCGGTAACATTGTCTGATGAAAAGTTGTGATTGCTATAAACAGCGCTGGTGCCAGCAAAGAAATGCCAAAAGAACCGAAACGAAGGAGTCGAATAAAACTCGCAATATCCGCGCGTTGATAATAATCCTCAGAAGACTGAAAAAATTGTATGAACAACGCGGGAACAATCAGTACAAAAGGCGTTCCATCTACCAAGATGGCTATTCTTCCTTCTAATAATGCAGCCGCTACTGCATCTGGACGCTCTGTATTGTAAATAGTGGGGAAAGGTGAAAGCGGTGCATCTTCAATCAATTCTTCGATATTTCCACTATCAAGAATTCCATCAATATCTATATTATCCAAACGTGAATGGACTTCTTTCACTATTTTCTCATCTGCTATACCATTGATGTACATCACCGCAATATTCGTTTTCGTCCGTGTTCCAACTATCTTTGACTCCATCCAAAGGTTGGGATCTTTGAGTTTCCGACGAACTAATGCCGTGTTTACACGCAAGTTTTCAGAAAATCCTTCACGGGGTCCTCTCACTACCGTTTGGGCCATAGGTTCCGTTACCCCGCGCTCAATCCAGTACTTATTGGAAATGATTAACCCTTGTGCACTGGCATCGATTAGTATTATTGTGTCACCCGACAAAAGGCTGGTGTATAGCGCTTCAAAAGTTGTGCAATCTTTAATTTCACCTACTGTCATTAAAAAATCTTTTAAAATGCTGCTCATACTTTGTCCTGTTGCCAACTTTTCCTGTAATTCAATATCTTTACTATCCAACATAAGTTTTTCTAAAATGGATTCTTGTAACGAAATTGTATTCGTTAATCCATCAGTGTATATAATGCCCGCTTTTAGGTTTCCCTCTTTGCCAATTCGAATTTCCCGAAAAACAATATCCGTACTTTTTCCAAGCGTATCTTTTAATATTTGTAAATTTTCCTCGAGGCTTGCTTTCAATCCGTCTTTCTGATTTTCTGAGGGAACAGCGGTATTTGTTTTATTTATATTTTTCTTTTTAAAAAAACGCATACTTTCCCTCCCTCATTTCTTACTTAAGAATACAATTAAATTCATCCAATTTGAATCCTATTATTCGAAGGGTAATGCCTCTTTTATAGTATTCAGCATGAGCTATTTCTCTTTTTTTCATACGTTTTTTTAAAACCGGTGAAGTACATAGAATTATGATAATATTGGAGTAACTATGAAAGGTGGCGTTTGCGATGGAAAACACGATTACTACTAAAAATCATAAGATATTAGAGAATAAGATGGACGATTAATTTGGTAAATTTTTTTATTTGAAAAGAATACCCTATTGCTCGTCCAATTATTAGGGGGAGCATTTATGCTAAACAAACAAGGATTTGACCTGTGGGCAAATGATTATGATCAAACGGTACAAGTAAGTGAGGAAAATAATTTGTATCCATTTGCCGGATACAAAAAAGTGTTGAATTCTATTTTTAACGAAGTCATGCAAAAAAGGCAATCTACAATCTTAGATATAGGGTTTGGAACAGGTATTCTAACAAGTAGATTATATGAAAATGGACATCGCATTGATGGTATAGACTTCTCGGCAGAGATGATTGCCATCGCGGAGTCTAAAATGCCAATGGCAAACTTGAATGAATGGGACATTTCAAACGGTTTACCGGAATCTGTTCAAGAGAAAACATATGATTCGATTATAAGTACGTATGCACTTCACCATTTATCAGATGAAGATAAAGTGAGTTTCATTCATAAATTACTACCTTTACTATCAGAAGATGGAAAGATTTTCATCGGAGATATTGCTTTTCAAACGCGAGGGGAACTAGAAATCTGCAGAACAAATAGCATTGATTATTGGGATGAAGATGAGTTTTATTTTGTGGCTGATGAAATTAGTTCATCGCTCAAAAATAGTTGCAACTGTGAATTTCATCCTGTATCTCATTGCGGAGGCGTATTCGTAATTACAAGGCAATAACCTTCTATAATGGCACTGTTCATATTTCTAGAACAGTGCCATTCGTATAAAAGAAGGAACTGTTATGGAGGAAAAATAATGAGCGGAATGAACGTACTAAAGCAATTTGGTTTTCACACAGAAGAGGAGCCAGTGAGTATTTATCCTTTTTCACCGGTTTATCGGGTAAGAGGTGTAGAAAAAGAGCTAATTGTTAAGAAGACACAACATCCTATTGAACAGGCTTTAAGATTAATGAAGTATACGGCTACTTTGAAAGAAAATGGAATTAATATCGTAACACCCACAAAATTAACTATGGCTAATCCTCAAACGATTGGCGATCATACATACGTTGTCTATCCTTTTATCGAAGGGTTGACCTATTCAGGGAAAGAAAAGGAAATTATAGAGGCAGGGGAACTTCTAGGGAAAATACATGCTCTTTCGCATACTGAAAATATATTTGAACTAGAAGAGTATAATGTTTTCGATTTCAACGTAGAAGAAGTGACCGAAAGTGTTAAAAAGATAGAGGTAAATGCATCTCCCTATCCTTTTAAAATTGATAACGGCCGTCTGAAAGAGAAGCTATTGCAATTCGTAGCTCAACAAGAAGAGCTGCAAAATTGTGGGTTGACGTATATAACAACGCCACATGATTTCAAGGCAAATAATTTAATCTATACGCCGAAACCGTATTTAATAGATCCAGATAATGCTGCATGGATTCCTAGAATATTTGATCTAGCATTGGCCTTACTTCTGTTTCATAATGAATTAACAACAGCTCCGGATACACCATTTACACCTGAGGAGTGGCGCTTATTCCTGCAAGGTTATAAAAAGTCGGTCAAACTGACGGATATGGAGATAGTCTATTGGAAAAAAGCAGTGGAACACGTTTTTTTAGATGAAGTGATGTGGCTGATGGCGGATGTAGAAGAAGATTGGGCTAATCCGTCTCAACGGATCCTTTTTGAGGGCTTAATCGAGATTGTGCTGGACTCATCAAGCTATTGTCTTGAAGACTAAACTAACAAAGGAATGATTGAAATGATTCGAATATTAGTGGAAAAAGATCATAAGCAGACGATGGATTTCGTTTCTGTAATGCCTGCGGAAAATTTGTTCATTATTGGGGATATCGAAGCGTACGGATTTACAAATACGATACAGAAACTATGGGGCGATTTCACTAAGGACGGTGAAATGCGAGGTGTTCTATTAAAGTATGATAGCAATTTCATCGTGTATGCACCGGGAGAATTCGATGCAAAAGGGTTTGCGGATATTATCAATCGGGATGAAACATATGAATTCATTTCAGGAATCGAGCAGATTGTGCTTAAATTGGAACCGTATTTGACGATAAAACCGTCAAATCCACGTGTGCTTTATTATGCTAAATGTGAACATGCGAATGAATTGCAAGAAGTTCCTGCGCAGATTGAGGTGAAAAAATCGACACCTGATGACGCAGGAAGAATCATCGATCAAATGTATGGAATACCCGAATTTGCTACGAGTACATTCAGTGTTGAACGGAAACGTGAGACACTCAGCAATGGATCGGCGCGTACGTATTTCATTGAAGAAGCAGGCCGTATAATAAGTTCCGCATCGAGTACAGCGGAAAACAGCCAGTCCGCCATGATTGTTGGTGTTGGCACTTTGTCTGGATACGAGAAAAAGGGATTCGCTTCATTTTGCATGTCCGTACTTTGTGCAGAATTGCTGAGTGAGGGGAAGATGCTCTGTCTTTTCTACGACAATCCGGCAGCGGGATCCATCTATAAGCGTATGGGTTTTGTAGATATCGGTAAATGGTGCATGTGGAGTTTCAAATGAAATAATTAATTGAGATGAGTGAATTTTAAGAATGGATATTAGATTATTTGAAGAAAATGACCTTTTGAAATGTACAAGATTATTTATTAACGTCTTTAATGAAGAACCATGGAATGATAATTGGTCTGAAGGAGTAGCCAAGCAATATTTACTTGACTATACGAATACTCCTGGATTTATGGGGATTCTTGCTGTCAAAGAGGAAGTGATCATTGGATTTATTTTCGGTGCTCATAAGGTTTGGTGGAGTGGAAATGAATTCTTTATTAATGAAATGTGCGTCAGTACCGAGATACAAAAAACTGGGATCGGATCAATCCTTTTGAACTATTTATTGAAGAAACTTGATTCAGAAAAAGTAAGCAATCTATCGTTATTAACTGATAGAGGGATTCCGGCGGAGGCATTTTATAAGAAGAATGGGTTTATGGAAATAGAAAGATTAATGTTCTTAAGTAGGGACGTATAAGTTGCTTGCACACGTACGAGAACCGTGTACAAAATGCAAAGGGGAGGAGGAAACAGATTGTCAAAAGGACTAATTCATCATATTGAAATTTATGTTTCTAATTTAAAGAATACCGTTGATTTTTGGAGTTGGTTTTTAAAGGAATTGGGTTATTCGGATTTTCAAAAGTGGGAAGGCGGAAAAAGTTGGCGACTGGGAGAAACGTATATCGTTTTTGTCCAAGCGGAGGAAAGGTTTCTGGACGTACCTTATCATAGGTGTCGGGTAGGTCTTAACCATTTAGCGTTTCATGCGGTTTCACGCGAACATGTTGACGATGTGACCCAGAAATTAAGAGATAAGGGAATTGGGATTCTCTATGCAGACAAGCATCCTTACGCTGGCGGGAAGGACTATTATGCTGTCTTTTTTGAAGATCCCGATCGGATTAAAGTGGAACTGGTGGCCCCTTAACTTCTTCTATATTAAATTAGGTGTGTGATTATCCGAAAATAGTTAAGTTAGATCCTTTTAGTGTGAGTATAAAGTCATGTTTCGCGGATATGTATGTAAAATGTGCGGATATAACGCTCGAACTGTCGGATATCCGTTCAAAATGTGCGGATATAATGCTTGAACTGTCGGATATCCATTCAAAAGGTGCGGATAAAAAATATGAAGCTGTTTTTTCGATCCAATATGCTCATTCTGTAGAATTTTTGTGTGGTATACGGGAATCTGCTGAAAAAGGAGGTTTATCCAATGGAGAGTAACAAAGTCACTTTTAGACAAGCACTGGAAAAAGATCTGGATTACATTGTACAAATGCTTGCGGATGATGTATTGGGCAGTACTCGAGAGCGATATGAACAGCCACTTCCGGAGTCTTATTTGAACGCATTTAAGTCGATTGAGTCTGATCCCAATAATGAATTAGTCGTTGCGTGTTATGGGGATGAAATTGTTGGTGTTCAACAAATAACGTTTACTCCACATTTAACACGTCAAGGTGGGTGGAGAGCAACAATTGAAGGTGTTCGAATCGCACGGGCGGCGCGGGGAAAAGGGATTGGAAGCAAATTAATTGAGTATGCAGTTCAGAGATCTAAAGAGCGCGGTTGCCATATCGTTCAGTTAACGACCGATAAAAAACGAGCAGAAGCATTGCACTTTTATGAGCAATTGGGTTTTAAAGCATCTCATGAGGGACTCAAATTGCATCTTTAATCCAGGAGCTGTTGGGCTTCATCTGGTAATGGTTGGTTGCAGTCCTGTCCTGTCCTGTCCTATGGGGTGTGTAGCGCGTAGACGTTTTTTTCTGTCGGATTTACTGGAAATATGGTATAATTAAATGAAGTTTTTGAACAACATATATATAAATAAGAAAGGGGCAGCTGTGGTGAGTGAAAAGATATTGCAACAAATTTTATACGAATTAAAAGATGTGAAAACTGACATCGGGCATATGAAAACAGATATTCAAGACATTAAAAATGAACAGCAAGTAATGAAATCCCAACTCAATGAAAATACGGAAATGATTCGTGCGATTTACGATAGACAAGAAGAAACAGATGCAAAGCAAGAAGTTTTAACGATGGATTTTCATAAATTGCACGGAGAAGTTGCCTCAATCAAAGTAGAACAAACACTGCACAGTGAAATACTAAAGCAATTGGCAGATGGGCAAGTGAGACAAGAGCGAATTTTGGAGCGTCTTTCATTGCGTTCAATTGAACAAGAAGCCAAACTAATCGATTCAAGAAGAATCGTCTAGGCCACCCGAAACGCTATTCCCAACGGACAAGGGATAGGCGTTTATTTTTTATAAGAAAATAATTAATGGGGTGTATGAATTGAAGTTTATTGAAACAATCGATAAATATTTAACAAGTGAAGATGAAATTATTCAAAGGTATATTATGCATGCGATTGAGAATTATCCTGAATGGCCCGTGTCATGGGCGCAACGATTGCTTGAGATGGTTCATTCATCCCCCAAGCAAACGCTAAACATTATTTACGGAATGGATAATGCAACATACGATGAAAAGGCGATTCGGCTTCTGCTTGATTTGTACCGGAAATCGGAAAAACGTTTTAGAGACCAGTATATCAAATTACTAGCCCATTTAGAGCCAGAGCAAATGGAGGCCTTTTCTGATGAATTGCAAGAGATTTTCACCCCGGAAAATTGGTCCCTTTATGAGCTATTGGCAAAAGGATCAAAAGAAGAAGTCATTGGAAAATACAAGAAAATTATTTTGGGAGCCGAGGAAAAGCAAAGTTTCGATAGCTCCCTCGATTTCTTAGCATTAAAATTCGCAAAAACGATTGTTGAGAAGAAATGGATTACAATTGAGGAAATTGAACCGGTTTTTGCATCTTATGAAGAAGCACCTTACTTTACATATGAAGGAATCTATACAGTGTATATGCTTGGTTTATTAAAAGATAATCGTTATTTACCAAGAATTGCGGGACTGTTTGAACGTGATGAAGATTATTTATTGGAAATGGTTGAAAAGACATTGATTGCTTATCAGAATGACGAGGCTGCGCTTGCTGCTATGCCGTATTTGTTAGAAATGGACGGGTATGCAATTCATTCGATGAGCTTATTAGGGACGATTAAAACGACTGAAGCCGAAAAAGGCTTACTGAAATTGTATCAGATCTATAAAAATTCATTTGAAATCAATCATCTTTCCCGAATTGTGGAATCACTTGGTTTCCATTTTACAGAGACAGCAGTCCAGCCAATTCAAGAGTATTTGGGGTCGGGTGATGATAGTATGTTTGTCGATTCAATGGAACTAGGTTACGGATTCCATAGCGTCATGGGCATTGATCACCCGAAGATGGAAAAGTGGAAAGCATCATGGACTAAGGGGGAAAAGCGTACGGAAAAAGCAATGGGGCAATCACTACTTGAAAATTAATTATTTTATGGAAAACAAGAGACAATCACAGTAGAGAAAATAGGTCGAAATGAACCTTGTGTGTGTGGAAGTGAAAAAAAGTAAAAGAAGTGTTGCGGGAAATAGTGAAATGCGCCGTGCACCGCACAATTCAAACACTAGTCTGATTACGATGTAAATCACAGGCAGTTAACCAATCTACTTCATAAATGTTCCCACTACAAATAATCCCCTCGCAATCCATTTTCGGAGTGCGGGGGATTTGTAAGTATAAAGGATCGTATAGGTATGTACATATTCAATCGGAAGAAGTTCTGACCTTTCCTCACTCATTATCAAATATGTTCACTCGTAGCTGTACTTAAAATAAGCTTCTGCTAAACCTGGATTGAGCATCATTGTTACCGAATTGATAGCTGTAATTTTATGATTTACAACTTTCCACTTAAAGAGCCGAGGAACACGCATTTCAAACGGTACCGTTTCCACTATTGACATCGCATTGTTCCAAAATGTTACTATATTTCCTTCAACTCTCCAAATTTGTTTGTAGTTCGCGTATTCAAAGGCTAGAATGTCTTTAACCGTTTTTCCATTTACAATGTATTCTTGAACATTTTTTAACGCCTTTAATTGATTTAGTATTATAGACAGCCAACTGTACCCGTAGTGACATCTTCTTTACCAACGTCGTCAAACTGTTTAGACGAGCTTTAATTGAGAATTGGAGGATTCTGTTGCTCCCATACAAAAGAATTTCCTTTTTGAATCATTCACAGCTCAATCGCTGTTAGTTTAGGGAGTCGATTTGCTAATGGGACTGCGGCTTCATGAGATGGAAGTGTAAATGCTTCAAGTTCGTTGTCGAAAATCACTTCCTCATTTTCCTATCTCGACATATACCCCCTCACAATATGACCTGCTTCATCCACTGACATATCATGAATTAGGGACAATACGCTTGGTCCGTTATCATCCGGACTATCTAACACGTCGTGAATTTTATATTGTTCTGGTGCGCCTTCTCATATTTCGATTTTGAGATTGTCTTTTGTCATATACACCCCTAGCATTTCATTTTTGTTGGAAGTAAATTTAATAGTCTAAATACACTATCCTATAAACTTTCTAAAATACTAGGTATATTTTAATTGTTTATGGTTAAACTTTATATATTGGTGATTCTATAGTTTCGTATACTTTTAGTCATTATATATACCTACTAGCTGTCTAAACCTCGCGTTATTCAGATAGCTATGTTGAGTAAATGTTTTATTGTTTTAAGGAATGGAAATTTCCAATAGTACATAAATCTTCTAATCTAATTAAATTGCCTTCAAATATTATTTAATAAAATAGTCTTGTGAGAAGACTTGTTACTTTACAAAAACTATAGTGTTTCCATAAGCAGTAAGATATTAAAGAGGATATAGACTTTTTACAATAAAAACCATACCTTTTACTGATGAGGCCATTGAAAAAGTCCTCTTAAAGAGTCAAGTCCATAGTCTTGTGTACTTTCCCTTAATCGTGTTTTCAACTTTTCACTTCGTGTATAGAATTCACGCGATGGCTAACTAACTCGCGACTTTACTTGGAGTGGCGGGCATGATAGCCTGTCTGGGCAGAGCCGACTTTTTTAAAAAAGCCGGCTCTTTAGGCTGGATGATTATGCCCGCAGAGGCTCCATGTCAAGTCGCTACTCGTCATACTTGTGCGTCCTGCTGTTTTTGGGAACCGGCAGATTGACCGAAAACATTTCTTTCCCACCCTTTGTTTCCCTTTGTATAACTCATTAAAACTGCCCCAATTAAACGAAAAGCCGATTGGGTATTTGGGAAAATCCTGATAACTTGTTCACGTCGACGCACCTCTTGGTTAAGACGTTCTAAATGATTTGTAGAACGAATAAATTTACGATGTCTTAACGGAAAATTAAGGTTTTGTATCGCGTCGTCGAATCCCTCATCTAGTATGGTAAGTGCTTTTTCAAATCGCTTTTCCTCTGAAAATTTATCGAAAAACAAATCTTTCAGTCGGCGAATAGTGTCTACATCTTCTGCAGCAAAAATACTGTTTAAAAGACTTCTAGCTTCATCACAATCTTTTTTCGGAAAACAATCTGCAATATTCCTTCTGAAATGAACAGTACAACGTTGCCAAGCCGTTCCTAAAAACTTTTCTTGGATTGCTTTTTTCAAGCCTTTATGCGCATCTGAAGTGACCAGTTTTGGAGACTGTAAGCCCCTAGAGATAAGGCTCTGTAAGAAGTTAGCCCAGCTTTCATAACTCTCGTTATGATCCACTTTCATACCTAGAATTTCCCTGTATCCAGCCTCGTTAATCGCAATCGCGATGTAAACTGCTTTCGATACAACACGATGGTGTTCACGTACTTTAATGTACATTGCATCCAAAAAAAGATAAGGATAATAAGTTGTATTTAAAGGCCGCTCAGCCCACTCTTTCACGATTGGATCCAACTTGGCAGTTAAGGATGAAACGAATGATTTAGAAACACTTTCTCCACAAAGCTGTTCCACAATGTTGGTTACCTTGCGAGTCGAGACGCCATTTACAACCATCTCGAGCATAGATAATACTAAAGCTTGTTCACAGCGAGCGTACCGTTCAAAAACAGAAGGGGAGAACTCACCTTGCCTTGTGCGCGGTACCTTTAACGTGATTCGACCGACGCTAATCGTATAATCCCTTTCGTAATAGCCGTTACGATAGTCAACGCGGTCCTCAGATCTTTCATAGGATCCTGCTTTTAAATAGTCGTCACGTTCTTTTTCCATATACTCATTCAATACTAAAATAATTGTTGATTTGACAACTGATTCCATATTTGAATTCATAACTGTATCTTTTAAATTATCCATATCTATAGTAAAATTAAGTAAGGTCATTTTCCATTCCTCCTAAATGTTTATCGTCGTTGAAAACATTTTAACATAAGGAATGGAAAATGCCTTTTCCTATTTACACAATTATATGGACTCTACCTCTTAAAGTCGTTTTTTCTAAAATCTGTTGATTTCCGCTCCAAGTGTGCGCTTTCCACGGGGCGGGCGGTGAGCCTCCTCGGTTGCTAGCGCTCCACTGCGGGGTCTTTTACTTGTCCCGCGCTAATCCCATAGGGGTCGCCACCTTCCGCTACATTCAGCGGAGTGTGCTAAAACCAGAATGTCCACCTACGAACATAAAGATCAAGAAGTATTTCAAGATAGTGATGAGTTTAATGAGAAGGCGAAATCACGCTATAAAATTGGAGCAAAGGCACGGGTACGATGTGGCCACATCCTCGTCTCTATTTGCCATGCAGATACAAGGGGCAATGGCTATATTTGAGGTCAATCTCAAACGGATTATAACGTTAATGAAGGATATAGAGTAAGAAATAGCAAGGGAAAAAGAGCCAATTCGTTCAAAATCGAACGAATTGGCTCTTTTTGATTTAACACACACTCTTAAGTTTTTCAGTGGCTTCTTTACTAAAAGGTATGGTTTTCAAACATTCTACGGCTATCCCGCCTGCCTAACTTGTATATAAACTACAAGTAAATCAAGTAATGACTATATAGTTTACAGTGTATCTTCATAAGTCAATAAAAAATTTATTATTCAAAATAGTATCATAAAAGTTCTTACTGGGACCACTAAAAATATGGTCCTTTCTATATATCAATAAAGAATATCTTTTTATTGTAGGAAAGTCTTTAATTTGAATTTCAATATACTTACCTTCATCTATATCTTGCCTTACTGCAGTCTGTGGAACGATTGCGATTCCCATACCAAGGCTCACCATTTTCTTTATAGCAAAAATGTCGTAAAGTTCCATACCTATCTTTGGATAAAAGGAGTTAATAGTAAAGTATTCACTTATTTGTTCCCAGTAACTTGTATTTTTCGCATAAACTAAGAACTCTTCGTTTTTAATATCGTCCAGATATACACTGTTATTTTCGGCCAATTTGTGATTGGGTGAACATATTAGAACTGATATATCTGAAGCAATGCATTCACATTCTATTAATGAATTAGAATAAGTTTCGTGTGAGTGTCTAATGATTCCGAAATGGACGTCTCTGTTAATTACCATATCTATAGTTTTTGGGCTAAAGGAAGAATGTAAAACAATATCTACAGAAGGATAATTTTCTTTAAAATCTTTTAAAATATCTATTATAAACCAATTTAGTACGGTAGGTGATGTGGATAATGAGAGCACGCCTTTATGACCTTCTCTATACTCATTGATTGCTCTTTCTGCTTCATGAATGAGAGGGGTAATTCCACTTGTGTAACTGTAAAGTAGAATTCCTGCTTCTGTTAAAAGTTCCTGAGATTTATTTTTTCTATTGAATAGTTGAACCCCCAGTAGTTCTTCAAGATTTTTTAAATGAATACTAACTGTAGGTTGTGTAATGAATAACTCTTTTGCCGCATTAGAAAAACTCCGGGTTTCACATATTTTATTGAAGATTCTAATTTGATTTAAATCCATTATAAATGCCTCCTTTCTCTGTTGAGAACAAATCATTATATTAAACAGGGGATATTATGTATTATATCAATAAAAATATAAAATAAAACCAAAATACTTATAATAAATGTATGCTACAATTATTCAAACGGAATATTTAATAATTTCACACTATTTGGAGGGTTCTATTTTGAGTAAAAACACGGAATTGTCGACAGTAGAAAAAAAGGCTTTATTAATAACAGAGTTTGTAGATGAAGTTGCTATTTTAAAAATTAACAGGCCAGAAAAACTTAATGCGTTAAACACAGAGATGATTGAAGCATTGAAAGTTGAATTGAAAAGATTAGAAGATAATGAAAAGGTTAAAGGAATTATTTTAACAGGTGTTGAAAAAAGTTTCATTGTTGGTGCAGATATTAGCGAAATGAAAAATTTATCCACAGAATCTAGTATTAAATTTATTTCTAATCTACATGAATTAATTAATACCATAAGGAATTTAAATAAACCCGTTATTGCTGCAGTTAATGGTTATTGTTTTGGAGCGGGACTAGAATTGGCTATATCCTGTGATTTAACAATTTGTTCCAAAGAGGCATCATTCGGGATGCAAGAAGTTAAAATTGGGATACCTTCTGTTATAGAGGCGGCATTGTTCCCTTTTATAATTGGTTTAAATAAAACAAGAGAGTTATTACTAACAGGCGATGTTATTGATAGTAAAACGGCCATTGAAATAGGATTAGTAAATCATGTAGTAGAACATTCGGAACTAATGGAAAAGACAATGGAGTATACCTTAAAGATTACTGTAAATCCTAGTTACTCAGTTATGTTGCAAAAACAATTAATTAATAGATGGTTAGATAATGCTGGTTTAAATCAATCAATACAAAATGGCGTTGATTACTTTGGCAGAGCATTTTCACATCCTGACACCAATAAAATTATGGGTGATGCTTTAAAATAGGAGGCAACAAAATGAGTGTATTAGAAGGAATTGTGGTTTTAGATCTCTCAAAGGTAGTTGCTGGACCTACTGCCGGAATGTTATTAGGTGACTTAGGGGCCGATGTTATAAAAATAGAAGAACCTGGACTAGGTGATGAAGCAAGAGGTTTCCCTCCTTTTCAAAATAACATAAGTGCTTTCTACATGGCTTTAAATCGAAATAAGAGAGGCATGACTTTAAATTTAAAAACTGAAGAAGGATTAAAAATTTTTTACAGGATGGTTAAGGATGCAGATGTCGTAATTGAAAGCTTTCGAACTGGAGTTTCCCAGAGATTAAAAATAGATTATGAAAGCTTAGAAAAAATTAATCCTCGAATTATATATTGTTCCATTTCGGGATATGGACGTAAAGGTCCCAAAGCAAATCATGGTGGATATGATGCATTAGCTCAAGCTTATGGTGGTTTAATGAGTGTTACTGGTCTGGGAGAAGAATATCCCCCCGTCCGTGCAGGGTATTCTGTATCTGATGTGACAACTGGATTTAGTGCCACAATGGCTGTAATGGCTGCATTGATTAATAGAGAAAAAACAGGAAAAGGGGATTTAGTAGAAACTTCACTTCTCCAAACTCAAGTTAGTCTAATGTCTTATTATGCTACTATGTATGATGCAACTAAGGTGATTCCTGGTCCTATAGGTTCGAAACACCCTAACTTTGCACCCTATGAGGCTTTCAAAGTAAAAGATGGATACATTATTATAGGTATATCGAATAATAAGATTTGGAACCAATTCTGTAGTATATCTATATTTGAAAGTTTACAGGGCAAAGAAGAATATAAAGATAACGAATCAAGAGTTGAAAATCTATCATCACTTTCTAACGAAATTGAACAAATAACCAAAGAGATGACAAAGAAAAATTTAACATCTATTTTAGAAAAAAATAACGTGCCATGTAGTCCGATTAACAATATTCAAGAAGTAGTCGAGGATGAACAAGTTAATAGTAACAATATGATAGTTAATCTAAATCATCCTGTTGTGGGTGCTTATAAATCTGCGAACGTTCCATTTACGATGGAGAGTTTGGAATATGAGTTTAATAAGCATCCACCTGAAAAAGGAGAACACAATGAAGAAATCCTAAATGAGTTGGGATTCGGTTCTGCTGATATTTTAAAGCTTTCATCTAATAAAGTTATATAAATACTAGAGGTTAAAATTAAAAGGAGGTTTTTTTTTGAAAAGAAAATTATCAGTTTTGTTGGTTTTGGCTTTCACTCTAATAGTAAGCGGTTGTGGAGGTTCCACTTCAGGTAAATCAAGTGATGAAAAATCCTATTTGTCTATTGGAACAACAAATACTAGTTCAAGTTTATACGCCTATTATTCCGGTCTTGCTAAGTCCGTAGGTGAGCAAGCTCCGGAGATTGAACTAACTATTATGGAAACTGGAGCCACAAACGATAACATTACTAGATTGGAAAATGAACAGATAGATATTGGACTTGCAGTAATGGATGGTGCATATGAAGCTTATAGCGGATTAGGTGAATGGAAAGAAAATTCACAAACTGAGTTGAGGAACTTGTTTACCTATACTGAGAACGCTTTATTTTATGTAGTTAGTGCTGATAGCGGTATTGAATCCATGGATGGACTAGATGGAAAGAAGTTTAATGTAGGACTGCGAGGTAGCACAACAGAGTCACAGACAACAAATATCCTGAACTTACTGGGTATAAGTCCTAAAGTTCATAGTGGAGATGTTTCAGATGCGGTTAATGCTGTAAAAGATGGTGATATAATTGGTCTAACTAAAGTTGGGGTAGGCAGCAGTCCAGATGCTACTATAATGGATTTGGAAACATCATTAAAAACCCGATTATTAGGTTATTCGAAAGATCAAGTGACTAAAATTCAAAATGAATATCCATGGTTACGTACAACAGAAATACCTGTTGGTTTATATGATTGGCAAACAGAACCAACTACTACAATTGCTATGCAGATAGGAAATATTACTACAAGTAATCTTGATGTTGATGTTGCTTATAAGATAACAAAAGCGGCATTTGAGGAAAAAGATTTTCAGGAGCAAGCGTATCAATCGCTGAAAAACATGGATTTTACAGAATTAACACTTCAATCACCTATTCCATTGCATGCAGGTTCTGTTAAGTATTTGAAGGAAATAGGGGTAGATTTACCCAAAGAATTAATACCGCCAGAGTTTAAGGATTAATAACAAATTGCCAAAGTAGTTAGGATTTCTTTGGCAATTTATATTTTTAAGTATACTAACAACTTATTTTGAAAGGAGAATAGTGAGATGGGCAATGACTATAATATCGATGAGGAAATAATAGATCCGCGTCAAAGGAGTTTAAAGAAAGTCGCATTTATTGTAGGTGGATCAATTGCTTTTCTATATGCCCTATTTCACTTTTACACTGCGGCATTTGGACCTTTTTCGAATATCATACAAAGAAGTATCCATGTATTATTCGCAATGGTAATGGTGTTTATATTTTATAAACCATCATTAAAAAGTAAAAGTCAGAGCATAAATATATATGATATAATCTTTGCTTCTTTTCTTGTTTTTAGTAGTATCTACTTGATTGTGAATTACAATTCTATTATGACTTCGTCAGCTAGTTCCACTATGGTTCAGGTAATAATTGGTTGGACTACTATTATCCTATTACTGGAAGCATCAAGAAGAGTCATGGGTATAATTTTCCCGATTCTGGCCCTAATAGCAATCTTATATGGATTTTTTGGACCCTATATGCCTGGAATATGGAGGCATAATGGCATTGACTATAAATTCATGATTGAACACCTTTATCTAGGTACTCAGGGGTTATGGGGAATAACTACTTCTGTAACCGCCACGACAGTAGCTATCTTTATTATCTTCGGAGTTATATTGATGAAATCAGGTGCCGCTGATTTCTTTATGAAACTCTCTTTAATCTTAGCTGGAAGAACAACGGGAGGTCCTGCTAAAGTAGCTGTTTTAGCAAGTACTTTTTTTTCAATGCTTTCCGGATCGGCTCCAGCAAATGTAGCGGTAACAGGAAATATAACTATACCTATGATGACTAATTTGAAGTATGATCGAAATTTTGCTGGCGCTGTAGAAGCAACTGCCTCAACAGGTGGACAAATGACTCCTCCAATTATGGGAGCTGGAGCATTTCTAATGGCTGAAATGATAGGCATTCCATACACTGAAGTTGTTATTGCAGCTATAATACCTGCATTTTTATTTTATGTGAGTGTCTTTTTCAGTGTACATTGGAAAAGTGCTGCATTAGGATATAAGCCACTTAAAAAGTCTGAAATACCGACATTGAAAGAGACTTTTAAATTATCTAATGTGATTATAACTATTCTACCTGTAACAGTTTTATTGATAAATTTGTTCGGTGGCACTTCGGCTGCAAAATCAGGCTTTATTGCAACTGTTGTCTGTATAGTATTGTTTTTATTGAGGGACCTAAACGTTTCAAGATTTAAAAATAGATTTTCCAACCTTATCAAGATGTTTATTGAAGCTGGTACGGGTCTTATTCTTATTGCCGTATTGGCTGGAACAGCACAAATTATTGTTGGTTTAATAAGTCTTACTGGTCTGGGAATAAAATTATCGAATTTCATTCTTAGCATGAGTGGAGGATTTAGTCTTTTAACTCTATTCCTGGCGATGGTTGTCTGTATCATTTTGGGAATGGGAATGCCGACTACTGCTGCATATTTGTTAGCTGCTTCAACCTTAGCACCTACTTTAATTATGTTAGGATTTGCACCTTTAGCATCGCATCTCTTCGTGTTTTATTTTGCAGTAGTTTCAGCTATTACACCACCAGTGTGTGCTGCTGTTTTTGTAGCCTGTGGAATATCCAAAGGAGATTGGTTGAAAACTGCTAGCTTATCCTGTTTAATAGGTTTCCCAGCATTTATAGTTCCTTTTATCTTTATTCATCAGGAAAGTTTTTTGATGCAAGGAGATGTAAGCACAATTGTAGTAACCGTAATAACGGCTTGTATTGGTATATACTTAATAAGTGGGGGCTTGATGGGGAATTTCTTTGGTAATCTGAACTTTATTTCTAGAATTGTTTTAATGGTTAGTGGTATGCTGTTACTTTTACCTGGAACAATGACGAATTATTTTGGTGCAGTTCTTGCTATTGTCTTTTTAATGTCAAAAAAGTTTATAATTAAAAATATGAACTTGAAAAGAACAAAATTAATCAAGTCGACAAGTAATGAAAACTAATAAATATAATTACATATATTAGCTTTTCTGACTGAAACTTCGGGTAATTTTCATTGAAAGTACGCCAATCACTTTTCGAATTGACCCCTGGACGGAATGGTGTTTTTAAAAAGAAACATTGTTTCTAAAATTAAGAATCACATCTATCGTTGAAAGCACTTGTAAAAAGGAATTAAATATAAGAAGAAAAAGATTACAGTATTTGGACTACAGGCTTGTACACGGGAAATAATCATTTTCAGCAAGATTGTATAACTTCAAGGATCTGCGTATGTGAACGCTTAATTCACTAGTTAAAGCCCGATCTCTCATAAAAACGAGAAATTGGGCTTTAACGTTTACTTTACCTAAACGTTATTGACTATGGAGTCGATACTTGTCTGACATCTTTCACTACTTTATCAAGTGCAGCTCTCGTCAACCTCCCCGCAATCCCATCTACAACAAGACACGAAGCCTTTTGAAACGACTTTACTGCAGATTTTGTAGCGAGGCCGTATATTCCATCCACAGCCATCCTATAACCTACTTGAACAAGTAAACTTTGTATTTGTACCACTTCGGGATCCACTGCATTCGTAAAATTATTATTCCAACGACCGGTGTGGATTTCGAAATGAAGATGGATTCCTGTACTGTTTCCCGTAGACCCTTTGACGCCGATGCGTTCGCCTTGTTTGACTGTTTGTCCGACTGTTACATTTATGGATTGCAGATGTGCATACACGGTTTCATAGGTCATGCCACCAATTGTGTGGACAATCATAACTGTGTTTCCATAACCGTTTGTATACTTAGAAAAAGTAACTTTTCCAGCAGCAGCCGCAACTATCACATTGTTTGATGGAGTATTTCCGTAATCCACTCCCCAGTGCATCAATCGATTATGAGAAATCGGATGGATGCGGTAACCGAAAGGGGATGTGACACGACCCTCGCATGGTTTTATAAACAAGATATTCCCTCCCTTTTGATCATTCACTGTATTTTTAATTCAACCAACACGTCATGAATTGCAACAAGTTTTGATTCGAGCCGGTGCAAAAGATAGAATGATACGAATATCGGGAAACCGATCTCCTGTATGAGGCTCATCCATTGTTCCATTTCGTTTCCTCCTTTTCTTCTAATAAAAAACCGGTCCCCAGTCTGAAACCTGGTGAACCGGTTGTTGATTGTTGTTATGCGTTTACAAGTTCAGTGATTGTGCGTTCGACAATTCGGGCGCCTGCTACCGATGTCAGTGCAACACCGTCTATTTCGAATACGTCCGAAGTGATGATTTCCTGCATTGCCGCCACGACGTTTTGCGATGTTAAATCTGCACGGGGTTCATCCACAGTCAATGTCACTTTTTTACCGCTTGCTGTGTTGAAATTCAATTGTAGTGTTTTAGCCATTTATTATCCCTCCTTTTTTGATTGGTAAGTACGTCAGTTGATTAAACTCGATGTTTCCACGATTTCTACTTCGATGAACGGAATATCGGATAACTCGGCAAGTTGCTCCAGCGCATTATACAAGTTTTCAGCTGGTGCATTCTCCTTGACGTTGCGATACGTCTTCGATTTACGAATCATCTTGCCATCCTCTGTCATACCACCATCGAATAAAACACGACCAACCGCCTGTTGAAATTGAATTGTTGCAGCCATATGTCCCACCTCCCTTCATTATCTATATAGAGAGTTAGGGAAGAAAAGGATACTGGTACGGATACTGGTGACAGTCCCCTGCGCAATTCGGACACTATTCGGACAACTAGCGAATTGCAAGTCAAATAAACTTTTAAAAAACTATACATTTAGCGGAATCCACTTGAATGGGGAAGCTTACTTGGTTGGAAAAGTACTACCTTGTTGGCGGATACGGTAAGATAAAGGGTATAAAATACGATGCATTGGAGACGTGTAGAAGTGAAAGACAAAACTAAATCAAGGGTTACATCAGGCGTTACATTCGGTTCAGCTTTAGCTATTGCAATTTCTTGGAGTTTGCACAAATCTATTTTCTGGGCTTGTATACACGGATTATTCAGTTGGCTGTATGTAATTTATTATGCCGCGACACGCTAAATTAGTTTACAGTTGGAAGAAACTGTGTAGCAGTGATTTTCAGCTGACGAAGCAAATTACGTAGATACCACAAACACTTGGAAGATATTGATATCTTTGACGATTTAATTGACTGGCTAGAAAGTCATATTACTGACATGCTTGAATTATTAGGATGCGTTTGCTGAAAAAACTATAGGTGTTCACTTTCTAATTGCATAAAAGAATAAGTCAGGTAGATATAATTTATTTATGATAAAGATAAAAGAGGGGGATGCTATGCTGATATATAAACGATTTTCGGGGATTCCCGACGATGAGACCATAGAAGGAATCTTGAAATTACACGAAAATATATTCGGAGATTCTGATACGTTGATCGATAAAATGAAGTCTAAACCTAAAATCCTAATCAATGTTGCGTTGGATGAATCGGAAGTTGTCGGTTACAAAATAGGCTATGAACTCAACGATTCTAAATATTATAGTTGGTACGGTGGGGTTCATGTGGATTATAGGGGTAGGGGAATTGCATTGAAGCTCATGGAAGAGCAGCATCGTTATATAACTAATGCGGGCTACCAAGTTGTTCAGACGAAAACGAGAAATAAATGGAGGGGCATGCTGGTCCTTAATATTAAGAACGGATTTGACGTTATTGAAACTTTTACGGATGAGGATGATATTCATAGAATTGTACTGGAGAAAAAGTTGGAATTTTAATGCTTCAACGAAATTAAGAGAAAGTTGTTTAGGTTTATTGAAAAACAAACAGTCCATCAAAGGGGGCCATTTATGAAAATATACATAATCGGATCAGTTGGTAGTGGCAAAACAACTCTCGCCCAAAAACTGGCTTCAAGGCTTTCGCTCCCACATTATGAAACGGATAATTTCGTTTGGAATCGTCACCCGGATGGAGATGTCCGGAACTCTATCGAAATTCGTAATGCACTTTTCCACAAGGCTATTAAACAATCGACGTGGATCATAGAAGGTGTTCATACGGAATGGACGCAAGAGGGATTTCAAGAAGCTGAACATATTATCTTTATAGACACACGGATAAGTACCCGAAAAGTTCAAATACTAAAGCGCTTCCTTAAGCAAGTATTAGGTCAAGAACATTCAAATTATAAGCCAACCTTCACTATTTTACGGAATATGTACGCTTGGAATAATCATTTTGAGTATGAAATGAAACCGAAACTGCTTCAAACATTGCGACCATATAAGGAAAAGTTGGAAATATTAAAAAGTAATAAACAAGTAGGGGATGTACAGAAGATTTTTGTATCTGCTACTGAAAGGATGAGGTGATTGTTGTGGTGACAGTCCCCTTTACAACTTCGACACTATTCAGAAAATTATTAAGAGGTGTCCGCGCAGGCACCTCTTAAATGATTCCTTTTCCAGGAACTTTTTCAACTACATTTTTATTCATCACGGGCATTCTTTTTAATACCTTAATTAGGGGTTGTTCAATGAATGTGTACGTCAAACAACCTACACTTGTTGCTATGGTCATTAAGATAATACACGTCAGTGGTCCACCTAAACTTTCAAAGACATTCATTACACTGAATAAATCAGCAAAAATATATAGAATTAAGTTGTGAGATAAGTAGATAGCGAAAGAGGCATTTCCTATATAGTTTAAAAACTTTGGAATTTTGATACTCTTTTGCATATCGATAGATCCCAATCCCAAAATGATTAGAATTGAAGATACACCTGTGGCAATATCAAAGTTTATGTCAATGACATTATAGATGTAATTTAACCAAGTTAATGGAAACCCGATTAAGCCAATTACAGCAATGAAGACGGACAAGTTCGTATTAAATGGGGATTTTAAAATAAAATACGCGGACCATAAACCAGCTAAAAAGATAAGGTTATATTCGTTAAAGAAGAAATTGGTTAAATCGTTTTCAGAGCCTATTATTCCTGATACAAAAGCTAAAGAAATTAAAGCAAAGATAAATAAGAATATCTTTGAAATAGGTCTCTTGGATAAAAAAAACACTGAAAATAGTAGGTAAAAATAGATTGTATGAACGAGTGACCAGGCTACACTAAGTATTGGCACCTTGTCACTAGGGTTGGGTATAAGTGGAATGGATGCAAAGATTGAGTGGTAAGTAACTTCTTCTAGATGCGGAAATAGTAGAAAAAGCAGTATAGCTACTAAAGTAAGGACCCAGTATAGCGGATAAATCCTTATAAAGCGGTTAAGTAAATAACCTTTTAGTTCATTGGGCTTAAAGAATTTTTCGTGGTAGATATAATAAAGCATAAAACCTGATAGTGCAAAAAAGTAATTTACACCACCTGATAAAGGAAGTTGATTGATACCTAATAAGCTATAATTCCAATAATCATTCATAAATTCAGATACATGAAAAAGCATTACTAAAAGTGGGACGAGTGCTCGAGAGAATTGAATAAGTATTAATCTTCTTCGCATTTTAGTCACATCCGTTCATTTTTCGATACAGAATCTCCATTCTAAAGTACATAATGCATTATATGTTCTAGGAAGAGCAAGAGGTGGGGTTAGGGTGGTGACAGTCCCCAATACAATTTGGACACTATTCAGAATACAGTGAGTATCAAGCGCATTTTTGGACTGAAAACTTCACTTCGATGAAACTAAACGGATGTGAAGTTTTTTATTTAATGTTATATTTAATGGAATAGTTCATGTTGGGAAGGTGGAAAACCTATGATAGGACGAAATGACCCATGTTCGTGTGGGAGTGGCCAAAAGTATAAGAAATGTTGTGCGGGCAAGAGCGATATTCCGGTTGCACAGCTTGTGGATGAGGAATTGGAACGAATCTTAACAGGTGTGTATGATCTCGAATCGGATCCGAAGAGTGCAGCTGAATTTGAAAGTTATGTTAATACTTGGAAAAGTAGGCTCATTGGTTTTTTTGATGAAGAAACGATTGAGATTTCCGTAAGTGAATATTTCCTTTTCGTAGCAAGAGATGATTTATGGAAACGCTATTTGCTTAAGGTACTTAATTCAAGAATTCGAAGCGCGACCCGGTCTGTTGTTGAATCCTGGCAAACACCTATTGTTTTATTCGGTACGGTTAAAGACGATTGGAATGGTTTTGTAGAGGTTGAAGAAATTCTTGGTGAGAACACATATTATCTAGAGATTGAAGATGAAATGCGCTTTGACATAGGCTCTAATGTCTTCGGTGTTGTATTACCGGATGACCGGAATCATCCGAACGGATTGAAAACTGTAACATCTCTTCTGTTTGTTCTTCAGGGGAGTGAAACGATTAAAAACAATGTTATCGCACTTGCGGAAAGTAGTGGGATTAAACAAAGTGGGGATTTCTTTAAAAAGCATATGTTGGATATCTATAAAATAATAGTGGATGTTGTGGACAGCCCCCTTGATGAAATTATTGACAATGAGTTAAGTAATGCTCATCGATCCGTGATGGATGCATTGGTCAGTGGTTTTGAGACGGCAGAAGTAGATTTGGAAGCACAGCAACTTTTAAAAAGCATCGGGGTTATGTATTTACTAGAAGAACAACCTAAGTTTCGTAAACCAAATGTTATTTCAGCTGGAATGTTTCAGGCGGGAATTGATTTGGGAATCGTCAGGTTAAGTATGACACAGGTTGATACTGCACAGCTTTTTGACGTATCTGTTGGTGCAATGGCAAAACATGCGGATACAATTGCGGGATTTGCCATTGAAAGTTTAAAAAAACATAATGGGGTTTCTATGGGACCTCAAATAGCAAGAAGTGTAGGCACAGATCCGTTAATGACGGAACGTGTGAATTGGGAAATGAGTGTAAAACTTTCGCGCCAAGATTTGGATACGTTAGAAGAAATGCAAACCTACATGACTCTTACGATGAATGAACCCTTTCAACCTAAAGGAAAAAAAGAACAAGCACAAATGTTGATTTATGATGCATACGAAGCGGATAATGACCAAGTTCGGTATGAGCTCGCTGAAAAAGCATTGCTATTAGACTCTAAAAATCCAGATGTATACCTCATTCAAGCTGAACAAACTGAAGTAGATCGTGAGGCTGAACAATTGTACAAGACTGCGATTGAGTATGCAAACAGTCGATACGAGGTACTCGAAGAAAACCCTTGGGGGCTTGTAACGAATCGACCATACATGCGCGCATTATTCGCATATGGTGTTTGGCTTTTTAACAAAAAAAGATACGACGAAGCAGGACGTATTTTCGATGATCTTCTTGATATGAATCCCAATGACAATCAAGGTACACGGTATTTAGCGATTTCTTCATTTATTGCAACGGAAGATTACGAAGGCGCGGAAAGTTTACTTGGGGATTACGAAGAGGATTCTGAAACGGATGCCGCTTTCTTATATTTAAGATGGTATTTGGAGGCTTCTATGTCTGAAGGTGAGTCTGAGAACCTGGATTGGATGTTTGAAGAAGCTATGGAAGAAAATCCGTTTGTAGCAGAAATGCTGGGGACCGATGATTCTAGACCACTGTACCCAAAACATTTGGATTGTGATTCAGGAAGTGTTTCAGAAGCGACGTATATCTTAAGTTTGCTGCATTGAATTGCGCAGGTGACAGTCACCCAAGCAATTCAGACACAATTCCAATACGAAAAACTACCTACCCAATAAAAATCAAGGGGTAGGTAGTTTTTTACGTTATCGGCCCGAATCATGTAAAACGATAAGGTATTTCCCAGGAAATTTGCGTTAAATAGAGATTCATTTGATATGCCTATTTTTTAGGAAGTGCTACCCAATGTCCTTCTGAAACTTCGACGAGTTCAGAGTTGAGCAGGTTGTATTTATCTTCGCCTGTATCTTCTTCCATAAGAATACGTTGTTTATTTGCTTCAACTATTGGATCTGGAATTGGAATTGCAGCGAGTAATGATTTTGTGTATGCATGCTGTGGATTGGTGTAAAGTTCTTCACTTTCAGCTAATTCGACAATTTTACCTGCATTCATTACAGCCACTCGATCACTAATGTGTTTTACCATCGACAAATCATGGGCAATGAATAAGTAGGTAAGACCAAGTCTGTGCTGGAGGTCTTCAAGTAGTGTTACAACTTGAGATTGAATGGAAACATCAAGTGCAGACAAAGGTTCATCACATACGATAAACTTTGGTTCAACAGCTAAAGCACGGGCGATTCCGATTCGCTGTCTTTGTCCGCCTGAAAACTCATGGGGATAACGCATCGCATGCGCCGGCTCCAGTTCAACCATGTCTAATAATTCTTCAACCCTACGTTTTCGGTCCGATTTGCTACTAGCTAATCCATGGATATCTAAGGCTTGACCGATTAAATCAAGGACTTTTAGGCGAGGATTAAGGGATGAATAAGGATCTTGGAAAATCATTTGCATATGTCGACGCATTGTTTTCATTTCACTTTTAGAAAGTCTATTGACGGCCATTCCTTGGTACAAAACGTCCCCATCTGTAGGTTCATGTAATCGCAAAATGGCTCGGCCAGTTGTTGATTTTCCTGAACCAGATTCACCAACAAGTCCTAACGTTTCACCAGGTTTGATGGTAAAGCTAATATCGTCTACAGCTTTCAAATAATTGCCTTTTCCCATATCAAAATGTAATTTCAATGATCGTACATCGAGTAAGGGGGTTTGAATATCTGTATTTGTAATAATAAGTGGTGTGCGTTTGGGCTTCTTCTTTTCATCTAATCGGGGTAATGCATTCAATAGTTTCCTTGTATAAGGGTGCTTAGGATTCGCAAAAATTTCTTCTGTAGTTCCCGTTTCGACAATTTCGCCCTCTTTCATGACAACTACGCGATCGCACATTCCCGCAACAACACCAAGGTCATGTGTGATTAAAATAATGGAAGTACCAAAGTTACTTTGCATATCCTTCATTATATTTAAAATTTGAGCTTGAATGGTTACATCCAAAGCCGTTGTAGGTTCGTCCGCAATAAGAAGTGTAGGTTGGCAAGAAAGAGCGATGGCAATCATAACTCGTTGACGCATTCCTCCGGAAAATTCATGGGGGAATTGGTTGTAACGTGTTTCGCTGTCTTTAATGCCAACCAATTTTAATATTTCAATGGATCTCTTTTTTGCATCATTCTTGGATAAATGCTGATGCTTAATTAAACTTTCAGCTATTTGTTTACCGATTCGAATGGTCGGATTAAGGGAAGTCATTGGGTCTTGGAAAATCATGCTGATGTCACGGCCACGAATACTTTCCATTTCTTTTTCTGTTTTACGCGCAAGATCTTCACCTAGAAAAGTGATTTTTCCATCCTTCACGTTTGCAGGGGGAGAAGGGAGAAGACGCATGATAGACCTTGCCGTGACGCTTTTTCCACTACCTGATTCTCCAACAATACCCAAAGTTTCGCCTTTTTTCACTTCGAAGCTTATACCTCGAACCGCTTCAAAAATAGTATCTTTGGATTCAAAAGAAACACGTAAATCCGTAACCTGTAAAATAGTTTCCAAGAGATGCACCTACCGATAGCTAGAATTGTAGTTAGAGTATTCCGACGTTGACTTATACAGTCAGTACGTTGACTTATATAGCCAGTTTAAATATACTTTACTATAACACTAATTATTAAGCAATAAAAGGGAGGAGAGTTTGAAGTCAGTGGGAATCAGCAAACAAAACACGGCCAATGTAAAGCCAGCACTACGTCTTCAACATGCATACACAAAGCTACATATCCATCCCTTTTATAAATACTTGATTTGGTTTTTAGGTATGCCTTTACATATTTTTGTGGCTCTTTATTATCTGTTTAAGAAAAAAGATACTATATATTCAATACTATATTCTGAAATTAAAAACACGTTGATATCCGAGAATTTCAAAGAAAAACTTATTCTTGATTATCGCAACCAGTTCATTCAAAAACAAGCCTTTTTCGATCAAAAGGTTAATATGGAAGAGACTGAAAAACAAGCTGAAAAATTAGCCGAGGTACGATTTGAAAAAGAGATTCAGCAAAGGACGATGCTTGCTCTTGAAAAACAGGGCCTGACAAAGCAAACGTATTCCAGTTTCTTTGAACGTTTACTTGCAAATCCTCTCTTTTTAAGAGTTAGTTTTATCCCGGGTGCATTGATGTATGTATTGTTGCTGTTGTTAAACAATTCATATATCAAATTCATTTTCGAAAGACTTATTATGGGTGTATTCGTTGTGCTAGGTGTTGTAGTACTTGTGTTTACAATTCTTTATATTTCCCCATTCGATCCTGCTGCAAATATTATAGGGGTCACCGGAACAAAAGAACAAATTGCACAGTTTAATCAGATATATGGATTAGATTTACCGTATTTCACCCAATTGTGGAACGCCGTAAAGGGAATCTTTACGTTTGACCTTGGGAATTCTTTTGCAGGTAATGAGGACGTTGCGACAAGTATAGCGAATAAGTTTCCAGTCACTTTAAAGCTTACTCTTTATGCACTGATAATGGCGGTAGTTGTTGCGATTCCAATTGGTATTATTTCTGCAACAAAATCCAATTCTTTCTTTGACTATACATTTATGTTCATTGCACTTCTTGGATTATCCATTCCAAACTTTTGGCAAGGACTCATTTTCATTTTAAACTTCTCTATTAAATTACAGTGGTTACCAGCGACCTTTAGTCCGCAAAATGGCTTATCGATGATTATGCCTGTTGTGGTTCTAGGGACTGCACTAACCGCCTCTGTTGCTCGGATGACCCGCTCATCCATGCTTGAAATTATTAATGAGGATTATATTATTACAGCAAAAGCGAAGGGGCTGAATCAGAGCCAAGTATTATGGAAGCATGCAATAGGAAATGCTATGATTCCGATTATTACAGTGATTGGCCTTCTCTTTGGTGGCATGTTAGGTGGGGCGGCAGTCACGGAGAAAGTATTTAATATTAGTGGTATTGGTAGTTATATTGTAGATAAACAATTCATCCCAGATATCCCTGCGATTTTGGGTGGGGTAGTATACATTGCGATTACCATTTCATTGGTAAATATTGTTATCGATATACTGTACGCATTTTTTGATCCGCGAATTCGTTCGAAGATGAAACAAAGTTAAAGTAGGTGTAGTGATGGATGCAATGGTAAAGATGGAAAATAAGAAAGTGTTGAAGACTTCACCAGAGTATACACAAGCAACCTTCACTCTGGTTACTTCTTTAGTTCTAACAATGATTTTAGCTTTAAATAGTTTTGACTTCACTACTAAAGTAATTAAACCTTTTGTGTTCAGTGTATTTGCGGCATATGGGGTATTTACTTTAATTCAAATCCTACTAACTGTGAAAATTAAAAAAGATCTTCTAAATGTAGGTGAAATTAAAAACTCGACACGAAAATTGGGTTATTTGCAGTTAGTGAGTCTATTCACAGGGAACGTAATTACTGCGGCTTTTGCTTTCAATTTAATTAAGAAGAAAAAAACGACAGAGTATACCCTTGCAGTATATGCACTCCTAACTCAAGTTTTTATTATAGGCATTTCAGCACTTAATCTTTTTAAGCCCTATGTATCGGATACGTTTTTGCTGGCAATGGGTATACTATTAGTTATTACAGTTTTCTATGTAGCAACGTTATTTTTAGTGGCTAAATACGTTGAAACGGAAACTACAAAACCATGGATGATTTTTATAGCCATCCCTTTGTTGTTAACGGCTGTAACAGGCAATCTATTTGCGTTGTTTCTGGGCTTAAATCTCCTGATGAAATCAAGAAACTTTGATGTATCAACAATCGTAAAATGGGACACCATTTGGGGAAAGATTACCCGTAACACGACAGCAATATTAGGTTTGTTTTTCATTGTTTTAATGTTATCGATTTCGGTGTGTAGCAACTTTACATTTGATTACACGATTGCTGTTGAAAATAGTTATGCAGCTATTTTACAAAGTCCAAATCTTGAATATCCGCTGGGCACGGATAACTTTGGTAGAGATTTGTTTTCAAGAATTATTTTTGGTGCTCGAATATCACTTATCGTAGGATTTCTTTCCACGATGATTCCAGCTGTTATAGGGGGGATGCTCGGCGCTTTTGCAGGATATTATGGTCGTCATACGGATAATGTGATCATGAGAATATTAGACGTTCTATACGCAGTTCCTGGTATTTTGCTTGCGATTGCAATTATTGCAGCGTTCGGAGCGAATACAACAAACTTAATTATTGCGCTTAGCGTGGGCTCCATACCTACATATGCGAGGACAATGCGTGCGAACGTCTTAATGGTATCCAATTTGGAATACGTAGATGCTGCACGTGCACTAGGAGAAAGAGATTTTTTGATAATATTCAAGCATGTCGTACCCAATTCACTAGCACCGATGATTGTTAAGTCTACACTGACAATTGGTGGAGCCGTTATCGCAACAAGTAGTTTAAGTTATCTTGGACTTGGTGTAGAGCCGCATATTCCGGAATGGGGAAATATTTTAAAATTGGGCAGTACTTATCTTGAGACCCATTCATATCTAGCCATTTATCCTGGACTTGCAATCATCTTACTCGTTCTATCTTTCAACTTTCTTGGGGATGGATTACGCGATGCGCTCGATCCGAAATTAGATTAATTTATTAGTACACTATTAACAAAGTTGATTATCAGGAGGAATTCGAAATGAAAAGAAGTTTATTAGTAGTAATGCTGGCATTTGTTTTAGTGTTGTCGGCTTGTGTTAAAACGAAATCCGATGTAGAAGTAACGGACAAAGATAAGAATGATGGAATAACGGATACATCTAAAGTTGAAATTGAACTTCTTGCGATGAGCAGCGATGAAGACAACATCAACATCGTTCGCGATCAGCTCGTGAAAAACGGTTTCGATGTAAAGATTAATATGCAACCAGATTATGGTAGTTATAAAGCGCAGCAAGACGCAGGGAACTTTGATATTACGATGTCTGGCTGGACAACGGTAACAGGGAATCCTGATTACGCAGTGCGCTCGCTCTTTAAGACAGGCGGCGATTACAGCATCATTGCGGATCCAAAACTAGATGAATTAATCGATAAAGCAGGTACTGAAACACCAGAAGAGTATGCTACAACATATAAAGAATTTGAAGAATATCTCGTTTTTGATAAAGCCTATATTGCACCCATGTATAGCTCATATAAAACACAAGCAATCAATATAGATAAACTAAAAGCAGAATCCGTGCGCTTATCTAAATCACGTTCACTTCCGTGGGAAGATATCGAATTCAATGATGCCGCTAAACAAGCTACAGAAGCTTTAGTACTATCACAAACAGCATCCGTATTAACTTCTTTAGATCCTATTAAAGCAAACGATGGATCGATTAATATCATTAACACGAATATGTATGTTCGTTTAGTTAACCTTACGGACGAGGACAACATTACATCTGAAGGTTCTTTATCATTAAACCATAGTATTGCTGAAGGAAACTCAGAGTACTATTTCATCCTACGTGATGACATTAACTTTGCAAAAATTACAGATAAGACAGCAGTAGATTCAGGTGAACGTGTAGGATTCGACGACGTGAAGTTTTCACTTGACCGTGCAAAAGACAAAAACTCGGTTCCCGATCACCGTACGTATAGCTTGCATGAGCACATTAAAGACGTTGAGCTGGTAACGGATCTTGCTGCATTAGAAGGAATTAAAGATTCTACAGGCTCTTCAACGATTAAAGATGCACTTGAGAATGGATTAGATACAAAGATTGCTGAATTAGTTTCGGATAAAACAGCAGCGAATAGCAAAGAAGGAAAATACCAAGTTGTTAAAGTAACAACTACAGAGCCATTCCCACAGGTACTGAATTACTTAGCTCACCAATCTGCTGGAATTGTTTCTAAAAAACAAGTAGAGAGCATAAACACATATGACGTAGCTACTTTTGATGTAAATAAAGACATTCCTTATGGTGACCAAAACACAGTTACTGAAGGAAATAAATACAACAACACATTGTATACAAGTGGTCCATATATCTTATCTTCAAAAAATGATTACGACGCAACTTTCTACAAAAATCCGGGCTATATGGTAGGAACAAAGCATGAGCCTAGAGTTTCAACAGTTACAATGCGTTTCATTAAAGATGCAGACAGTTCACTTGCAGCTTTACGTAACAGTGAAATCGATTTGTTCTATGCTGTTCCTGAAACAAAGTTTGATGTTGTAGAGGGCGATAAGAAATTAATATTGCAAAAGGTAGCGAGTAACGCTGTAACGTACTTACTTTTCAATACAGCGAACAAAGACGTAGCCGAAAGTGAAGACCTACGAAAAGCAATCCTTTACTCAATTAATCAAGACGATTTTATCAGTTTTTATCATGGTAATAAAATCAAAGCATTTTCAACATTAAGTCCACTCGTGGAAACGGGTAATGTACTCGAAGCAGATGCCGCAAAAGCAAAAGAGTACTTAGATAAGTACAAAGCAAGTAAATAATCCCACAAAAACACCAGGCCCTCAGTGCGGAGGCCTGGTGTTTTTTTCTTTTAAATTGTGTTGGAATTGACTTGGTGACAGTCCCCTGCACAACTCTGGCACTATTCACAGTCACCTACCATGAAAATTAATATGGGTCAGCCTCATGACCTTTGTCGACGGCTTCTTGTGGTGCTTTGTCACCGTCTCGATTACCGAGTGGTTTCTGATTTGATCCGCCAGTTGCTGCTTTGGCCAATCCTTCAGATAATCGACGCCCATATTCTTCGTCGGCATCATGAGCAAGCGCCATTATTTTATCTTGAATGCGTGGGTCGCAAGTTGAAAGATCAGCCACAAGATTAGAGATTAAATCCTGTCGTTCCCACTCCTCGAAATTTCGGTAGGTTTCACCGGCTTGTATTGTATTGCTTTGTCGTTCAATTGACTCCCGCACAAGATTCCCCTCAATATAAGGTGTGTGTTCTTTTCCATGTTGTACAGCTTCCTGTAATCCACCCAAAATCGATGGTTCATAGTTAATATGAGGGTTCTGACCTGGAGCTCGATCTAGTTTATATTGCATCTGTCCGCCGCTTTGATTTGTTGCTACTCTTTTTTTAGGAGAATTAATAGGAAGCTGCAAATAGTTTGTACCCACGCGATGCCGCTGCGTATCGGAGTAGGAGAAGGTTCGTCCTTGGAGCATCTTGTCATCGGAAAAATCAAGACCATCGACAAGCACACCCGTACCGAATGCAACTTGTTCCACTTCAGCGAAGTAATCCTCTGGGTTTTTGTTTAAGACCATTTTGCCAACAGCTAACCAAGGGAACTGGTCTTCCGGCCATAACTTCGTATCGTCAAGTGGATCGAAATCGAGCTCCGGATGGTAAGCGTCACTCATAATTTGGACAAGTAACTCCCATTCAGGATAATCTCCCTTTTCGATGGCATCATGTAGATCTTGTGTTGCATGATTGAAACTAGTCCCTTGAATCTCACTTGCTTCTTGTTGGGTTAAGTTTTTGATCCCTTGCTTCGGTTCCCAATGATACTTGACAAGTACTGCCTCGCCTTCTTGGTTTACCCATTTATACGTATTAACACCGGAGCCTTGCATCATTCGATAGTTTGCGGGGATACCCCAAGGTGAATAAACAAATGTTACCATATGAAATGATTCGGGAGAACAAGCACAAAAATCGAAAAAGCGTTCACTACTTTGAATATTCGTAATCGGGTCTGGTTTAAAAGCATGGATCATGTCGGGAAACTTAATCGCATCCCGGATAAAGAAAATCTTTAAATTATTACCGACGAGATCCCAATTGCCGTCTTCCGTATAAAATTTCACGGCAAATCCACGGGGATCACGAAGTGTTTCGGGGGAATGACCGCCGTGGATAACGGTTGAAAAGCGAACGAATACAGGCGTTTGTTTCCCTTTCTCCTGAAAAAGTTTTGCGCGTGTATACTTGGATACTGAATGATCGCCAGCCGTTCCATACGTTTCGAAATAACCATGCGCACCAGCACCTCGTGCATGAACAACACGTTCCGGTATCCGTTCCCTGTCAAAGTGACTAATCTTTTCTAGAAAATCATAGTTTTCCAGTGCTGCAGGACCTCGGTTACCAATAGTTCTAATATTTTGGTTGTTTGTAACAGGATGTCCTTGTCTATTTGTTAAAGTGTCGTCTTGTTCTTTATTAACTTTATGATTGGATGGATCTATTGACAAATGATTACCTTCCCTTCAATAGCAATGAATCATTTTCAAATTAAAACATGAAATAACTCATCCTAATTATTGTTTATCATCCATATATTGCCCATTTTCTAAGGTGTTAATTCATTTTAGCTTGTTTGGTGACAGTCCCCTATACAATTCAAACACAATTCAGACAAACCCAGCAGGATAAGCTTGTAATGCGCGACTAAAATCAATTATAGAACCCAAAACAGCACCCCCTAGATACAATAATTGTATCTAGTGGGTGCTGAATTCAGAAAGGTTTTTTCAGGCTAATTAATTGAGCCCGAATCTGGCGCATCTATTTTGTTTTCTTCCTCGATTTCTTTACGACGCTTTTGCAAATCGATGTAATCATCAGCTAGGAATTTTGTATCATAAAATATGGACTTTTTGTTCAGCTCTTTATTTAAATTTTCAAAGCCATACTCTTCAGCTAATGTGGGTGTTTTTGAAAATAGATTTACTCCTAATCCCAATCGATCACCTTCGATTTCAGCACCGATACTCGCTAAAATTGTTGGGAATATATCAAGACTTGTAAAGGTACGTAATTTTTCTTTGTCCGGGTTTATTGGTGCATTAATAAACGCATTAAATACAACGCGCGTATAATTATCGGACACTCGTGCTTCATAATATTCATCTGATTGCATACTCTTATGATCCCCCACAAGCACAACTGTGGTGTTCTCATAAAAGCTTTGTTCCTGCAACCATTCCATAAAAGCATCCACTAATTTGGAACTATGTGCATGAACATTTTCGTATTGAGTGGGAAAGTTTTCAGGAGAATCTTTTTCCATCCAACCATCAGGGAAGTGAGTATTAACGGTTAACAATCCGAAGTTAAAAGGCTCGTCCTCCGATGAAAGTTGTAAAATCTCATCCTTCGCCCATTCAAATAAATTACTATCTTCAAAACCCCAAAACACTTTGTCTTTTTCGGTCATGTAATTACGCTCTATTGCTGTCTCAACATCAAAAATTTTATAGTCGCCATGTTTTGTAAAGTATTGATACCTTCCGCCGTATTTTGCTTCTGAGCCAAAGATAAATTGAGAGTTATAACCTTCTTTATGAAGAATATCACCGAGTGTAGTGGCACCACTTAGTAAATTATCACTATTATAATTACCACCACCCACGGATATACGCAATGGGATTCCGGCAGTTGTTGAAACCAAACCACCAACTGTCCAAGTTGTACCGATCGCTGGCAACATTCCACCTAACATTTCTGTATTTGAGAAATTAACATTATCCATTGCTAGTTTTTCAAGCTCAGGCATTACTGAATAACCCCATGCTCCTCCATTTACTTCACTCATCATTGTCGGTTCCATGGATTCCAAATATAATACAATTAAATTTCGTCTCTTTTGTGGAAATGTAATGTTAACATCGTTAGGATCGACATAATTATCTTCAATAAACGTTGAATTGTCATTTAAACTCGAGACATACAAATCTATTTCAGTTGCAAAGTATGCGAATACTAATCCAGCACTTAATACTATAAAAGTATAAATCGATTTTCCTTTTAACGTTTTAAAAACCGGGAAAACTTGGAATTGCTTTTCTTTTTCTTTATATTTCACAACTACACTATACCGCTTATTTCGAGAATATAGCGGAAATAACATAATCGCTAGAAGGATGATGTACATGAAATACTGACTCTTGATAAAATCTGTAACAACTGAAAAGTTTGCACCTTCTAAACCTGTTGCAATATAAAACAAAATTTCGTTTATGTAGTCGCTGCCGTATACATTTACATAATAATTTGCGGCCGTGATAAGCAATGCGCTAAATCCAATAATCAACACTAGAAAGATATAAAAAATTCGATTAATCATCTTTATTAGTAACCTTCAATCTATAACTCATATTTAGTTCGATAAAAAGTATAATATGACTGAAAAGAATCGCTAGAAATACGCTTGCAAAAGAATACTTTAGTGTAAATATTGAATCGTCATAAAAGCTCCATCTGTCTAATTCACGAAAATAAATCGCGACAAAATAAAGAGTTCCATGAACAGTAATGGCAAGAATAGAAAAGACACCAATAATTGAAATGAAATCTCGTTTGCCACCCATTAAACTATACCAATAGACACCCACAAATAATGGGAAGACTATTGCTAGATATTCATTTAATAACACTTTATACCTCCTATGTATACCCTTTTGACCTTTAACAGTTGTCCTTTTAATAAAGATAAAAAGATGTTAATGCACAACTCTATTTATTCATGATACCAGTTTCGTTCAATTTTTGATAGACACATCCGTTTTTACTAAGGGGTGCCTGTGACCACACAATTTGAAAAAGTTTCCGAGTTGTGTTGAATTCAAGCTAGGAACGTATCTCTATTAATAAATACAAAAATGCCAAGCAAAATTATTTATTTGCTTGGCATTAATGATCGGGTAAGAAATCAGTTTTTCAAGTTATAAATGAATATGCCGAAGTGAATGCGTTGAATGCTTTCATTCGGACGGAACGTACCGTCAGTATATCCATTTGATACGTTGTTCGCTACAAGAGCTTGTATATAGTTATAAGCCCAGTCTGTTGTTTTGATGTCAGTAAAGGGTTTAGTAGTCGTCCCTTCTAATTTAAAAGCTTCGACTAGAACCTTGGCCATTTGTGCCCGTGTAATTGTATCATTTGGTGCAAAGTATTTACCGCCATCTTTACCAGAAATAATTCCGGCATTTGCTACACTGGCAATCTCTTTATAGTATAAGTGTGTCTTTGGAACATCTGAAAAACCTGGGTCAGTCACTGTTGTTGTATCCAGTTTCAACAGACGACTTAAGATGACCATTGCGTGTTCTCGACTCAATGAATCTACGGGGCGGAACGTATCGTCTCCGAAACCATTGATAATCTTATTTTCTACTAAGTAATTTAGTTCTTTTGCATATAAATAGTTTGCAGAAACATCGGTAAATTGATAACTAATTTTTTGTTCGATTTCAACAGGAATTGTGACGGTTTTTGTTCCTAGAGTCACTTCAATGTTTCCTTTTTTATTTCCTGCAGCGTCTGCTTTAAAAACACCATTGGAAGTGATGGATCCTAATTCAGTAGGGACACTCCATCTAAGTTGACTCGGATTGAATACTAATGGAAGACTATTTGCATCCATTGCTTTTGCTTGTAATGTAATTTGCTGACCTGGTTGCACCTTAATACTCGTCGGCGCAACAGTCAAAGTCGTTGGTGCTTCAACAACATTGATGGTAAACGAGTTAAGATTTGTTTCTCCATGATTTATTTGAATGGTTTCAGTACCGGCCTGTGTACTTACTATTTTCAGTCCATTGATTGTGACACCATTTCCTGCTGCTTTTAAATTCACATTCGCTACTGGTAATGGGTTGTAAAATTCATCGAGGACGTAGTTGACCGCGACATTACTTTCGGCACCAACTAAAAGCGTATCGTTTTTAGTAGAAACTGAAAAGTTAAGATGTTTTGGAATGGAAAGTGGGGCAGTACTGACAGCTTGTAATATGGCGGATACTGCACGTTCGCTACCTGCACTAGGTCTATTCGCTAGTGCAATCTGATGTGTTCCGTAAGGACGGTACCCCATAGTTGTTGAACCGCCTCCATCTAAATTCAATGCTCTATCAAATCCAAGACTTGCGATGTAATCAGCGAATTGCATCAAATTCATTCCTTTGCTTGATGAAGTTGAATCAACAGTAATGAAATGTGCTTGTTTTTTATCTTTACTAATTGCAATTGCGCTGCGGGCTGTAACTTCCTTAGCTTTGCTACTCGATGAATTCATAGATAAGTTTCGTTTCCCGTCTTGAACAAGCATTGGTCCACTTGCCATTATGAACTTAGAATCTTGCCACTTGGAATCAATTCCAAGTTTTATCGTTACTTCTTCACCTAGATTCAAAGACTGAAGATTCATTACTTTACTCTGTGCTGCGGATAAAGCGAATCCGTTTTTTGGAATTAAACGCTTACCTTTTGAACCGTAAGGATATATGCCTACGACCTTTCCTGTTAAGGTTTGTCCAAATTCAGTTGACGTTATAGGTAAATCAGATTGAAATATATATTCAACTCCAAATTCGTTCGTCAAAGTATACGGTGAATGATGTTGTGGTGTATAGAGAACCATTTCATCTATTTCACGTTGGCGATTGACACCATCGACAACCATTGTTCGCGTTGGCAGGGTGGCACTGTACTGTGGAGTAAACGTATCAATTTCGGCATTTCCATCTGCCGTGATTCCAAAAGCAATCGGTTTGTTAACAAAGGCATCATTGCTTTTAGAAATAATGCCGCTGTTATAGATTGCATTATCTTTAGCAATTAAATAGATGGGGAAACCATTGTTCATATGATAATAAGCTGCATTAATCGCACCAACAACTCGGTGAGAATTCTCATTTGAATTTAGGGTAGCCAATGAAGTGGTTTTAGCTTTTCCGCCATAAGTTAAAGGCAAGCCAATATCAATCATCGCATAGGGATTCGTCAAATCAACCGAGACGTGATTTATTTCGTGTTTATTAGTTGTATTAAAGTTATATTTGTTCCAAGTTACGCCTGGGGAAAGTGGCTGCGTTTTGACAACACTTTGACTGGCTTCAACATTTTTAAAAGGCATGGACACAACGAATACAATAATTAGTAAAACATAAAAAAACTTTTTCATAACAATCTCCATTTCTTTGTACAGAAGTTTATTCAAAGTCTAGTGATATGATGGAATCTCTTACCATAAAGTAGAAGGGCCTTTTGAATTTGAATCTAAAGAAAACATTCCAACAATAACTATCCATGGCGTTCAGTAGTGAAAAAAGGACAACCAACAAACTATGTATATAATAGTAGAATTAGAGGTCTTCAATTATATATAAATAAACATGTTAAATGTGCTAATTTATCGTATAATGAAGATTAGGCATCATTCCTATCTGTTGAAGATATATTTTCATGCAACAAGTGGGAAATGTTTTGCAGCAAGATGTTCCATTAGAACCAATTATTAACACAAAGCACTAAAAGGAAACATTTTATATGATAAAACGTCATATGAAAGTAGCTACAAAGGTATTCCTTTTGCTGTTCTTCACTAATGATAGCAAACTTCTTATGAAATAGAGAGAACCTTTCGTACGAAATTTGCTATAGTTGTAGCTTTATCTTTTATGAAACATTATGTATACTACTCTAGCCATGGGGTTCATTTGTTGAACCTGTAAATTTACTTGAAAGGAATATGATTATGCAACGTACTTTGGACTTTATAAAATCTAAAGGAATTCTACCTATAATGCTTCTTGTCATATTCACTTTTGCTGCGCTAGCATTGCCAAACAAGATTGCAATCATCTTAACAGGAATTGTTTTTATTTTTTTTGCTTTATGGAAACCATTTGAAAGTCTACTTTACCTACTGATTTATGTGGCAATCCGTCCCTATTTAATCGAAATTAATCCAGGGCTAAAATTGATTGGTGATATTATTACATTCACATTGATTCTCCGCCTACTAGTAAGTAGTAAGTTTAATTTAAAAACATTATTGGCTTTTAAGTGGTTCGAACTAGCTTTCTTTGGATTTCTTCTGTTTGGATCCATTATTGGATGGACAAACGGTGTGGGTCTAATGGCGATTATTTTCCAAGTTCGTACATTTGCTATTATGTATATTATCTACTACTTTATATCGAGAGCCGAGCTACCTGCTAATTGGCAGACTCGTTTTTTATGGACAGGTGTTGCGCTTGGCTGGCTTCTTTCTATCCATGGATTAATAGAAAAGATTTCGCTTCGTCAATTACTGCTTCCTGAGTATTGGAAGTATATGCCATTATCAGCGGAAAATATGGTGCGTATATACGGACTTCCGGGTAATCCGAACTCACTTGCACTCATTATGATGTTCAGCGTTATTGCTGTCATTATCTTGAAAATGTCTGATACTACAAAACAGTATTCGAGGTTTTTAAATACAAGTATTGTTTTATTCCTAGGAATTATGATATTAACTTTCTCAAGAGGAACCTTCATTTCAGCTTTTGTTCTAGCTGCTGTTTATATTTTATTATCAAAACAATTTGTTCTTCTCAAACAGCTAGTGATTGCCTCCGTGGCAGCATTAGTTCTTGTATATATACCCGTGAATGGTGCGATAAAAGTCGTCCAAATATTGGGTGTAGAAGCACCACAAGGAACAGCCGGTAGCCTTACAGATCGATTTGGTCAAGCATTTGACGAGAAAAACATCGAGCGTATGACTTCGAATGGACGGTTGTTTTATTTGAAAAAAGGGTTTGAGATTTGGAATGACTATCGGATTACAGGGGCAGGCTTTGGAACATTTGGTGGTGCGGCAACAATTTCCTATGGTTCACCGCTTTATAAGGACTATGAAATTGACTTATCCATCTATTTCGAGAATAAAATTTACTCGGACAACCAATATATTCAGGTCATAGCGGAAACAGGCGTGGTTGGGGTGGCATTATTTGCGACATTCCTACTTGGTATGCTTGCACTGTTTATAAAAACCTGGAGATCACGTTTTAGCCAGTTTATGATTGCCCTATGGTTATCTACGTTTATATCGGGCGTATTTTATAATATTTGGGAACTCAAAGTGTATACACTACTATTCTTTATGATTTTGGGTATATATGCGTGCCATCAACAATGGTACAAAAACAAGATAACAATCGAATGAATATAGAGCACTGTACTTGAAAGAGTCTTCCAGCCAAGAAAAAAGGCTGGTAGGCTCTTTTTTTATTGTGCGGGTATTGTGTGGGTGACTGTCACCTACACAATTTGGACACTACTCAGAGTTCAGTGAGTTCCGGGCAGCGCAGAACCCGGGTCCTGTTTATTCATTTTGTTGAAAATAAACCATGGTGTTAAGTTAATTACTTAATACGCATAGCACTTTTGTTTTATGTATAATCGCTAGATCATCTACAGGCAATCTTTGATTGAAGAATCATGTAAATCAGATTTGAATATGATACAATAATACTATGAAATTCATAGTAGTTTATGTGAATATTACTTTTAGTAAAGATATATAGGCACCGTTTTCTGACACCAACTGGTCCAATGTAGTAATAAAATGATAGATAGGATGTGATTCAAATGCTTTTCCGATCTAGTAAAAAAAGGAAACTAAATGACTATTTAGAGCAGGAAAAAGATTCCTACCCTAAGATTTTTGAAAATTCGCCTGATATTTTTCTATTCGTTGTGGATTTACAAGGCGTCATCGTGAAAGTCCGGGGAGGCGATAAACCAATTCGGAAGTTTGCCGATCAGATTGTTGGCAAGAAGTATCGAAGCTTTATTCATCAAGAAGATGTTGAAAAAGTTAGAGACTGCTTCCAGAAGGTGTTCAGCGGAGAATCGCACTATGTTGACTATCGCCTGAAAGACAGGAAAAGTGGTTTCAGTCACGTTGATGTTACACTTGTTCCGATTCGATTTGGGGATAACGAAATTATCGGTTTGTATGGATTAACGCATAACATATCTGAAAAACAAGATTTAATTCATGATAATCAACAAACCCATGAACGGCTGGAATCTTTGCTGCATTACGCTGATGAGATTATAAGCATACTGGATTCAGAGGGGAAGATTGTGTTCGAAAGCGCGGCAATTGAGGCCGTCCTCGGTTACAAAGATAGGGAGAATATTGGGAAAAACTATTCCGATTTCTTTCATGCTGAGGACCTTCCACTTATAAATCTTAAATTCCAGGAACTTCTTAAACGACCTAATTCAACGACTATCGTAGAAGGGCGGTTAAAACATAAAAATGGTGAATGGCGAGACTTTAAAATTAGCATGACAAATCTGCTTGAAAATTCGAGTGTTAATGGGGTAGTAAGTAACTTTCATGATGTTACGGAAATCAATAAGCAACAGAGAAAAATACAATATATGGCTTACCATGATCATTTAACTGGACTGCCGAACCGCCGATCATTCGAAGATCGATTAGCGTTAGAAATACGTCTCGCAAATGTTGACGATAGAAAATTTGCGGTCATGGTCCTTAATCTAGACGGATTTAAGTATTTAAATGATTCACTGGGTCATGAAATAGGGGATCTTTTATTAATTGATGTTGCAGAGAAATTAAACAAGAAGTTTTCGCAATACATAGAAATGCTTGCGAGAATTGATGGAGATGAATTTGCTATTTTAACGACACCTCTCCATGATGTTGCTTTAGTTGAAGATATCGCAAAAGAAATCCTCCAAGTGTTTGGGCAACCATTCGAGATTAAGGAATTCAACCTTTTTATTACATCATGCATAGGTATTGGGATTTATCCTGAATCTGGTCAGGATTCAGGTTCATTAATGAAAAATACAGATTTGGCCTTGTATCTTGCAGAAAAGGAAGGTAATAATAATTATCGAATTTTTTCTCCGAATGCGAATATCAGCACGTATAAAGTGTTTTCGTTACGAAATGACCTGCAACAAGCTTTACATAACAATGAATTCGTTATCCATTATCAAACAATTGTTCACCCTGAGACAAAACAAATTGGGAGTGCAGAAGCGCTTCTTCGTTGGGAACATCCCGAATGGGGAATTGTTCCTCCTAATGAATTCATTCCTCTTGCAGAAGAATCTGGGTTGATTATTCCAATTGGCGAATGGGTATTGCGGACAGTTTGTGAAAATTTAAGCATATGGCATAAAGCGGGATATTTTATTCAAGCCTCAGTTAACTTATCTCCTGTGCAGTTTTTCAAAAAAGATTTAGTTGAAGTAATTCATCAAATATTACAAGAAAATGAACTTGATCCCAAATGGCTTAATCTTGAAATTACCGAAAGTACAATGTTAGAATATAAAGAAAAAAATATGGAAAAAATAAAAGAGTTACGTAAGTTGGGTATCCAAATATCAATTGATGATTTTGGTACGGGTTACTCTTCTCTTAGTAGTTTACTAGAAATAAAACCCGATATATTAAAGTTGGATCAATCTTTTATTAAAGGGCTCCCCGTCGATCAAGACAGTATAGAAATTGTCACATCAATTGTTCAGTTGGCGAAAAAACTTTCGATCACGGTCGTTGCTGAAGGCGTCGAAACCATAGACCAGCATACGTTTTTATCGGAACTCCAATGCGATTGGCTCCAAGGGTATTTATTCAGTCGGCCCGTGCCAGAACCCGGTCTACTGAAATTATTAAAAGGGCAATGGGAAACTGAAGATGAAGCTCCCAATACGACAGAGAGAAGAATCTATTTTAGAATTGAATTAGAAAATCCATTAGAGGCCTTCATGACAGTAGCCGAGTTAAATGGGAAAAGCGTTCAATTAGGACAAACTAAAGTATTAATTGAAAATATTGGACCGGGTGGATTGCGATTCATATCAAATATCAAACTGCCGGTAAACGCAGGCATTGTATTAAAATTCCAACTAAAAATTCTTGATGAAGACTTTGTGCTTTATGGGGGAATTGTCCATACTTCGGAAGTGGACGAACTAAATCAATACGGGGTTAACTTCATTCTTGATGAAGAGAAAAGAAGCGATTTACTTAAGCACCTCAATCAGTTTCAGTTACGTTTGAGAAATGAACCCCTTTTAGAAGGGCATTCATTTGTAACAGAACGTCCAGAACGATATTTTAAGAAGAAGTGATAGAGTGAATATTAAATTGAGTGAAAGCAAAACACTTTTTCGGAAGAATGAATCCGAAGAAGTGTTTTTTTGTTGTGCCTTTTATGGTGACAGTCCCCTTTACAATTCTGACACTATTCAGAATTTGGATAGTGCTTGGCACCACAGAAAAGTTCGAAGAAGTGTTTTCTATATTTTCCTTGTAACCTTTACCAGTTCTTTCAGTCTAATCCTATATAGGAAGGGTGATATCTGTGACGAAAAAGATTTTTTTATATGTAGGAATCACAATCTTACTTTTTATGCTGCCGGCTTGTGGCACAAAAAAGAAGTCCGAGAATACATGGGTTTCTAGTGATGTTGAATTTGGAGAACAGGATTATGAAAAGATTACTGCAGCAAATAATGCGCTTGGTTTTCACTTAATTAAAGAAATCGACGGAGATGGACAGAACAACGCATTCATTTCTCCAACAAGTCTACTGATGGCGTTGTCAATGGTTTATAACGGTGCAGATGGGATTACGAAAGAAGAAATCGCGAAAGCGCTGCAAGTAGAAGGAATGGATACCTCGGAGTTAAACAAAGCAAATGCATCTTTGGTATCGATCTTGATGAAAAGCTCTGAAGAAATCCAACTGAATGTAGCGAATTCCATTTGGTTGAATGAAGATTATCATTTTCAAGACGATTTTGCGAAAAACAACAAAGACTATTTCAATGCAGAAATACAAGAAATAAATATACACGACAACGATTCTGTAACGCGTATTAATGACTGGGTAAAGAAATCAACAAATAAAAAGATTGAGGAAATTGTGGAAGCACCACTCGACCCGGACCTCGTTGCAATTCTCATAAACGCAATATACTTTAAAGGGAATTGGACATACGAATTCGATGAAAAACAAACTGAAAAGCGGCCATTTTACTTAGGAGACGGCAAAACAAAAGAAGTTCTGCTCATGTCCTTGCAGAAAAAGCTGAACTATATGGAAAACGATGATTTTCAAGCTGTCCAATTACCGTATGGTGATGGAGAAATGAGTATGAATGTGTTTTTACCGAAGGAAACATCTACTTTGGATGAATTCAGAAAGAATTTAACGAATGAAAACTGGTTGATCTGGGACACTCAGTTTAGTAAGAAAGAAGGAACCATTCTTTTGCCGAAGTTTGAGTTGGAATATGAAATCGATTTAAATGAAACATTGAAGACACTTGGAATGACGTCCGCCTTTAAAAAGGATGCTGTATTCACGAAAATGATTCAAGAAAATGTCCCGTTATGGATCAGTAAAGTGAAGCAAAAGACCTTTATTGATGTACATGAAAAAGGAACAGAAGCTGCTGCTGTTACATCCGTGGAAATGGTGACGGAATCTGCACCGGCGGATCCTCCATTTTATATGGAAGTAAATCGACCTTTCTTTCTAACGATAACCGATGTTAAAACAAATGCGATTCTGTTCATGGGATGGATCTCGGAGCCTTGATTGGTGACAGTCCCCTCCACAACTTGGAAACTATTCAGAATTCAATAAGTGCCTGGTACAATAAAAAAACAGGAGGAAAAAGCGATATGCTTTTTCTTCCTGTTTTATTTTATACAAACAAAAAGATTTACTCAGCCTTCGTTCCGATTTTATCAAGAACAAAGGCGTACAATGCCGCGACTTCCTTTAATTGATTGAAACGGCCGGATTCTCCGAAGTGACCAGCCCCCATATTTGTTTTCATTACGATTATATGGTCGTCGGTTTTCAATTCTCTTAAGCGCGCCACCCATTTTGCAGGTTCCCAGTAACCAACACGCGGATCGTTTAGCCCAGTTGTGATGTACAGATGCGGGTAGTCTTTCTCTTCTACATTGTCATACGGACTGTAGGATTTCATGTAGAAATAGTCTTCGGGTTCCCGCGGATCTCCCCATTCGTCCCATTCCAATGTGGTAAGGGGAATGGTCGTGTCGAGCATTGTTGTAACGACGTCAACGAACGGAACTTCAGGTACAATGACTTTAAATAAATCACCGGCCATGTTGGCGACGGCACCTGCAAGTAAACCTCCCGCACTTCCTCCGCGAGCTGCCAGTTGGTCTGAAGTTGTATATCCTTCATCGATCAAATGCTGAGCTGCTGCGATGAAATCGGTAAACGTGTTTCGCTTATTTTGCATCTTTCCGTCTTCGTACCAACTGCGTCCCATTTCAGAACCGCCTCGCACTTGGGCCGTGACGAATACAACGCCTTTTTCTAATATCGGGAGTCGGTACGGACTGAAATAGGGATCACTGTTCGCACCATAAGATCCGTAGGCCAATAAAATAATTGGAGCAGGTCCATTATCAAGAGCGCCTTCTTTGTACACAAGGTTCAACGGCACTTTTACCCCATCCTCTGCCGTCGCCCAAATTTGCTGTTGACGAAAATCAGAAGGAGTATATTCACCGCTGACAGGAGCGACTTGCAGACACTGTTTTTCACTAGTGATCGGATCGAACGCATACGTTGTTTCGGGCGTTAATAAGGATTCAAAACTGAGCAAGACTTCCTCAGCCTCATAGCTTTGATTGGATACAATCGATACGGAATAAAGGGGTTCATCCCACTTAATTTGCTCCAACTGACCTTCTTTCAGCAACCAGATTTGCGTCAATCCGTTTTCACGACCTGCTACTAATAAATGATTTTGGAACGGATAAATCTCTTGAAGAAAACGATCTTCATTATACACTACGACATTTTCCCGCGTTTGCAGATCGTTGATTGGACAGCGAAGTAACTGGAAATTTACCGCTTTTTCATTGGTCAGAATAAGCAGATCCTCTCCCCAGTGTTCGACATCATATTCGATATTATCCCGACGTGCATCCACTAACTGCAAAGGTGAAAGTGGAGAATCCGCGTCAATTAAACGGATTTCGCTCGACGTTTTCGAATTCGCATGTACAATAATGAATTTACCGCTTTGGGATTTATTCATATAAAGTGTGAATGTCTCATCCTTTTCTTCATAAATCAGCTCATCACTCTCCGCACTACTTCCTAAACGGTGGCGAAATAAACGTGACGGACGTTCAGTATCATCCACGGTAATGTAAAAGATATAGTCACCAGAGCGGCTCCATTCCACACTGCCGTAAATAAATACGTTCGGAATTCGGTCGGGCAAAAGCACACCAGTTTCCATGTTTTTGATGAAAACGGTGTATCGGTCCGTTCCATCCCGATTCTCCAAATATGCAAGAAGTCTGTGATCGGTACTCATTCGCCGAGCAGTAACGCTTAAATAATCACTTTCCATCGAGAGTTCATTCAAATCGAGGACGATTTCCTCAGTTGATTCGGATAAAAGCGCACGACTCATTGCTTTCTTACGTGCGTGGATTGGATATTGCTTCGTTTTATCCAAACGAGAATAGTAGAAATAGGGTCCGTGTTGTACGGGAACGTCTACTTCTGAATCGGGAACTCGGTCCACCATGCCTTGGTAAATTTGTTCCGTTTGTTCCTTAAGTGGTTTCATTACTTCATCGTAGTAGCGATTCTCTTCCTCTACATACTGAGTGACCTCCGGATTTGTTCGATCCTTCAGCCAATAATAGTCATCTTCGCGCACATCGCCATGCAATTCATGAGGATGTGGAATGCGTTTTGCAATAGGTTGCTTCATGTTTAAAAACTCCTTTCATTCGTATGTAACTGAATTCTTTACAAGATGTGGAAAACCCTCTTTTATCACTAGCTTCTTTCTCTTTAATCAAACCTGAACTTCAACTCTGCATTTGAAAGAGGGAACCTATCTCTTCTGTCGAACAAGTAGAGTAACGCTTAAAGAAAGGAAATGATTCGGATGAGCGAAGAAATTGTAGTTTTATCAGATGCTGAAGAATTTTATTATGCTGGAAATGAAATAGGGGTTTTGGTGAGCCACGGTTTTACGGGTACGACACAAAGTATGGCTTATCTTGGAAAACGATTGGCCGACGAAGGTTTCACGGTGTATGGACCGAGACTTCGTGGACACGGTACGACGCCTGAAGATATGGAAACATCTACATTTAAAGAGTGGATTGAAGACGTTGAAGCGGGGCTCGCACGCTTGAAAGAAACGTGCTCTAAGGTATTTGTTACAGGTTTATCGATGGGCGGAACACTTACGCTGTATTTAGCGGAACGTCATCCGGAATTAGCTGGGATTATGCCAATCAATGCAGCAGTAGAAATGTCAGAATTCGAATCGTATTATCTTAGTTTAAAAGGTAAGGAGCGTTTTATTGACGGAATCGGTTCAGATATCAAAGCTAAGGGAATTCAGGAATTAGCGTATGCAAAAACACCTGTTCAATCGATGGGGGAACTCGTTCAACTGTTGAAAGTTGTGCAGAAGGGTTTGGGAGAAATAACAGTACCGGCACTAATACTGTCTTCAAAAGTGGACCATGTTGTCCCTCCGCTAAATTCACAAATCATTTACGAGGATATTCGGTCAGACGTTAAAGAACTCGTGAAATTAGAAGACAGTTACCACGTTGCTACGCTCGATAACGATAAAGAATTCATTGCGGATCAGTGTATTTCGTTCATTCACAAATGTATGGAATAAGAAATAGTGAAAAAGAAGCCTACCTAAGTAATTGAAAATATGTACCTCATACTGTTAATCAACCCCCAGCAGACCTTAATGGAATGCTAGGGGTATTTTGCGTTCAGCGGCTTTATCTGTTTGATGAAAATTGCTATCTGTAATAATTTTAAACAGGCAACAGAGAGTATCAAGACGATTGTTTCCAAATCGCTTCTACAGTGTATTAATACAAATTAGTTTTTCATGATCAAATTTCTTAATAACCTTGCTCAAGAATTTCGATTTCCTTTATAAGTACTAATCTTATATGGTTAAGAAACAGATTAGTCCAACCTTTTCGCTAACTTCTGTGAAAGCGTTTTCGTATGTAATATAAAGGAGAGATTGAGAATGAATGAACAGAAAAATACCCTTTTCAAGTTAATTGATACTATGAAAGATGAATTATTTGAATTAAGTACTTATATTCATTCAAATCCAGAGTTGGGGAACGAGGAATATAAAGCGGTTCACTCAATTACAGAAGCTTTACGTGCAAATGAATTTGAAATAGAAACTGGATTGGCCGGATTGGAGACAGCTTTTAAAGCAACATTTAAAAGTGGTAAGGGAGATTTTACAATTGGTTTAATTTGTGAATATGATGCATTAGTCGAACTAGGACATGGATGTGGTCATAATTTACAACCTTCTTCAATAATTGGCGCAGCGATTTCTTTATCTAAAATGCTAGAGGGTCATTCGGTAACGTTAGAAGTCATTGGTACGCCAGCAGAAGAAACAACTAGCGGAAAAATACCTATGGCACAACAAGGTTGTTTTGACCATTTAGATATCGCACTTATGATGCATGCTGGAGATCGAACGACTGTAGATGGTAGATCTTTGGCGGTTGATAATTTTGTGTTTGATTTTAAAGGAGTAGAATCCCATGCTGCTGTGGCTCCTGAGAAAGGAATTAGTGCACTAGATGGTGTATTAATGACATTCAATGGCATGGAATATTTAAGAGAACATGTTCGTTCGGATGTAAGAATTCATGGGATTATTACAGACGGTGGAATTGCACCAAATATTGTTCCAGGAAAAGCAACTGCCCGTTTTTCTGTTCGAGCATCGGATAGAGAGTATCTGAACGAAGTAGTAAAGAGAGTTCACAATGTAGTACATGGTGCAGCACTTGCTACCGGGACAACTGTAGAAATCCAAAAGGTTAAATCCTTAGAAAGTAAACTTAATGTTCAAAAACTAAACGATGTATTACTCGAAAATGCTAAGATAGTCGGAGCTACAAATATTACACCTCCTAGGGAAAGAACGGGGTCTACTGATTTCAGTATTGTAACCCATAGAGTTCCGGGAGCTTGTATACGAGTTTCATTTGTTCCATTAGGAACTTCGAATCATACGAAAGATTGGGTAGTCGCTTCGAACAGTGAAGAAGGAAACAAAGCAATAGTAACAGCTGCAAAAGTCATTGGAGCTACCTGTCTGGATATTATCTCTTCTAAAGAGTTGCAAGAATCGATTAAAGATGAATTTTTAGCTGCTAAAGAAAACAAAATAATGATCTAATGGAGGACTAAAATGAAAAAACATCTTATAATGACTTTATTAATATCTATCGTATTGGTTTTATCGGCTTGTACAACGACGACAAAACCAAGTGGAACTGGAAATGTAAAGGATGAGAAGAATACATTAAACATTTCCGTTGGCCCGGACTTAATGACTTGGGATATTCATAATCATGTAACTACGACAACGGAAACAATTCATGTAAACGTTTTCGATTATCTATTAATGCGTGATAGCAAAGGGGATATTCAACCCCATTTGGCAAAGTCTTGGAAGCAAGTGGACGATTTAACTTATGAATTTGAATTAAACGATGGTGTCAAATTTCACAATGGTGATGAACTGACGGCTGAGGATGTTAAGTTTACTTTCGAAAGAGTAGCAAACGACACAACACTGAGAAGTCATGGTGACTTTAACGTTATTAGTGAAGTTAAAGTGCTTGATAAATTAAACTTCCAAATTATCACATCAGAACCAGATCCAATGCTCTTAAGTAGAGTATCTAGACAAGCTTCAGGTATACTTCCAAAATCCTATATTGAGGAAAAAGGTTGGAACCATTTTATGGAGTCGCCGATTGGATCTGGACCTTATCAATTTGTAGAATGGAAACGGGATAACCGTGTAGTATTAGAACGCAATGACGACTATTTTACTGGAAAAAGTGGCGATTGGGATGAAGTCGTATTTAGAGCAATCCCGGAAGAGTCTACACGTGTTGCAGAACTTCTAACAGATAGTATTGATATTGTTGCAAACGTACCACCGAGTGACTGGGACCGAGTGAATAATTCGGATAACAGTGAAATCGTAACTGGTTCTTCAAATAGAACGTATATGCTTTTCTTAAGAACACAAGAGGGATGGCCTACTTCAGATGTTAAGGTCAGACAAGCGATTGACTATGCAATAAATGACAAAGCACTTGTAGAAAGTTCGTTGAATAATGGGGGTACACCAACACTTACAAGAATAAATCCAGGAAACTTGGGCGTTGAAGAAGACCTATTTGGGAAATACAATTATGACGTAGAAAAATCAAAGAAGTTATTAGCAGAAGCTGGTTATAAGGATGGACTATCGATTGAATTAGCAGGCCCAACTGGACGCTATTTAAAAGATAGGGAAGTTTTACAATTGGTTGCTGGAATGCTTGAAGAAGTTGGTATTAAAACGGATATGAATCTTCAAAAATGGGGTCCATTTGTAGACTTAAGAGAACAACAAAAACATAAAGATGGATATTTAATAGCACTTGGTTCATCATTTTTTGATGCTGGACAGTCTCTAGAGTATTATGGTACGAAGCGATCAGAAACGATTAATGGGTACAGCAATCCGGAAGTAGATCAATTGCTTGAAGAAGCAGCATCTTCTTTGGATGAAGATTTAAGAATTAAGAATTATAAAGAAATACAAAGAATTGTAGCTGAAGAGTTACCTATTTTACCGTTATTCCAAGTAGATCAGTTTTACGGCGTAAATAAAAGAGTCGATTTGACATCTAGGTTGGACGAACTTTTATACGTTCAAGACATTAAGAAAAAGTAAAAGTAAACGAGGGTGAAACTGCCCTCCTTTTTACTTTTTTAGCTTACTTTAAATGAACGGAGAGGATATAAATGTTTAAGTACTTTGCATTTAGAGTAATGCAGATCCCTTTAGTACTCCTAATTATTTCATTAATGATTTTCATGTTAGTTTATGTCGCTGGTGATCCAGTTGCTATGATGTTGTCCGCGGATGCCACTCCACAAGAAATTCAGCAATTTAGGGTAGCCTTGGGATTTGATCAACCTTTCCATATTCAATTCGGACACTACATAATCAATATGGTTCAAGGTGATTTTGGAACGTCCTATCAATACGGAGTATCGGCATTATCATTGGTGCTCGAGCGACTTCCAGCTACACTTGAACTGGCAATTGCATCCATGGTTATCGCAATTGCAATTGCAATTCCATTAGGGATTCTTTCAGCAATCAGACCCAATTCAATAATTGACTCTATTGCTACAAGCCTATCGGTAGTCGGAAAAGCAATTCCAAACTTTTGGTTAGGAATTATGTTGATTTTAATCTTTGCTGTAAATTTGAAAATTATGCCGGTTTCTGGAACAGGTAGTTGGAAGCATATTGTTCTTCCAGCAATTACACTAGGAACAGCTATGTCAGCGGAAATCACGCGTTTAGTACGTTCCAATATGATCGAAATTCTTCAACAAGATTATATTAGAACAGCAAAAAGTAAAGGACAAAAAAGCATTGTTATTGTTATGAAGCACGCTTTCAGAAATTCATTGGTACCCGTTATTACAATTACTCTTCTTCAAATGGCCTCGTTAGTGGGAGGCTCATTTATTACAGAGATGATTTTTTCATGGCCGGGTGTAGGGCAACTAATCATTCAGGCGGTATATGAAAAAGACTTGCCAATCATTCAAGCGGCAGTGTTTGTAACAGCAATCATTATTTTATTTATGAATTTAATTACCGATGTCCTTTATCGTGTATTGGACCCAAGGATAAAATATAACTAGGGAAGGATTGTGTTAAGTGATGTCACGAAATCCGTTAGAACTGTCTCCCTATAATGTAGATGAAAATGGAATAACTCGGAAGAAAAGTGGTAAGTATAAAAAGTTAAGTTTAAAGTTATTTAGGAGTAAGACAGGAATGCTAGGACTACTCATTGTTCTTACATTATTTTTTGTTGCAACTTTTGCTTCTTTAATTGCGCCTTATAATCCGAATGAAATTAATACTGCAAAATTATTAATCCCACCGTTTTGGGAGACGGGTGGAAGTTTTGTACATGTTTTCGGCACTGATAACCTTGGAAGAGACATCTTGAGTCGATTAATATACGGTTCTCGAATTTCAATCGTTGTAGGTGTAATGTCCGTGCTTGTAGCAGGAACAATTGGTGTGTTTTTTGGACTAATCGCCGGATATTACGGGGGTATTGTGGATAATGTTGTGATGCGTTTAGTAGATGCATTTCTAGCTGTACCAACAATCCTATTTTGTTTAGTATTTTTAACGGTTTTAAATCCAGGTTTAACCACTTTAATACTTGTTATTGGTGTAACGAGTTGGGTGTTGTATGCAAGAATGATCCGTAGTGAAACGTTGAGTTTAAGGGAAAGAGAATACGTCAAAGCAGCACGAACAATGGGTGTATCTAATTTCAATATCATTCGACGTCATATTTTGCCTAACGTATCATCCTCAATTATTGTTATCTCGACATTAAGTATTGCAGGAACAATAATAACGGAATCTTCATTGAGCTTTTTAGGTCTTGGTATACAACCGCCTACAATTTCATGGGGAATCATGTTAAGTGAGGGAAGAGAGTATTTGGCAACAAGTTGGTGGTTGGCGACACTACCTGGTATCGCTATTACAATGACAGTTCTGGGAATCATTTTCTTAGGAGAATGGCTACGGGATGTACTAGACCCAAGATCACAAGGGCTGAAGTCTTAAGGATTGGAGAGTAAAAGATGAGTAATTTACTTGAAGTTAAAGATTTGAAAACCTATTTTTATACTGAAGATGGAGCAGTACCTTCTGTGGATGGTGTTTCATTTACTATGAAAAATGGTGAAACGACAGCACTTGTAGGAGAGTCTGGTTGCGGGAAAAGTGTTACTTCATATTCAATCATGCAATTGGTTAACTTTCCTGGGAAAATAGTTGGCGGGGAAATCCTGTTTGAAGGGAAAAACCTTGTTGGCTTAAGCGAAAAAGAGATGCGGAAAATAAGGGGAAATGAAATCTCTATGATTTTCCAAGAACCTTTAACGTCTTTGAATCCAGTTCTACGCATTGGTTCCCAATTAAATGAATCCTTTATATTGCATCAAAATGCTTCTCGGAAGGAAGCAAAATTGGCAAGTATTAATATGCTGAAAAAAGTAGGCATTCCAAGAGCCGATAAAATATACGATTCCTTTCCACATGAGTTAAGTGGTGGGATGAGACAACGGGTTATGATTGGAATGGCGTTATCGTGCAATCCCAAACTACTCATAGCTGATGAACCAACAACGGCGCTTGACGTAACAATACAGGCGCAAATACTTAGATTAATGAGAGAACTGAAAAGTGATTTTAATACGTCAATTTTATTGATAACGCATGATCTTGGTGTCGTTGCGGAACTAGCGGATAAAGTAATTGTGATGTATGCCGGGCAGGTAGTTGAAGAGGGAGATGTGTTTTCACTCTTTGAAAGTCCGAAACACCCTTATACACAAGGTTTAATTAACAGCACGCCAAAAATCGACAACGATGGAGAAGAACTTATTTCAATCAAAGGGAACGTTCCCACGTCTAGTAATAAACCAACAGGCTGTTTCTTCCATCCAAGATGCCCAAAAGCAATGGATATTTGTCAGTCGAAAATGCCGGATCTTAAGCAATTTGAGGATACAAATAACAAAGTAAGATGTTGGCTATATGAAAGTGAGCAGGAGGTGTAAGAAATGACGAAGCAGAATTTAATAGAAGATGACATATTGGTAATCAATAATTTAAAAAAGCATTTTGCTGTAGGTGGGCAAACGTTTAAAAAGAATAAGGATACATTGAAGGCGGTAGACGGCATAAACCTAAGGGTATCAAGGGGTGAAACACTAGGGATTGTTGGTGAATCTGGATGTGGAAAATCTACTTTAGGAAACTTAATTATTGGTTTGCTTAAACCGACTGAAGGTGAAATCTTCTTTGAAGGTAATGAAATTTCGAAGTTGAATGAAAGGCAGCTAAAAAAATATCGACCTAACTACCAAATGATTTTTCAAGATCCGGTCTCTTCATTAAATCCTAGAATGCGCCTATTTGACTTGATTGCGGAGCCGTTAATTACGCAAAGGAAACTAAGTAAGTTAGAAGTGAAAAGTAGAGTGCGCGAATTGATGAATGATGTCGGATTAGATGCATCATACTTAGATCGCTTTCCACACGAATTTAGTGGAGGGCAACGACAAAGAATTGGGATAGCTCGAGCACTGGCCTTGCAGCCTAAGTTGATCATATGTGATGAACCCGTTTCTGCATTGGATGTTTCGATTCAAGCGCAAATATTAAATTTACTTAAAGAATTACAAGTGAAATACAACCTAACATATGTATTCATTGCGCATGGTTTGCCAGCTGTTAAATATATTAGTGACCGAATAGGAGTTATGTATTTAGGTAACTTGGTTGAGTTGGCCTCAAAAGAAGACCTTTTTAAACGACCAATGCACCCATATACAAGCGGCCTTTTATCCTCATTGCCTATCTCCGAGCCAAGTCAAAGGTTGGAAGCAAAAACAGAAATCATAATAGAAGGCGATATGCCGAGTCCGGTTAATCCGCCTTCGGGTTGTAAGTTTCATACTCGTTGTCCCTTTGCACAGGATTTATGCAAGGAAAAAACACCAGAATTTAAAGAGCATTATCCATCCCACTTTGTTGCATGTCATTTTCCATTGAATTAATCAGTCAGTAGTCATTTTTAATTTCATATAGTTGATGAAATTACTGACTGTAGCTAATTCCAGTGCTGATTCACTATATAGTAACCAAGTTTTTCTATAAATGCTTTGATTGTTCTCATCTTTTAAATCATAAACAAAAAAATGATCATCTTTTGTTAAACAAGATTTCGGTAAAATAGAGTAGCCCAAGTTATTTCTAACCATCTCTTTACACGTTTCGACTTTGTCGAGCTCCATAATTATTAAAGGCGGAGTTTTGAAATTATGATACCACCAGTTATTAACAAGTTCAGATAAAGGGTTAGTTGGTTTTTGAGTTTTCCTTATTAAATTATTTGGTTGGTAGGAGATCATTGGTAAATAAGGCAAGTCACTTATTTCAATTGGATTTTTGGATATAACTGTTACGGGGTCTTCGTTTAACAACTTTTTTTCGCCAATCCAATTATAATTTCCAGTTATAATACCGATTTGGATTTCATTGTTTTCAAGCAATTGAAAAACTTCCGAACTCCAGCCGGTATTTATTTTTATTTGAACTTTATTGTGAATTTCTAAAAATTGTTTTAATAAAGGTGGCAGTTTATATAATGCAAAGTTGCTGGAAACACCAATTCGAATCGTGCCTTTCGAATCTTTTTTTAAAACTTTGAGATGATCTTTCATTTTACTTAATTCAATTAAATGCTTTTTTGAATAATCTAGGAGGTATTGTCCTTCTGGTGTAAAAGAAAACCTATTCCCTACACGATTAATAATTTTTATGTTATATTCTTGTTCAATTTGTTGGACTCGGTAGGTTACGGTTGGCTGGGAAATAAATAGACGCTGTGCTGCTTTAGTTATATTCTGTTCTTCATCTATTGTAATTAAAAGTATGCAGTCTTGCTCTTTCATGACTTATGCTCCTTTATAAAAATTGAAAAACTTTGCACTAGAGATGTAATTATAACATAATTCAAATAGATATCTGTTCAACAGCTTAAAGAACTTGAAAAATTAGAAGAATGTTACCAGGTTGCTACGCTCGATAACGATAAAGAATTCATAGCGAATCAATGCATTTCGTTCATTCACAAATAGCATGGAATAAGAAATAGTGAAATAGAAGCCAACCCAAGTAATTATTGGTTGGCTTCTTTTTCTGGCTCCACTTTTTAGCATTAGGACAATCCACCCATGGCTATTCAATTGAATAAAATAAAAAGACTAATTGCTATGGAATATGCGTATATTGATATATATGTAGTATGCCAAAATGGATTCAATCGAAAGGTCGTCATGCCTTGTTTTTAACCCGTCTATTTACACTTCTTTATATGTTAATCATTCTTGTAGCAATTTGTAATGCGGATCCCCACGCTTTTTTATATGACCAAGTCGTAAGCTTTAACATAAATCCTTCTCCAACCTTTTCAGACCTATTTCTTGTTGAAGGAATATATTTAACGAGCAGCTTTTATTTGATACAAAAAGTAGGACATCTCTCCGTGTTCGGCCTACTTTATATTTTTCTCCTCCGTGGATTTAACAATACAAAAACGGCTTTACTAGTGAGCATTATCTTCGCATTTTCTACAGAAATTGCACAACTGTATTTTAACCGTACGGGAAGATTGGTCGACGTTGCAATCGATTTAATAGGAATTCTCCTGGCCTATTATCTTTGTAAAAAAATATACGGAACTTCTAAACTAGAAACAGAAGAAATCCTTGGTTAGTATATCAACAGGTTTCTTCATCGGGGAACAATACATATAGGGATAATTGCAAAACCTATGGTATAATTGGATTATAATGACTAGGTAGGTACAACGTACTTCTTAATGGGTTGGTGCAAGTCATTTTAATACACCTTCGAACAAAAAACATTAATATTCCTAGGAATAGGAAAGGAATAGTACATTTGAGAAAAATTATACAAAATAAAAGTGGGGAAATAGAACTTAATAATAATATGAAAAGACTTTCCAAAGAACATAGGGAAAAATTATCTGAGGCTAAAATGGGCATCCGGAGAACGGATGACACAAGAGCCAAGATTAAAGAAACACAATTAGGTAATGACTTTGAGCATTTTAAAGAAAATCATCCGGAAGTCCCAAAGACAAGTATGAGCCGCTCTCATTTAACTGCTGCAGATGTAAAAGCAATTCGTGACCAGTATAGCAATGTGAGAAATGAATCAATACGAAAGCTTGCTAAAAAATATAAGGTCAGCAGACACACAATTCATTCCATCGTTCATTATAAAATATGGAAATAGATGGCTTGATTATATTTTCATAAGGAAGTACAAGATTCCAGTTAACCTTTGGTGACAGTAAATCACCTAATGGTTTGACTGGTTTTTTACTTTTATACGAAATAGGAAATGGTATATGATGCATTCATATGAGGTTAAAGTCCCGTGAAGATTATGGATCACCAGAAGCGCCAACAAGAACCACAATCCAATAGTAATTCTGGAATTCTATCCCAATAAAATAAACAATCTGCACCAACTTGTCATTCTAGGTTATACTTAATAGAATTGATAAAGATAGGGAGGAATCTAGGATGTACATTTTTAATAATGGAAAAAAACTTTTGAAATTAATTCTTACAGTTTTATTAATAACATTCATCGCAAGTTCCGTTCCGTTCAATGAAGCAGTTGCATCAAGCGAACCTATTAAAAGCAAACGATTTACGGACGTTGCAGAAGACTTTCATGCATTTGAAGCAATCAACTGGGCCTATGCATCTGGAGTCGTAAACGGTTATCCGGATGGAAGTTTCAAACCCAATGCATTCCTAACAGAAGCACAATTTGCTGTAATGCTGTCCAGATATTATGCCGAAATCGATAAAGAATCGAGTAAATATAAAGAACACGATAAGGCCGTCTGGTCCAACAGTATATATGAAGCTTTGGCAACATATAGAGTCCCAATGCTCGGCTACAACGACAACTACTATAGAAACAATCCCGTCATGCGCGGGCTTATTGCACAAGTGATATCGTATCTTGATGGAAATACCTTTCAGTTAGAAGGGGCCGTCGAATATTTGTTTGAGGAAGAACTTACTGTTGGGAAATATGCACAAGGCAAAACACTTGGTGATAAATTTGGACAAACGGATTATTTAACAAGAGCACAAACAGCAACCTTTTTTCATCGATTACACAAAAAAGGGAAATCTGAAGTTGCAGAAAAAGTCGTAAACGATAAAGTAGATATGAATATAGAATTATCCAAAAAGGAATCAGCAGCAAAAGTAGATATGAAAGTTATTCCTAAAAAAACTAAATGATATACAGTTTAATGTCCGCCCAATTATTAGACATTGTCTTGTAATTGGGCGGGCATTTTATAATAAATACAGAAAAAGAAATCTAATTCATGCATTGAGTTAGTGATTTGTACTCCGATGAATTCTGGTAAGGGGTTTCTAGGAAGGATTGCATTTTTGTACATCTTTTTATAGGGAAAAGTATAGGTTCACTTTATGATACTTTTCTCACGTCTATTATGTATGGGTATTTCTTCTGATTATATGATATACTAAATTGAAAATAGTACAGTTGGGCTCGGAGTTTATTCCTTTAAATGGATATGGAGTTGATAGCACAATGGAAAAGTCGGATTTAGTATTGCTTCAACATAAGGTTACGATGCTGCGTGCTGAAGGGAAATATCAAGAGACAATTGATGCGGGCTATCAACTTTTAAAAATAGGCATTAAATTAAACGACTATAAATCCATATTGACTGCCCATATAAACAATGCTGCATCTTACTATTCCATTGGAGCTATTGAAGAAGCTTTTCGGAGCATTGATGCGCATAAAGAAATAAGTGACAAGCATGGTGACGAAGCCGATCAATTAGGTACATACAATATTTTGTTTTTACTTTATGAATACAACAAAGAATATACTGATGCAAAAAGAACCTTGAAAACGACTATCGAATTTAGTAAAAGATTAGGTCATTATAATATTACGAGCAATGCGTACAGCAACTATAGCCATATTTTACTTGAGGAAGAGAACTATAGTAAGGCATTGGAGATGGCTGAAAAAGGTCTTCAATTTGCTGAAATCCATGAACCCGTGAGTCCGATATTAAAGTTTCGAGTAAAATTGAATATCGCTAAATCCCAGATCCTCTTGGGAGATATAAAGGAGTCTGAAGCGCTAGTTCGGTCTATGGTCAATGACCCCCTATTAAATTCATTTATTAGAGAGAAGTCACAATGCTATATTTTGCAAGCAATATGGTATGAGGAACAGAAAATGTATAAAGAGGCATTCGATTCATTAACGGAAGCGAAGGTTCTTGTAGACAGCTATAACGATGTCCATTTGTTGAAAACAATTCAGCAAAAAAGATGTGTAATATGTGATTTAATGCATGATTATGAAACAGGATATCGTGTACAAAAAGAATATATTGCCCTCTTGGATGAAATTAGGGATCGTGATTTGGTTATGAGTGCTTTGAAATTGAACATTAAACATCGTGTTGCTTTTATAAAAGGAAAAGCGGACAGGGACGGTTTGACAGGTTTATATAATCGGAATTACATTCAAAGAAAAACAAATCAGTGGTTATCCAATGCCCTTGAAACGGCAGAATCGATTGTATGCATTGCGTTCGATATTGATAATTTAAAGTCCTTCAATGACGAGTACGGTCACGTTTACGGCGATGAAGTAATTAAAAGCGTAAGTAAGGTATGTACAAATATTCTCAGATCAGATGATTTAATTGGTCGTTTTGGTGGGGATGAGTTCGTTATTATATTAAGGGGAACAACATTGGAAAACGGTGTCCGTGTTGCTGAAAAGCTTTTAAAAGCTGTACGTAATTTAACCGTGAATGTCGAGAAAGAAATTACTTCGATTACAGTGAGTATAGGTGTAACCAATAATCTTTATTGTGATGCCATAAACTTTATTGAATTGTTTCATTCGGCCGATAATTACCTTTATAAAGCTAAGGAAAATGGGAGAAACCAAATATGTGTGAGCTAGTATAATCACCGAGAAGTTCTTTGTTAGAACGCTAAATACTATAAGAATTTAACGGAGTGGTGTAAGATTAATTACTACTCCGGCAGAAAATGATGGCCTTGTATACTCTGGGTTGCCGGTAGAAAGATGACAACAGGAGATGTATGAAGCATGATCAACAGTACTGTAAAACAAAATAAAAACATTGGACGTTTGCTTATCAAATGTTCGGATAAGCCAGGTATTATTTCCACGTTATCCAATTTCTTATTCGAACATGATTCAAATATTATTGAGTCCAGCCAGTATTCCACAGATCCGCAAGGCGGAACGTTTTTCATTCGAATCGAGTTTCATTGTAAAGATCTTGCGGGGAAATCTGTTCAAATGGAAAAGGATTTTCAAATGATTGCACAAGAACATTCGATGGACTATCAGTTTGCATACAGCAACGAGCGAAAGCGGACCGCTATTTTTGTGTCTAAAGAGCCCTATTGTCTAATGGAGTTACTGTGGGAATGGCAAAATGGTGATTTAGAAACCGATATTGTCGTAGTAATTAGTAATCACGAAGGCGCTCGAGGTATTGTAGAAGATTTAGGGATTCCATTTCATTACATACCGGCGAATAAAGACATTCGTCAACAAGTTGAAGAGGAACAAATCCGTTTAATGAAGGAATATGATGTGGACCTACTTATTTTGGCACGCTATATGCAAATATTGACACCGGAATTCGTACGTCATTTTCCGCGCCAAATTATTAACATACATCATTCATTTCTACCTGCATTTATTGGGGCACGACCGTATGAACGAGCTTTTGAACGTGGCGTGAAAATTATTGGAGCGACATCACATTACGTAACCAATGATCTGGATGAAGGTCCAATTATTGAACAAGATATCGAACGAGTCGATCATAGAGACAGCATTGTAAAACTAAAGAAAATCGGCCGTCAAATTGAACGCCGGGTGTTAGCAAAAGCAGTTAAATGGCATTTGGAAGACCGTATTCTTGTTGAAGATAATAAAACAATCGTGTTTCGATAATATGGATTTAAGTATACAAAAAACTCAGCCTTATGTGGCTGAGTTTTTTGCATTATTTTAAGTATCTTCGTGCTCCTGAGAAGTTATTTTTATAAGGATCCGAATTGATTGAAACAGTCATGACTTTGTTTGATGAATTCGGAGCGTGAATCATTTGGCTATTTCCGATGTACATGGCGACGTGATATACTTTCCCTGTTCCTCCGCTATACGCGAAGTACATCAAATCACCGGGTTGCATATTGCTTCTTGCAACAGGAGTTCCGTGAATGGCCTGAACGAATGAATCTCTTGGAATGACGATGCCGTGATTTTTATAAACAGCGTAGAACAGACCAGAACAATCAAACCCGAATCCAGAAGTTCCCGCCCATAAGTACGGAAGTCCCGTGAAAGCTTTTGCACTGTCAACAATGTCTTTTTGTGTTGGTTTAGGAACGGAAGCTAGGTTTTTAGACGTTTTCACATCTACTTTTCGTATATATTTCACGCCATGTGATGGCGTTTGAACGTGAATCCAATCCCCATCCTCTTGAATGATGGGAAGAATCGTTGAATAACTAATGTCTATGAACTTGCTGTTTGAATCCGGTTTATTATATAGTGTTGCGATTTTTGCTTTTACTATTGCGATTGAACAATCGGCTACATTGTTTTGAATTTCGGCTACTTGTATGTTTGGAACCCATCCTTCGTACCCGGATTTTTGGTTCGTTTTGTACTGATCTTTAACTGCGATTCGAGTCCAGTTGCCTTCAGTTTTTAAAATAGTGACTTCATCACCGTACAAAGCTTGTGTATCGGTTTTACCAACCAACCATGTTTTTTGTGTCAAACTTAAGCTTTTTATCCATTTTTCCATATCTACAGGATTGGCAACGGTCGGGCGATCGACGACACGGGCTCTGTTTGGTTGAAACCAAAGGTTCGAAACAGCCACGCTGATTGCGTATGTTTTCGTGGTATTCGGTTTTACACAAACATTTGCGGCAGGTGGTTCTACTGGTTTCGTTGGATCAGTCGGCTCTGGATTTTTGAAATCCGGGTTCAATATTCGTGCTAGAAAAACAGAGAAATGTACTTTTGAAAGAGATAATTCGGGCTTAAATGTATTATCTTCGTAACCCGTCGTTACTCCATTTACAAACAATGATTTTATTTCCAATGAAGCCCAATGAGTATCTGGAACATCTGAAAATGAGTGGGGACTTGTGCCAAGCAAGTCGAACGCTCGAGTGAGAATCGCTGCCATTTGTGCACGAGTTAAGCGGTCGTAAGGTTTGAATTCATTTTTTTCATTACCGGTCATAATGCCGAGTTCTGAGATTTTAGCTATGACATCGTAGCCCATATCCCCAGGAATTACATCCGCAAAATTCACTTCAGGATACTCTTCCGTGCCAACGCCAAGTGCTTTTAAAATCATATCCGATGCTTCTAAACGAGTAATGTCATCGTTTATTCCGAAAAGTGATGATGGATCTGCCGTAATAATTCCACGCTCAGCCAAAAAATCAAGCTCAGCTTTTGTTCGATGTGAATCACCAACATCTTGGAATAAAGGAGCTGCTGATGTACTGCCAATTGTTGTGAATAAAATAAGTAATGCTGTAAAAAATACCGCAAGTTTCTTCATCTGTCCTTACCCCCTTTTTGCTTTATGTGATGCCTACCATATTACGGGAAATTCTCAATGTTTAATAGATGGATTAGTAGTTTAATATCCTATACTAATTTTTATGATTTATTTAAGACTAATATTTCGAAATGAAAAACGGGGGAAGCGAACATTATATTTGTTTGTTTCCCACGCTTTTTATTAACCCCAGCCAGAGTATTTTTTAACTTTCTCTAAATCAACATTTCCTAATTCAACATTATTGAAAGCTTGGTCTAATATAAGAAGTGCATCTTCGACTTCTACGGAACTGATGGTAAGTGGTGGGGTAATCTCCAGTACATTACCGTAAATACCTACATTGTAAATCAATAATCCAAGCTCGTATGCATGATAACAAAGTGTGGATGTTTTTAATGAATCGGGAGTTTTTGACATACGGTCCGTAACGATTTCAACACCTATCGCAAGCCCTTCTCCTCGTACATCCCCGATGCAAGAGTATTTATCTTTTAATTTGGTCAAACCCTTTTTAAATAGTTCACCTTGAATACAGGCATTTTCCAATAGCATTTCATCTTCAATAATTCGGATACTTTCAAGTGCTGCCACGGTTGAAATTGGATTACCGCTTGTTGTCAGTAAATGTCCTGCCGCGACGCTATCTAATATTTCTTTTCGACCGATAACGGCACTAATAGGTAAGCCGGCTCCTAAAGCTTTACCTAAAACAATGACGTCTGGAATGATTTCCGTATGTTCAAATGAGAACCATTTGCCGGTTCGACCCATGCCTACTTTCACTTCGTCTACGATTAAATAAATACCGTTTTCGTCGCAAATTTTACGTAATGATTTTAGGAATCCAGGAGGTGGTAAAATCATTCCGCCATCACTTTGAATGGGTTCAATAATAATACCAGCCGTATCTTCAGCAGGACATATTGTTTGGAATACTTCCTTTAGAAAATGTATCGTTTGTTCACCAATATTTTCTTGGATTCCACTAAAAGGTCGATAAAAATTAGGATAAGGAATTTTTACAACATTGCCTCTGCCTTCGAATTTCGACTGGGCTGAATGGCCGGAAAGTGAAGAGGCGCCCATTGTTTGACCGTGATAAGAGCCCATGAATGAAATCATTTTTGAACGGCCTGAAGCAACCGGTAAAAACTTGCTAATTAAATCATTTGCGTCCGATCCTGAATGACCAAACCAGACTTTCTTTTTAAAATCTCCAGGTGTGATTTCAATAAGTTTTTCGGCAAGTTGAATCATCGTTTCGCTTGGAGCGCTCAATTGTGTCGTGAAAGAAAGCTTTAAATACTGTTCATGTATTTTCTCCGCAATCGATTCTCTCCCGTAGCCAACATTTGCTACTGCCCAACCCGCTGTTAAATCTAGGTACTTTTTCCCGTTCGTATCTATAATTTCACAACCTTTTGCCTCGCGAACTGTAATTGGATTGAACCTCAATTTTAAAGCATCTGAAATGTATCGATGATCTTTTTGTAATAACTCTTTTTCCTTCATCAATCTTCATCTCCTCCACGTTCTATACTTAACTCGTATTTTTTAATTTTATAATTTAAACTTTGTCTAGATAAACCTAGATTTTTGGCGGCATTTGTAATATGATAATTTGTATTTTTTAACTCTCGGCTGATGATGCCTTTTTCAAATGCTTCCACTTGGTCAGTTAGTGAGTAGGAAGATACGTTTGTTTGAAAGGAGTCGGAAAATTCGTTGGGTGAGCCCGTCTGGATGTTGTGAACGTTTTGAATATAGCCTGGTAAGTGTTCGGGTAATACTACTTTTTCTCCGTCTGTTAGTGATAAAGTACCCTCGATAATATGTGCTAATTGTCTAATGTTTCCAGGGAAGTTGTAGGATTGCAAAATATCCATTGCATCCTCTCCAATAAATTCTGGACCCTGCATAGAAAACAAATGATTTTTATCCAACAAATAATTGGCAAGAGCGGGGATGTCCTCTTTTCTTTCTCTAAGGGCTGGCATTCTTAAACATACTGCACCTATTGAATAGAGCAAGTCTTCGTCAACAGTACCTTCTTCAAAAGCGACTACCGGAGTTACGTTCATCGAAGCAAGAAATCGGATTTTGAGTGGAATTTCAGATACAGTTCCAGCCCTCACGAGTTTCATGTTTTTAATAACTCTCGCAATTTTTCTTTGCAAAGGGATTCCAATAGAATTTATTTCATCTAAATAGATTGTTCCACCGTTTGCTAGCTCTAAGAACCCTGCATTTTTAGTAGAATCAACACTTCCGAATAATGCCTCTTCGAGTAAATGGTCAGGAATTGCCCCGCAATTCAGTGAATAAAACGGAGAATTATATGGACCAGAATTGGTTAATATCGTTTCTACTAATAAATTTTTACCGACACCGGACTCTCCGTAAACTAAGACGTTTGTAAAGGTTTTTGCAATTTTATGAGCCTCATCTACTATCTTTCTCATAGAGTTTGTTGAAAAAATAATTTCATTCAACTGTTTTTCTTTTTGAAGAAGTGGTGTTGAAGAGTCCCCGGGTGGATTGTATTGGTTCAAAATATTATCTAATGTTGACTTTGTATTGGAATAATCTTTGACGATTGATAATGCTCCAATTTTTTTGTTCCCTAGGAAAAGAGGTTTACAATAGCGCACTACATTGTACTTTTTTCCGCTATTGGCAATGAACGCCTCGTTTTGGATGATTTCTTTTTCCGTTTTCAATGAATTTAATAACGTATCCGGTCTAGAATCACAATCCCTTGAAAAAAGAGTATATTTACCACCACGTATATTATTTGGTTCCTCGGAATCCAATTCACCCATTTTTTGATTATAAAAAACGACATTTTTCTCATTGTCGATCAAGCAAACCCCATCACTGACATTATCTAAAATCTTATCGAACAACCTCAGTTTTTCATTGACTTCACTTAATTCATTTTCCAGTTGCTTTAAATGCGTTACGTTTTTCAGTGCGATATAACTGTGTTTTGAATCGATAAAGCGGAAATCCGCTAGTAACTGATTCATACCAATTGTCAGCGGGATGTTCCGCATTTCTTGTTTGTTTGTAAAAAACTGATTAAGCTCTTTCGAAAATAGAAACTCTCTAACGGAACGTCCCATTAAATCACGGAATGTTAGCATTGGAAAAAAACGAAGACTAACTTTGTTTACCAATAAAATTTTACCTTCATGGTCGGTGATAATGACTCCTTCAAATGAATTGGAAACGATATCCTCTAAGTTTACTTTTAATACAGAGTGTTTCATTTTCGGCCACCTTTGAAAAATATTTTTCGTTCTGTTGTATTATTAATAATTCAGCTTTATGATTTAGTTTATCACATTCGGATATGAGAATGTTCGAATAGTTTGAAATAGTTATTGTAGTATTTCTTGTTCAGTAGTGAGGTTAGGAGAATTTCTTGCGAAAGTTATTTTTCTGCATCTTGTTCAGTCCCAATAGCATAAATGAAAACTAAGTGAGGAGAAGATCGTGATGAAAAAACTGAGTTTAAGCGATGTGAAAGTAGTCGATGTGCATGCACATCCGTATGTAGCAGGAGAGGAAGAGGAAACCCCAGCAAGTTTTTTGAGGAAGTTATCACTTTCCGTCATTCCGGATATGTTTACAGATGTGGGTGATCTTGAAGAAAATCAGCCGTATCCAGGTTCAAATATGTGGGTGCAGATTTTGCTTCGAAATATGTCGAAGTATTTGTCATGCGAGGAAGATTTAGTTTCAATTGTTGAAGCAAGAAATGAAAAAGCAAAAGACTTTTCGAAGTATACAAAAGAACTGTTTCAAGATGTGAATTTGGAAGGGTTAATAATGGATTTTGGTTATCCACAACCGCCACTTGACCGAAAAGAATATGAAGTGATGAGCGGTTCACGTGTTTGGGAAATTGTTCGAATTGAACAAGTGTTAACATCTCTAGGAAGTAAGGGTTTACATTTTGAGGAATTCATAGAACAATACCGCAGTCAATTGACCGAAGCCTTAAAGAAAAAAGAAGTAGTGGGTCTTAAAACAATTATTGCCTACCGAAGTGGTTTAGAAGTTTTTGAAATGAATAAAGAAGATGCTGAAAGAGAATACGAGGACTTTTCAAAAAATGGTCGTGCGGTTGCTAAAGCCTTCAGAGATTACTGTTTCCATATTGCAATGGAAGAATGTACAACTGCAAATAAATTCATGCATATTCACACGGGTATCGGTGATGGTGAAGTAGTTCTGCCGAAGGCAAGCCCGAGTTTCTTATTAGACACCCTTCGTCAAGAAAAATATAAAGATACAAAAGTTCATTTGGTACATGGTGGTTATCCTTGGGTCGAAGAGGCGGCATTCATCGTAAGCATTTTACCGAATGTCTATCTCGATATTTCATTGCAAAATCCATTCACTGGACATGGTGTGGAGCGAATTATTTCACAAGTATTGGAACTTGCTCCGTTCGATAAAGTGATGTATGGATCAGATGCTTTTACAGTACCTGAAATGAATTGGATGGGTGCAAAGCTCTTTAAGGAAAGTTTTGAACGGGTATTAAATACATGGATTGAAAAAGATTATATGAGCTATGAGAAAGCCAAGTATATCGGTGAAATGATCTTGTATCGAAATTTTGGAAAAACGTATGGCGTAAAAATATAAAGAGAAAAGGGGATTTTTTATGGGGAATTCAGGTTTCACTCTTGATTTACAACCAAAGCGGACATTAACGTTTTGGCATATTTGGGCATTAGGTGTAGGTGCTGTAATAGGGGATGGAATTTTCCTACTCATGGGTCAAGGAATTGCAGTTGCAGGACCGAGTTCCATCTTTTCATACATGATCGCTGGGTTTTCACAGTTGTTCCTTATTATTGCATTAACTGAAATGGCGGTCGCAATGCCAAATGCAGGAGCTATGTCGATGTGGGTTGAGCGATTTATGGGGAAATCTTGGGGTTTCCTTGCAGGAATTACGTTCGCCATTGGTTGGATTATTGCAGGAGGTAGTGTGGGACTTGCACTCGGAAAAATTACGATGTGGTTTTTCCCGAATTTGACAGGAAATTGGTGGCCATTGTTATTCTCAATCACATTTATTACGATTTTTGCACTTATTAATATACTAGGTGCAGTAGTTGCTGCCAGAGTACAGCTCTATTTAGTAATAACGTTGACTATTGTCATGGCTCTCTTCGCAATTATCGGGTTAAAAGACGTCGATTTAGCGAATTTCACTCCAATGATGCCTTATGGCTTAGAAGGATTTTTCAGTGCAATTCCACTTGGAACATACGCTTATTTGGGTGTAGTTACGCTGGCAACGGCTGGTGCTGAATGTATAAATCCTCAACGAGACTTGCCAAGAGGACTGATTTGGTCGAGTATTACATTTATAGTCTTATATTCGACTGCTCATTTTGTATTGCAAGGGATTATCCCTTGGAATGAAGTAACTATTGATAGTTCTCCATTTACTGTAGCGGCTGGAAAAGTATTTGGCGTTGCCGGTGCATTTATTATGAATTTCGCTGCATGGATTGCGGCAGCAACATGTATATTGATGGGGACTTTATATGCAACATCACGCATTTTTTATCACCAAGCAAGAGAAGGCATGTTGCCGAAGTTTTTAGGTGTTGTCAATGGGAAAACGAGAACACCGGTCAATGCAATTATTGTAATTTGGGCCGCAACGATTGTACTTATTTTAATCGGTCAAGTGAATCCAGATTTACTATACGTTGAATTGTCAAACCAACTTGTTATTGCATGGCTGTTTTCATGGGGTATTACATTACTCGCTGGTGTTTTATATCGATTGAATCATAAAGAAGAGATTAGTAAATTACCATGGCAACAACCACTATTTCCATTATTTCCGATTTTAGGGTTTATAGGAATGCTCATCATTATCTATGGATCATTTCTCCATTCAATAATGACACTGGTTCGTGGAGGAATTTGGCTGACAATTTTGTTTATATTGTTCCATTTCTTTAATCGAAAAAAGAAAAATAATTAAAAAAATGGGGTGTAAGTAATGAGTGATTCATTGCACCATGTTTCTTCTAAACTAAGTGAAGAAATTATTGATATTCGAAGACACTTACATCAGTATCCAGAGTTGTCTTTTAAGGAGTTTGAAACGTCAAAATTCATACAATCTGTATTGGAAAAATGGGGAATCCCTTTTGAAACAATTGGTGAAACTGGCGTTTATGTAGACATAGTCGGGTCAGTAGATGGCCCGGCAATTGGGCTTAGAGCCGATATCGACGCATTGCCGATACAAGAAGAAACCAATGTTGACTATAAATCTAAACATGCCAATGTGATGCACGCTTGTGGTCATGACGGTCATACAGCAATTTTGTTAGGTGCTGTCCATGAATTACACAGAATGAAAGTGTTGTTGCAAGGAACCGTTCGTTGCATTTTTCAACCGGGTGAAGAGGCAGACGGGGCGGCACTCGCTCTAATTGAACAAGGAATATTGGAAAATCCAAGTTTAGATGCAGTGATTGGGCTTCATTTATGGCCCTATGTATCTCAGGGTTCAATTGGAATAAAATCAGGGAGTATTACAGCTTCTTGTGATGATTTTGAAATTGTCATTAAAGGAAAGGGCGGTCACAGTGCACGTCCACACCAAGCGATAGATGCGATTGCGATTTCAGCACAAGTCATCCAAAACTTACAAACGATTGTAGCGAAAAGTTTTAATCCCGTACATCCTGTCGTCATCCATATTGGGAAAATTAATGGTGGGGAAGCGAGTAACATCGTAGCGGATAAGGTCACACTAGAAGGAACGATGCGGGCATTGGTTCCAGAAGTTCGGGCACGGCTGCAAGAAGAAATCATGAAAGTTTGCCAAGCTGCAGAAGTGCAGTGGGGAGCAACGGTAGCCGTGAAATTTGTTTTAGGAGCTCCACCAATCAATAATGATCCTGAAATTACGAGTAGTTTTGAAGAGACGGCTCGGCAACTTCTTGGGGAAAATAATGTCGTTCAACTGTTGGAACCTTCCATGGGAGCAGATGATTTCGGTTATTTTTCAGAAAGAGTCCCAAGTTTATACTTTAGATTGGGAATAAAAAAAGAGAAAGAAATCGCATACGATTTACATCATCCGGAATTTCATTTTGATGACTCAGTATTGGCAACAGGGGTTAATTTGTATGTAAACTATGCGATAACGTTTTTAAAGAATGCGGGGGATATTTAATGTTAAATGAAGTAGCGATAAAGGACGTTTTGAAAAAGATTGTTGAAGAGGGTATCGATTATATTCGGATTGAGTTTTTGGATTACAGTGGCATTACACGTGCGAGAACAATCCGAAAAGAACATATCGAATCGGCCATGAAAAGTGGAGTGAATTTTAGTACGGCAATTATGGATTTCACGATGTTTGATACATATGTGCCGAATCCACTTTATGGTTCAAATGACGGTGACTTTTTTGCGATGCCTGACCCGGCTACATTTACTGTATTGCCTCACCGTAGAAACACAGCACGCATGTTTTGTGATTTATTCGACGAGAACGGCAATCCGTGGGAAGGTTGCCCACGCGGGATTTTGAAGAAATTACTAAAAGAATCGGAAGAACTATTAGGTGGAAAACTGTTTATGGTGTATGAACAGGAAGCGTATTTATTGAAAGAAGAGAATGGAAATCTTGTTCCGGCGGATAATAGTGCCTGTTTCTCTACGGATGGCTTAGACATTCAAGAAGATTTTGTACAGGACTTTATTGAAACAATGGGTAAAATGGGAATTGAAACGGAACAAATGTCTAGCGAATTCGGACCGGGTCAAGTAGAAATTAACTTGAAATACGATGAGTGTTTAAAAGCAACGGACGATCAAGTCGTATTTAAACAGTTATTCAAACACTTGGCGAGAGATAAAGGAATGATCGGTACACTTGCACCGAAACCATTCAGTGATTTGGCGGGCAGTGGACTCCATATACACATGAGTCTTTTCGATGAAAAAACAAACTTATTCAAAGATCCTAATGACCAACGAGGACTTGAACTATCCGAAAAAGCATATCATTTTATGGGTGGAATCTTGCATCATGCGAAGGCTCTTTCTGCTATTGGGGCTCCTACGATGAACTCATATAAACGAATGGTACCTGGATCTTGGGCACCTGCACATGTATGTTATGGAACGGCGAACCGGTCTGTTCTTGTACGAGTTCTTGAACCTCGAAGAGAAAGAAGATTCGAATACCGCGGTGCGGATGGAACTTGTAACCCGTACTTATTATCTGCAGCGCTAATTGCTGCTGGTTTGCACGGCGTCAGGCGTCGCATGGATCCCGGCGAGCCATTAGATGTGGATGCAGGAACATTGAATAGTAAAGAACTTGAAGCTTTAGGTATCGAATGGATCCCGCGTGACTTAAAAGAAGCACTCGAATGCTTGTCAAACGATACGATTCTAGCAGATAGTTTAGGTAGACCAATTTGGCAAGAATTCATTAAAGTTAAAACGGAAGAATGGAACAAGCATTTTTATCGAATCGATGAGTGGGAACGCAAATTATACGCAAATATCTTTTGATTTGCAAAAGGTCTCACTACAATTTACTGTTGTGGTGAGACCTTTTTATGTCTTTTCATAAAAAAAATCTAGTTTACCTCGCTTCTCTCATCCCAAGTTAGATTGCAAATATCAACGGCCTACACAGGGGCATGTGTTTACTTAAGTTAACAAATTAATAAGTGAAGGCCAACCAAAATTCAATGAACTCAGTACAACAGAATAAGATGCTCAGTTCATTGTTAATATTAGAAGGAACATAGATTTTCTCGGAAAAATCGACAGGAGGAGAAGTAGATGACACGGTTATTTATGGAAAATGTTCGAATGGAAACGGGTTTCATATACGAAGACGAAGCTGTCCTTCGCACGGAAACAGATTTGTTTGATGTGGTGATAGTGGATGGAAAAGTGTTGGAGTTTGGTAAGGATTTAGTGCAAGAGGATGGCGATGAAGTAGTAAATGCTGATGGCAAATTACTAATGCCTGCATTTCGTGAAATGCATATCCATGTAGACAAAACGTATTTTGGTGGGCCTTGGAAAGCGTGTAAGCCAACTCCAAAGGGAATTGTTTCTAGAATTGAAGAAGAACAGATTTTGTTGCCAGAACAATTACCTATCGCACAAGATCGTGCAGAGAATATGATTAAGTGGCTTATTTCTCAGGGGCATACGCATATTCGTTCACATTGCAATGTCGATCCACAAATTGGGACAAAACATATCGAGATTACCCAACAAGCTTTTCTCAAGTTTGAAAATCAAATAACGTATGAAATTGTAGCATTTCCACAACATGGACTATTACGTTCAGACGTTGCACCACTGATGAGAGAAGCTATGCGTTTGGGTGCAGATTTAGTTGGAGGGGTTGACCCAGCAACACTGGACGGGGATATTAATCGATCACTCGAAATGACGATGGACATTGCCGTGGAGTCAGGTAAAGGAATTGATTTACATATCCACGATTCTGGTACATTAGGTGCATTTGAATTCAGTAAGCTGGCCGAATTAACAGAGCAAGCTGGGAAAGTAGGACAAGTAACAATTAGTCACGCATTTGCACTTGGTGACGTGGACGGCAGGGCATTAGAGGAGATTACTGCGACATTAGCTGCTGCCAGAATCGATATAACGTCTTCCGTTCCGATTGGAAGACCTATCATTCCAATACCATATTTATATGAAAAGGGAATTCCAGTGTCGATTGGTCATGATAGTTTGACGGATCATTGGTCGCCATTTGGGACTGGAAATACAGTACAGAAATTAAGTGTTTTGGCCGAACGCTTTCAATTTAGTAATGAATTCTCGTTGAATCGGTGTTGGAAATATGCTTCTGGGGGAGTTCTACCGTTAGATGATTTTGGGAATCAAGTGTGGCCAAAAGTAGGGGACCCTGCGAATATGATTCTATTGGATGCCGAATGCTCTGCCCACGCAATCGCAAGAAGGCGTCCAATCACGCACGTAATCTCAAAAGGCACCATCGTTTTTGCAGAAGTAAAGTGATGTGCAACGGAACGGTTGCGGTGTGCAACGAAAGCATGAAGGTGTGCAACGTAGGACAAGGTTTGCAACGAAAGTTCCGTGATGTGCAACGAAAGCATGTAGATGCGCAACATCGGTGGAGGTGTGCAACGAATGAGTCTAGATGTGCAACCAATCCGGCGGAGTGTGCAACGAAATCATGTAGGTGTGCAACGACAGATGGAAAAAGATGATTACCTAAATGCATTTGATCAATTAGGCGTAGCCTTCAAAGATTTTGTTGGAACGTGTGCAACAAATCACGTGGAGTGCAAGCAAACCAAATGACGGTGCAAGCAAATCTGTATTCGGTGCAAGGAAATCGAGAAAGTCTACACTAGAGTCAACACACAAAAAAACCCGAAACGACTGGAGTCGTTTCGGGTTTTGAAATTCACAAATTACTTGCGAGTCATATGAACGATTTTATTACCAACTAATTTTCCATCACGGTTAAATGCGAGAAATTCAGCATCACGATACAAGGTGAAGTTGGATATTTCGTGAAGGCCTTTTCTTAGAGCGAAATGATTTTGGCCTCTACTGATTAATTCGTAATCTACGTCACCGTTAAACGAATTGAATCGGACTACGACTCTCGCGATTTCACCGCATCCTTCACGAATATCCGTAAACATGAATAAGTCTGAGCTCGTATATTCGATGACGGATGAAGAAAATGCTTGGCTAGGTATCGCACAAGTTGGTGGCGGGGTGCCACAAGTGATTTCTGAAAGAATCGATTGATACGCGATGCCGATATCGATGTCTCTTTCAACATGGTAATATTGGCCGCCAGTGTCGCGAGCCAACTGTTGCAAAAGAGGTTCTTGCAACTGAGTTGGTTTGCCTAAACCGATTGTGTAGATGCGTATCTTTTTATCCTTTGCCATTTTAAGGGCATCATTAATTTGTTTTGTACTGGATTTTCCGTCGGTTAGAAGAATTGCAATCTTTTGTCCCGATGCCGGAGTAATGAATTCTTTAAATGCAATTTGTAGCCCTTTACCAATGTTGGTTCCGCCAGATTGACCTACTTGTGCAAACGTCCTATGCACATCAGACACGGATTTTGAAGGGCTAAGTAAAACACCATTGGAACTAAATCGGGCCGATATGTTATTGGGAGCTTTTATAGCTTCAATAAGTTCTTCGGACTTAGAAACACGAAGTTTCTGTCGATCATTGACCCTCATGCTTCCAGATGAATCTAGAACAAAAGCGATTTCAAGATCACCGATTGGACAGCTTGCTTCGACTTGAAGTGGCGCATCGTATAAAAGTTCGATCCGGTGTTTGGTATTCAATACGGAATTGATTTCATCTTTAAATCGTACATCTACTAGATCTATTTCTGCAGAAATCACATCAATTATCGACTGTGACGATTGAATGTTAGTAACCGTTGTCCGTGCAACTCCATTTGAGAAGTCAGCGTATTGATTAGAAAGGTTGGCTCCTTCAGTAGAAGAAAATTGTACACGACCATTAAAGCTTTTAATAAGGTCTCCGCCTGGGCGAATAATTGTGGCTGTAACTTCTGTGACAGGTATTGATATTCCTTGCGCGTTCGGTATCATTTTCTCTTCTTTTTCAATACGCAGTTCAGCTTGTGGAACGTACTTCAACTGAACAGTGACTGGTTGAATAAAGCAATCCACGTTATTGTTTTGAACAGCTTTGAATGACAGTGTCTCTGTTTTGGCCAATCCCACTGCCGGTGCCGTAATTTCCACAGTTAAGTCGGGTCCATCTGTATTTACGATTGTACTCGTAGCTACATTAAATTGAACGGCAGCTAAGTGAGCACGTGCAGTCATTAATTCTGTGTTCGCATTTTTCGCATTTTTTGTAGCTTCACTGATAATCAAATAGAATGGTTCTAAATATTTTTCTAAATTACCAAAAGTGATATTCCATTCGTTTTGGGCTGAATACAATCGAGATTGAGCATTATCTACTGCTGCCCAGGCATTAGTGGCTTTAGTTTCTGCGTTTTTCACAGTTGCTTCAGCGTTACTAATAATGGTTCCTGTACTAAATGCGGGTTGACCAAACTTGCCATCATCCAACTTCGCACCCAATTCAGAAGTGACTCTAAATGACAATGATTCATCATAAGAAATCGGTTCTCCCGAGCAACTTCTTAGGGATACCGTTACAAATGTTGAATCCACACCGTTTGCAATCAAAGTCGGTTTTTCAATATCTACTGCGATAGTTTGCATAATAGGCGGAGATAAAACAGGTGGTTTCGGCTTTGAGTCGGTTGGTGGGAAGAAAACGACACCATCCCCGTAGAAATTCGGCGGTAGCTCATATTTAGAATTATCTTTCCCTGTCGCTGGTCTATTCAAGCCTCGTAAATTACAATTTCCAGTCTTCGAGAGTCTGTCGAAAAAGATTGTCGCATCCGCGCGACTCAAAGTGTTTTGAGCGCCGTAATCTGTGTAATCGTTTTTACCTGTTGCACCGCTTGCCAAATCATTTATGTACATATAAAGAATGGCTTGGGATTCACTTAAATCGACACCATTGAAGGCGGCGATAATTCGTGCAACTTGTCCTTTCGTAATTGGAAGGTCACGAGATTTATCTGAATTCAAACCATTTAGTGGGATATTGTTGCTTTGTAAGTACTTATAATTTCCAGATGCATAGTGTTTTCCTTTCGCTGATGTAAACGAATCAGGTGAAGAACAATCGTAGCGGATGAGCATCGCCGCAAATTGGGCTTCTGTTAATTTTTTGTCTGGTTGGAATGTACCATCAGGATAGCCTTTAATTAGCCCTTTATCGTATGCCCATTCGATTGAAGAAGATGCATAGTGATTTGATTTTACATCTTTAAATGGACTTGCTGCATTCGTGAAAATAGGTAAGACCGTTAGGATGAAAATCATTGAAATCACAAGGGAAGTACCCTTGAATGTACTTAGTAGGTTCATATTTTCACCCTTTCTTACTCAAAAAAGAGTATGTCGTCACGATAGTTTAGTTTTAAATCATTTTCTAGAAAATCTAGAAACCGTACAAGCATTGCAGATGACTGTGCTCTTGTAAGTGGCTCGTTTGGTCTGAACTGATTTAGCTGGTCACCTGAAACGAGTCCCAATTCGGTAGCTACATAGACGCTGTCTTTTGCGTATGCGGGAATTTTATTATTATCAACGTAATTTGTTTGATAACCAGGATTCGGTGCACGACCTTCCATTCCTAGTGAACGAACGAGAATCGCAACGGCTTGTGCACGAGTAATAGGACCATCAGGATTAAACTGGTCTGGTGTAACTCCAGTAATAATTCCTTTTTCCACAGCACTCTCAATGTACAAATAATCGGGTTCTTTTGGATCCAAGTCCTTAAATATAGCTATCTTAGGAGCTTTCTTTTTACTCTTAGCTTCTTCCAACACACGAATATCCACTGCTTTTAATACGCCAATTGTATATTGATAGCGTTTCATCGGTGTATTTGGTGAGAAGAACTGTGTGGATTCATCAAAAACCCCTAAAGAATATAGTTTTTCAATATGATCTTTTGCCCAGTTTCCAGACAAATCCCGAAACTTCGGAACAATTAAACGTTCAATTTTTGAAACCATTTTTGCGGATAAAGGAATCGTACCTTTTCCAGAAGCGTACGGAATATCATACGTATATTCACCAATCATATTTGATTTACTAACAACGGCATGTCCGCCTGTAAAGCTTGATAAGGATGGATCATGTGGCTCATATTGCAACACACGGGATTTACTATCGGACACTTTACTCGTAACAAATGCTTGTCCTCTATTTGAAATGATTTCATAGTCAATGAGCTGTGTTTCAGTAGCTCCCCAGAAGTTTTCATAGCCCATATTTCGCCCATTTACGTGTACTGTAATAAGTTCCTCTGTTTTATCGAGTTTCTTATATTTATAAATCTTACGTGCGATGATATTGCCCGAATAATAATCAGACGCTGGACGATTATCTGCCACTGCACCTTGCGAAAAATGGAAATCATCCAGTGTATATGTTTCTTTTCCAATTGTTATTTTTTCGGAAAAGCTTTTAATGGAAGTTTGCGAAGTTGTTTGCCCCTTATCCAAACGGTTGTCAATGATACCTTCATACACAACACTTCGGGTTAACTTATACCCCTCTGGACTCGTTAGTGCAAACTTATATGTAGACGTTTCTTTACCTTTGCTTTCTTTTTCGGAAATCGTTGCTTTTCCAGAAAAACGAATAGGGGTTCCAGTTAGAAAGAAAACTTCTTCGTACGTATATTCATTTAGGATACCACCATTATAATCCGGTGCTTTCGCATCTACACTTGGGCTAATGATGAAAATAGAGAGTAATAATGCACATAAGAATATACTTTTCTTTTTCATGATAAATTCACTTCATCCTCTTCTTTACTATTTTATTATAAAACGGGAGTGGTTAGACTCCCGTTTTTGTTAATTGACGAGTAGTATACGGCCTTTAACTGAACTCTCGTGGATAAGGTAAATTCGATCGCCTTGTTTCAATTGATTGGCAGGAATCACTTTACCGTCTTTAATAATAGTAGCTTGCTTAATATTCATACTTGAAATAAATGGAGATTCAGTCCAAGGTGATTGCCACTGACTTACATTTCGAATTCGAATATTGTAAGGATCTTTGCTGTTTATTCCATCAAATCGTCCTACTGAGACAATTGAAGCAATCGGTGTATATCTTTCTAAGAAATGAACTGCAACGACTGTGTTGTTTTCAATATAGAAGTAGCCGTAATCACCTTTGTGATCGATCATTTCATCTTTTGCGACAACCTTGTTTGTTAGCAAATTTCGATCTTTGACAGCCGCTGTATCATTACTAAACGTAAATGTTGGAGATGAAACACGTTCCCAGCGATTGTTCGTTATCTTCAGTGCTTCCGATAACGTAACATTATAGGAACTCGTCGAATTTATTTTCCCGTAATATAGTGTGTGCTTCGCTAAATTTGGACTTTGGAATCCGTCATTTGTAATGTGTACAACATTTGCGTAGTTGTTTGAATTTGATCCATCGGTTACAACAAATGCTCTACCGCTCGACAGTAAACTGCTTGAGTCAACCAATCGGCCGTTGCGAATTAATATCGTTCCATCGTGATAATGAATTGAACCGGCATTTTGTAGAACAATTCTTTTGGTAGCTGTATTTACTGAATTCATTTGTTCGTAATAAGTTCGTTCATACTTCTTTTTAATAACCATTTTTTCAATGATCTCTTCACCGAATTTCAGTGTAGTTGTAAAATACACATCATTGTTTGCATAATAGCGTAATCGTTCTGGCTTAATAAGTTCATCGCCAACATAAATAGGGATTTTAGGTGAATAGTTGTAACTGCTGTTCGTATCGAGCTTATTTGGATACCATTCCCAGTTTCTGAAAATCATTTCATCCCGGATAATGAGTTTATTGTTGGAAGAATCAATGCGTTGAATCGTCCCTTTGTAAAGAGACTCCACTTTAATACCTTGAACAATAACCTCAATTGAATCAATTAGATTCGTATTGTATTTGGAGAAAAGGACCTTTACACGGTCTCCTTCATATAAAAGACTTAAATCAGACAACGTAGCTCCTCTTAAAATCTCAGTTTTCTCATTTAAATAGTACGTTTTTGTTTGACCCGTATCAAGCCGAACTGAAATGGATAAACCGCTTTTGTCAATTCGGCTAATGGATCCAAGTACAGTTTTGTCCGCATGTTCTATGCTTCCAGAGACAGCTCCGGTTTTACCTCGAAGTTCTTTTACGCGGCGTAAATGGACATCTGCTTCAACTTCCATGCCTAGTTTAAAAGCACTTATAGAAGTTGTTAATGTATCAACCGACAGTTTCGCGAACTTATCAATGTTCAGAGTGATTGTTCGACCTTGGTCATTCTTGATTGTAATGTTCTTTAATCTTTTTTCAGTTACGGTCTTGTCGATGTATACTTCTTCATAAGTAACGTTAACAAATGTGCCTGTAACACTAGAATTGGCTTCAGCAGAATTTGGTACGAAAAGGCTTAAAAATATGAATAACGGGAATATAAGTAGAGTAGTGTAGTTTCTAACCAAGTGCGATACCTCCGATGTGAAATAGTAGACTAGTAAAAAGTCATTCCCTTTATTAGTTTCCATAGTTTATATCGGCTAAATGAACGATTTTGTTAGGTATAAAGTAAAGTTTCCGATCAAAGGAATGGGAAATACCTTCCACTGGGTGTATAGTGATGGATTAATAAAGTTCCTTGTAACTGTAGTCAGTCAACGGATTTTTAATAATACCTCTACCAGTCTATTAAACAGGTGTAACCATAAATTGGTACGTGGTAGAGTAATTTTGCTATGTTAACATTATGTTGAAAGAGAAAGTGTTGCATAGCAACCTATTAAAATTTACGGAGGTAATTGGAAATGAAAAAATCAAACTCTCATAAAATACTGAAAGCTGCGATGGCAGCAACAGTAGCGACAGGTGCAATCGTTGTAGCTGCACCAACATTCACGAACGCTGAAACACCAACGTTTAAAGATGTGAATAATGTTCCTGCAGATTATTTTTATGCTGGTGTAACGGACCTAGCTGAAAGAGGCGTCATTAATGGATATCCAGACGGTACTTTCAAACCTTATAACAATATGAGTAGAGAACATGCTGCTAAAGTTATGGCTCTTGCTCTAGGCCTAGATTTAGAGAATGTTAAAGACCCTGGCTTTACAGATGTACCAAAAAGCAACCCTTACTATGCACATATTGCTGCTTTAGTAGAAGCGAAAATTATTTCAGGATATGAAAACGGTACATTCGGTCCTAAAAACAACTTAACAAGAGCCCAAATGGCGAAAATCATTGTTCTTGGCTTTGAATTTGAAGCAGCAGAAAAAGGAAATCTTCCATTCACGGATGTTAAAGCTGGAGAATGGCATGAAGATTTCATTACGACACTTTACGCAAATGAAATTACAACAGGAACTACAGCTACAACATTTTCTCCTAACAGACTAGTAACGCGTGGACAAATGGCTGCCTTCATTAATAGAAGTGAAGCTACAGAGAGCGCAGATGGCGTTGCTGTTAATGCTTCAGCAAAATTAGTAGTTAATGGTTCAGTACCGGTAGCACTTGGAAACTATGCAACTGCAAATGACAAGCTTGTTGCAGTTCAAGCTTATGTAAACAATTTAATCACTGACAAAGAAGTTGTCGCTAAAGTTGCTGCAGGTGCAATAGCTGGAGAATATACGGTTGCATTAACAAAAGGTGATGCGAAAGTAGAAAAAACAATTGTAATTGCTTTTGAAATGACTGCAAACGATCGTTTTGTTACTGAAGTGAATGCTTTGAATGCAACACAAATCGAAGTTAAATTTAGCACTGCTGTAGATAGTGAATCAGTACTTAATGCCAATGGAACACTAAAAGCGAACATTATCTCTTTAACTTCATTAGACGGAGTACCTGCAAATAAAATAGTTGGATTCTCGAAAGCTAATCTAAGTGCAGATGGGAAATCACTAACAATAACTGCTACTACAGAGCTTTCAAAACGCTATGATATTAAAGTCGATAACGTTAAAACGGTTACCGGACAAAACGTTGATAAATACGAACAAATGATATCAATTGCTGCAGATAAAACTGCTCCTACAATTCTAGGTGTAGAAAGACTTACAGCTGCAACGGTAAAAGTTAAGTTTTCTGAACCTATGAGTTCAATTGGTACAACGTCATTTAAATATGCTGATGGTACATCAGTTGCTGGCGTTACGAACAATTTTGTTGCAGGCGCTGATGAAATCGTGTTTACAATGGCTTCAGAGGTAACTGTAAATAAAGAAATTATCGCGACATTTATTGGTGCACGAGACCAAGCTGGAAACCTTATTTCACCGAATCCAGGAACTGCATCATTATCAAAAATTAGTGCTGATGGAGTAGCTCCAACAGTTTCTACTATAACTCAAACTGGTGCTACTACATTTGCAGTGAAGTTTTCTGAAAGAGTCGTTTCAGCTCCAACTGTGAAAATCGGTGCAGATACTGCAGCTTCAGTTACTCAAGATAAGACGGATCCTACAATTTACAATGTTACATCTACTAAACTTTTAGATGGTGCTACTACAGTTGTGGTTTCTAATTTCGAAGACTTAAGCGGAGAACAGGGAACGACTGCAAGTAAAGTTGTTACATTTGTAAAAGATACAAATGCTCCTAAAGTATTATCTAGTACAGTTCTTCAAGACTCTACAAACGGCAAAGAGTATTTAGTTCTTGCTCTTGACAAAGATGTGAAGCTAGATGCGAATTCAAAAGTTAGCGGACAAGGGACTTTTATTAAGAACTTTGTTACAAGTAGTTCAACGCCATTTACTGCGACTAACGTAACTTATAAAGATGCGGCAAATAAAAAGATTGTTCAAGTAGAATTAAATACATTCTTGGGTGCTAATGACGTTGAGGGTGCACTTTATTCAATAGATTTAACATTTGCTAATGTAATGAGTGATGCAAAACTATTGGTAGGCAAAACAAAAGTTGCTTTTACTCGTGGGAATGATATTGCAGTTGGTAATGCAGAAACTGTTGCTGTAAATAGTGTGGTTCAATCAGCAGATGATAACAATAAAGTTAACGTCACTTTTGACAAAGCTGTGGACGGTGCAACTGCAACAAACCCAGCAAACTACACAATTGGCGGTGTGATTATTGAGTCTGTTACATTATTACCGGCAGTGACGGCTAATAATACAACAACACAAGTAGCGGTTCTAAACCTTAAAGCGAATTCAAGCACTTTCACTGGTTCACGTAACGTTACAATTGCTAATGTTAAAGCGTTAGGATCAACGAAAGCAATGGAAACTTATTTCGCGAATACTGTTATGCTTAATGAAAACGTTGCTCCAACAGTAACTTTAGCGAAACTAACATCTACAAAAGAAATAACACTTACTTTCTCTGAAGGAGTAAATGTTAAAGCTGGAATAACTGATTTTGCTCTTGTAAGCGGTGTGTCTACACTTGCTAACGCTGTTGAAATTAAAACAGAGGCAAATGGTGTATCTTCAGTTGTCTTAACACTGAAAAATGTTGTTACTGATGCTAATATCGCAAGCGGTTTGTCCCTTGAAGCACTTTCAACTATAAATGTAAAAGACGCAGTTGGAAATAATATCGTATTACCTACAACAATTCAAGTAACTCGATAAGAATTGTTATTCCAATAAACATAAAGCGGACCAGGCTCATAGATGAGCCTGGCCCGCTTTTTTTATGTACCGTTATAAGTGGATTCTACAGTGTGCAACGGATTCTTATCGGTGTGCAACCAAAACCGCCCGGTGTGCAACGAATCTTCCGCGGTGTGCAACGAATCCAACAAAAAAATAGAGAATGCATCTATACATGCATTCTCTATTTTTCGTTGCCCTATTTCAGTAAAGCAACTCCACTTTGAATTGCCGCTTGGCTGACTGCTTCTGCGACGACCTTCGCGATGCGGTCATCGAAAGCGTTTGGAATGATGTACTCTTCGTTTAAATCTTCATCTTTTATTAAAGAAGCAATTGCATACGTTGCGGCTAGCTTCATAATGTCGTTGATATCGGTTGCCCGTACGTCCAAAGTTCCGCGGAAGATACCTGGGAATGCGAGGACATTATTGACTTGGTTAGGATAGTCGGAGCGACCTGTTGCGATAATGCGCACGCCAAACTCCTTCGCCTTATCCGGCATGATTTCAGGGTTTGGATTGGCCAGAGCAAATACAATGGGATCGACATCCATACATTCAATCAATTCTTTTGTTAATAAGTTTGCAGCCGAAACACCAATGAATATGTCGGCTCCTGACATTGCATCCTTTAAGGAACCTTTTATGCCAGAGTGATTTGTAATTGTGGCGATCATATCTTTCATTGGATTCATGCCATCTGGTCGATCTTTATAAATAATACCTTTCGAATCACACATCACGATATGGTCAAAACCGAGTTCGACTAGAAGTTTCACAATGGCGATACCCGCGGCTCCCGCACCATTTACCACGATTTTAACCTCGCTCATTTTTTTATTAACTACTTTTAATGAGTTGATTAAACCAGCACCTACTACGATTGCTGTTCCGTGTTGATCGTCATGGAAAACAGGGATATCACATTCCTCACGAAGACGACGTTCCACTTCAAAACATCTTGGTGCCGAAATATCTTCCAAATTAATTGCGCCAAAAGTAGGGCTAATCGCTTTTACGATATTTACAATTTCATCTACGTTTTTTGTATTAAGACAAATTGGAAATGCATCAATGTTTGCGAATCTCTTTAAAAGTAGCGCTTTACCTTCCATTACCGGAAGTGATGCTTCGGGTCCAATATCGCCCAAACCTAAAACTGCTGTGCCGTCAGTAACAACAGCAACTAAATTCCCTTTAATTGTATAATCGTAGACAGATGAAGGATTTTTAACAATTTCGAGGCATGGCTCTGCAACACCAGGAGAATAGGCCAAACTTAAATCTACGTTGTTATCTAGAGGTACTTTAGATACAACTTCCATTTTACCTTTGTTATCTTTATGAATTTGTAAAGCAGAGCTAATTACTTTTACCATTGAAGATCCCCATCCCATCTTATATTAATATTTAAGTATTCTAATTAATAACATGTTCAGATTGAAATTACAATAATTCTTTACCAAAAATTAAGATATATTAGAATACCGAAATAGAATGTTCATAATAGTAAGCGTTCTCATTGTTGATGCACATGAAAATAAGTTTTGGATTTGAAAGTAATTTATTTTCATGAAAATAAATTACTACGAACTTTTTTCGTATTATATGCGAGTGTGGGAGTTTCCGTTTTCAAATCAATTATTGAATTAAGATAGAAAAACCCCTGAAGTATTTTTGAGATACTTCGGAGGTTGTTAGATTGAAGTACGATTAAATTTTAAATTGACCAACAATTTTTTCGAGTTCTTGGGCCATATGACTTGTTTCAGTCGAGCGATTTGCGACTTCTTCAATGGATGCAGAAGTCTGTTCTGTAGCGGCTGAAATGCTCGTTGTTTGTTCGTCGATTTCACGAATTGAATCCGTTAGCTGACTAATAAGCGCGGCAACAGTCTTAGAGTTTTCGGCTTCAGTCGTTGTGAGTTCAGAAATCGTACTTATTTCATCAACCGTGTTTGAGACGGCATCTGAGATTTGGCTCAACGACTGAGCTGTTTGGTGAACGGTAACTGAACCGGCTTCAATTAGTATTGTACTTTCCTCGGTTGAGGCTACAACATGCTTAATACGATCTGTAATGTCTTTCACAAGCCTTTCGACTTCTAACACTTCAGTGTTCGATTGCTCTGCAAGCTTGCGTACTTCTTCAGCAACGATGGCAAATCCTCTTCCGTGTTCGCCCGCGCGAGCTGCTTCAATTGAGGCATTCAGAGCAAGTAAGTTTGTTTGTTTTGCAATGGCTGCGATTGAAGTAGTGATATTTTGAATTTTTAATGTTGATGCATTCAAATTTTGGATGGACTCGCCCGTTTCGATGGATGCGTTCCGAATCCGATCCATATCGCGGCTCGTGTCATTTGCTCGGTTTTGTCCTTCAAGTGCTGTTTGCATAGTGATTTTTGAATTGGCTACACTTATGTCCGCTGTTTCTTTTGAATTTTGTAGATCATCTGCAAGTGATTCTAAAATTGTAGAAGACTGTTCAGCATTTATTGTGCCGTCTGAAACGGATGCGGCAGTTTCGTTCATATTAATGGACATTTGATTAATTGCAGATTGCATTTCATTTAAAGAAGCAGCTGTATCCAAGGAGTTTCGGGTCAACTGAACAGATGTTGTTTTTATAGTACCAATCATACTCCGTAAGTTCGCGGTCACTAAATTTAATGTGTGCCCCAAATCTCCAATTTCGTCGTTTCTTTTAACGACAGAATCTTCAACGGCTAAATTGCCATCTGCAATTTCTTTTGCGTGGGCAATGAGCTCAGATATTGGTTTTGTTTTACGACGAATAAGAAAAATGGTTATAAATGATGCGATAATCATTGGAATTAAACTTACAAGAACTCCGTTACGAACAACATCCCATGTTCGTTCCGCAACGATTGCACCATCAAAATCAATCACACTAATAGCAATGATTTCTTCGCTCGCGTCATGGTTTTTATAAATAGGTGCATATCCCGAAAGCCTTTTAAGTCCCGCAAATGTATAAAGGTCCGAGTAAGTCGAATGACGCATTTCCAAAAGGATGTCAATTGCTTCTCGATCTATTGGATGTTGATCACCTGGCTTCAAACCAAGTGCACTTAGATTATCATCTAGGGCAAGAATAGTGCCATCTAAATCAAGGATATACTGTGTTTCAAAAATATCTTTATGATTAATGGTCCAATTAAGTTGTTCACCGACAGAATCCATTGTTTCGAGGTCACCGTCCAGCAATTTATCAACATCATCAGATGAAATTAAACCAGTGGTAATACTTGCGCAACCATAGGCTTCAATTCCGGCTGCATCATATAATTTATCGTACGCCGTCTTGTAAGTTGCAACGGATGTAATGACGAGCATCGCAACTATTATTCCAACTATAATCGTACCTAATTGAAAGGTAAGTGTTTTTCGCATTCTAATTTCCTCCTAATATGTAACTACCAAAGAATGAATATACCTACTCATTTATAGCACAAAGTTGTGTGCAAAAGATACAGTATAGTACAAAATAACCTACTATAGTACTTACTTCGACATAATGCCGAACAAATGTAGAATAAATACAAAATAACTTTTAATAGTTGTCGGATTAAAGTGTGGTAAAAGATATATATTGACCGTGAACGGATTTAATAAATTGATTTGGGTTCTTTAAATAGAAGAACTTCGAATGTGATCTCTCAAGCTGCGCCCTTTTTTAAAAGTGTAAATAAAGAGTAAATTATCGCAATAAACAATCAAATGGTATATATTGATGAAATGAATACAGTTATTCTATCAAAAAGAGCGTGTTAGTAAATTATTGATTACGCATCCTTCGAAAGGGGTTTAATTGAGTATGTATAGCAAAGATGAGTTGCTCACGAAAGCAGCTGGTATTAAGCCATGGCTCGTTGAAATACGAAGAGATTTACACCGTCACCCAGAACTTGGAATGGAAGAATACCGGACACGGGATAAAATCATTGAATACCTTACAGAAATGGGTATTCCCTTTGAACGAGATATTGCACATACAGGTGTTGTTGGATTTATTGAAGGCGGTATTGAAGGGAAGACAATCGCACTGCGTGCGGATATCGATGCGCTTCCAATTACTGAAATGAACGAAGTGGACTATAAATCTCAAAATGTTGGAAAAATGCATGCTTGTGGTCATGATGCACATACAACGGTATTACTAGGAGCTGCTAAACTTCTAAATGACAATAAAGAGAATCTCAAAGGAAATGTGAAATTGTTCTTTCAACCTGCTGAAGAAACTGTAGGCGGCGCGAAACCGATGATTGAAGCAGGAGTTATGGAAAATCCGAAAGTTGAGGCCGTATTTGGATTACACATCGCCCCGGATATACCTGTTGGAGAAATTGGAGTCAAATACGACCAAATGAATGCTGCTTCGAATTCATTATCCATAACAATAAAGGGCGACAGTGCTCACGGAGCAACTCCTCATAACGGAACCGATGCAATCCTAATTGCTGCAAAAGTTATATCCGCTCTACAAACAATCGTCAGCCGTAATGTAGACCCAAGGGATTCCGCCGTAATTTCAATCGGTGTTATCCAAGGCGGAACGGCTGCAAATATAATTGCCGACACAGTTACTTTGACTGGTACGGTGCGTACCTTACATCCCGATGTCCGAAGTTATGTATTGAAGCGAATAGAAGAAGTCGTTTCTCACACAACTCAAGCAATGGGTGGGACGTTCACTTTGACAATCAAGGATGGATACAACGTTCTCATCAACGATAACTCCATGGTTGATATTGTGAAGCAAAGTGCAATCGAATTAATTGGTGAAGAAAATGTACATCAACTTCAATTACCAAGTTTGGGTGTCGAAGACTTTGCATTTTTTGCAGAGGCCGCTCCTTCGGCGTTTTACAGACTCGGAGGCCGTAATGAAGAACGAGGAATTGTCCACGGACTTCATACAAATCAATTTGATATTGACGAGGATTGTTTACCTCTAGGCGCTGCATTGCAGGCACTTACAGTTTATAAATATTTGAATGAAAAGAAGTAAATGGTTTAGGGCTATGAAACGGACATAAAAACTAAGAAAATCGTTATGAACTGTAAAATGTTCTTAACGTTTTTTTTACCTGGACGAACAAATCGTCTATAAGGAAGTAGTTTTTCAATCTAAATAACTACTTCCTTATAGGAATTGAAAAGTAAGAAGTATATACAGATCAATCCTTCTATAAGTAAAACTTATAACATGATAAATTAATAGTATTTATCAATAATTGAGTAATCGTCTATAATTTAATTAATCCGAAGTCTCAGATTATGGGTTAATTAGGGGGAGCGTTATGAAGGTACTTGTAAATAATGATTTAGTTCGTCGCGAAGATGTCCGAATTGATTTTGAAGATCGAGGGTATCAATTTGGAGATGGAATTTATGAAGTTGTTCGAATTTATAAAGGAATAGCGTATGAATTGAACGAGCATATTAATCGGTTTTATAGAAGTGCTATAGAAATTGGGATCACACCGCCCCAATCGAAGAATGAACTAAAAGGTAAACTTGAAGAAGTAATTAAAGAAAACAAATTGTTAGACGGAGGTATCTACTTCCAAATGACAAGGGGTGTTGCTCCAAGGAAGCATCAATATGAAAAAGGAATAACACCGAACCTAATTGCGTATCCACTTTATTTCACACGTCCTGAAAAACAGCAAAATGAAGGAGTGTCCGTCTTAACAGCTGATGATTTAAGATGGCAGCGTTGCGACATAAAGAGTTTAAACCTTTTGTATAATATAATGATGAAACAAAATGCGCATGAAAACGGTGCATTTGAAACGATTTTCATTCGGGATGAATTTGTTACAGAGGGGACATCTACAAACATATTTATGATGAAAGACAATGTGATCCGCACTCATCCTGCCAATAACAACATTTTAAATGGTATAACACGGATGAAAATTCTACAACTGCTGAACAAAGAGCATATAACATATGAAGAAAAACTTTTTACAAAACAGGAACTTCTAGATGCAGATGAGGTGTTTATCACATCTACAACAAGTGAAGTGATGCCCGTTACGAAAATTGATGGACAGATTATCGGGAATGGTAAACCAGGAATGAATACAATGAAAATTCACGAATTCTTACTTGAGGAAATAAACACTATTCAAATCGAAGCTTTGTAAAAATAAATAGTGATATAGAAAAAAAGGTGTTCTTTATAATCGAAAACTTTGGCTAAACTCAAAGTTTTTTTATTTTCCAAAGATGAATTGTATTATTAAGTGCACACCTAAAAGGAAACCGATAATGATCCCGTTTAATGATTATCACTTTGACTAGGAAGGGTGTCCAAAATGAAAGAGTTAACACAGAAAATAGAAGAACATATTGGAAACGCAGATGGGAAATGGGCTATCGTATTGGAAGATATGGACAGAGAAGAAGTTTGGGCTGTAAATCAAGAAGAATTGTTTTATGCGGCAAGCATTATTAAACTACCAATCATGGCGGCGGCATTTGACTTGGCGGAGCAGGGGAAATTAACATTAAGTAAACAGATAGAGTTGAAAAGGGAAAATCAGGTTGGCGGTGCGGGTGTTTTGCAACATTTGACTCCAGGAACCGAACTTACAATATATGATTTACTTACACTTATGATTATTCAAAGCGATAACACAGCGACAAATATACTTATCGATATAGTGGGTGTTAAACAAATCCAACAAATGATGAAGGTTCTTGGTATGCGAAAAAGCGAGTTTTATAATAAAGTCATGACCGTCCCCACCAAAATAATTGGACGAAATATGATTACTGCTGTTGATATCTCAGGGCTATTAAAGAAGTTCGCCACTGGCCAAAGCACTTCATTGCATTCATGTCAACAAATGATTGATATTATGAAGAAACAGCAACTTCAAAATGGTTTTTCTGCCCACTTACCTAAACATAGTTCAGATATTGTAGGCCAAAAACCGGAGTGGGAATTGGCAAGTAAATCAGGAAGTGTTACTGGAATTCAGCATGATGCCGGTATTTTTTACGTAGGAAATCGAACAATGACTTTGACTGTGCTTTCTAGAGAATGTGATGGACGGCTAGCTCAAAGTACGCTGGCTAAAATAGGATTAGACGTTTATAAATATATGAACAATGGTATTGGGTAAATTAATGAGACCTTTGAAAACACTCTTTAGTAAAATGCTAATAAAGTGAGAGTTCATTTATATTGGGGTGAATCATTTGTATGACTTCTTCTATTAATGACTCCAAATAAAAACTATCTCTCCATACAATTGTAATCGAACTTTCCAGTTTTTGGTTTTTAATATCAATCGCCTTTACATTAAGTATATTGGAAACTTCTAGTATATCCATTGGCATAATCCCTATGCCAATGTTGTGGGAAACTAGTGTGAGAACTGTGTGTAATTCAGACCCCTCACAAATAGTTTGAGGGCTAAATCCTTCGTAAAAACAGGCTTTTTCAAATAGAAAATGTAGAGAAGCAGAATGAACTTTGTGATGACTGATAAATCGTTCGTTTTTTAAATCGGATAATAATACCTCGCTGTGCTTTGCCAACTCGTGGTCTGAAGATACAATGAGCTTAACTGGGTGCCTTTGCAGCTCTCTATAATTCAAACCGGAATCGGCTAAAAAACTTGTATCTTGCGGTGTTCGTATGAGTGCAATCTGGCATTTCTTTTCAAGCATTAAATTTATAGCATTTACAGAATCCGTTTCTTCAAGCAACAGATTAAGATTCGGAAATCTTCGCTGCGCAGTTTCAAGAATTTTCGGCAAAATCGTAATTGCCGCGGAAGGAACCATCGCCATTTTCAAATTGGAAATCGGCAACATGATATTTTTTTGAATATCATCAAAAGTAGATTCAATTTTTTGGTAGGAGCCTGCTAGTTTGCTATGTAGGAATTTGCCTTCTGCAGTTAGGCTTACAATTTTCGTTGTGCGATAGAAAAGTTTGAATCCCAATTGATGTTCTAGGTTGTTAATATGCTGACTCAAGCCAGGCTGTGAAATATTTAAGTTTTTTGCAGCATTAGTAAAATTCAAGGTTTTTGCTATTTCAAGAAAATACCGTAAGTTGAAGAAGTTGATGATAAGTCCCCCAATCTGAAGTATTTGTCATATTCGAATACTTTGACTATTATTATACCATTACTTTGGTAATATAATAGGTAGGTTCATTTAATAAGAAAGGAAGTGCTGTTTTGATTGTCATGGATTTATTTGAAGAGTATGCTGAAAAACTAGTAGAAGAAAACCAGATTCCAGGAGTGGGGATTGGTCTGAACAAGGACGGCAAGCGTTTTTATGAAAAAGGATTTGGTTACCGCGATGTGGAAAATAAATTGGAAATCACTGCGGATACAATCTTTGGAATTGCATCGATGACAAAATCCTTTACTTGTGTTGCGATTATGAAACTTCAAGAAGCAGGAAAGCTATCAGTTCATGATAAAATTCTTAACTATCTACCTGAATTCCAAACTGCAGACATGGAGAAAACAAAAGAAATTACGATTCATCATTTAATGACGCATACTGCGGGTATTCCACCGATATCTACACATGTGTTCGCTCGAAAACGGAGCATAGACTCGGATCCTTCTGCAAAAGATTATTTGGATTTGGATTTAGTGAACAATATCGGTAGTGCGATTGATACATATGAAGATATGTTTAACTTTATTGCGGAGCTGAATTATAAACCGCTGGACAGTGCAGGTAGTTCTTTTAGTTATTCGAACGACTCTTTTGGATTACTTGGAGTTATTATTAGTCGAGTAAGTGGACAATCCTATGAATCTTACGTAACTGAACAAATATTAAAACCAGCAAAATTAACTAGAAGCTTCTTTGACTTAGATAAATTAGATAGCTTTGATGATGTGACGACGCTTTATGCTGCAAAAACAACTGAAGAAGGTGTTCATGTTTATCCGACAGAAATTTGGTGGGATGCACCGGCTATGAGAGCCGCTGGGTATTTAAAATCAACAATGAATGATATTTTAAGATATCTTGAAATCTTCCGTAATGGAGGAATGGTTGGCGGTGTCCGAATTTTATCGAAGGATAGTGTCAATCAGATGATTTATCCTCATTTTGAATATGAAAAAGGCACGTATTATGGGTATGGTTTACGAATTACACCTGATTATTACGGGGAAACGCTTATTGAACACGGCGGCGGTCTCAAAGGTGTTTCTTCTTTAATGATTGTTCTACCGGAAAGCGGTTTGACGGGCGTTGCATTGTCGAGTCTCGCAAGTGTTCCGTCGGGAAGATTATTAAAGGGAGCGTTAAATGTTCATAAAGGAAGACAAGCAGATGCGTCAAATTTCCTCTTAGAGACAGAAAAGATAGATGAAGCTGAGCTCGATAAATTCGTCGGTTCCTATACTTCGGGTGAGGGAATGAACGTGAAAATCGATGTCAACGAGGGTCAGTTAGGGCATTTTACTGAAGGTAAGTACAATCCACTTCGATACGTAGGAAGCAATAGTTTTGTTGGAATTGAAAAGAATAAAGAAGATGTCATTCGATTTGTAACGACTGAAACGGGTAGTGTCGATCGAATATTCTATAGTTCGAGACAAATACGTAAGGACGAAAAATAAACTGGGGGCATTTTCCGAATGAAAATCATTGATACGCACTGTGATGCACTATTTAAACTTCAAGAGGCAAAAAGAGGGAAACGTTACAATGTAGAACCATTGAATTTTACGGATTCCGTTGAAATTGAAACGAATTTACATCGTTTGCAAGAAGGGAATGTACTGACGCAGTTTTTCGCGATTTTTATTCTTCCGGATATTCCTTCCGATGAAAAATGGCAACATGCTTTGGAACAAATTGATTTATTTTACACAGAGATCCTTGATAAAAACCCGGCTATGAAACATATAAAGAAGTGGGACGATCTTGACGATTTAAAAGATGGAGAGATTGGTGCAGTCTTAACATTGGAAGGTGCGGATGCCTTTGGAAATGATTTAAGAAAACTTAGACATCTTTACCGTCTTGGTGTTTTATCCATTGGATTAACTTGGAACAACCCGAATCTTTGTGCGGACGGCGCGGGTGAACCCCGCGGGGCTGGATTGACGGAGTTTGGAAAAGAAGTCGTTCAACTGAATAATGAACACCAAGTGTTTACAGATGTCTCCCATCTTTCGGAAAAAGGATTCTGGGATGTACTAGAGTTGTCGGATTATGTGATCGCAAGTCATTCAAACGCTCGTGCGTTTTGTGACCATCCACGGAACTTAACAGATGAACAAATTAAAGCATTGATTGCTAAAAACGGCCTCATCCATGTTGTGTTTTATGCTGAATTCATTAAAAAAGACGGTCAATCCGCAAGTTTCAGTGAATTATTTGATCATATCGACCATATCATTTCACTGGGCGGCGTTAAAAACATCGGATTTGGTTCCGATTTCGATGGCATTGATCGATATATTGTCGGCTTGGAAGATTCATCGAAATATCCTAATTTAGTGAATGAATTACTGGGGAAATATACTGAAGAAGAAGTAAGGGGTTTTACATCAGAAAACTTCTTGAATAACCGACCTCTGATAGTGAGTAACTAACTAAAAGGGGTCGTTAAAAAACGGCGAAGATTCCATTTCGTCGTTTTTTAACTTGCGTATGGATCATGAAGTGATTACAAAGAAATTTTTGTTTGATAAAAACTTTCAGAGCGACGCCGAATTTCATCTTCTATTAACTCTATAAAACCTGGACATAGTTTTAAGATTATTGCTTGATGGTAGCAATCCATCAGCAGTTCATTTGACATATTCTTCATTATAAATTTCGCCTCCAATTAAAAGCAGTAGTTTGTTCTATTAACGAAAGAAATCGAATAGTATGGTAAGTGGGAGTAACTACTCTTAATTTACCATACATATGAAATTCGAACAACCGTTCCGTTATCCACAGCGTGGTGTGGGTAACATGTGGGTAGTCTGTGGGCAAAGCGATCAAACCTATAACGCTCTAATGGTATAGTGTGTGTAAGCTTATCCACAGTTGTGATTAACGCGAAATTTGTCGAAAGATTATTCGGTTTAATTGAATTGCTGTCGTCAATTAGATATGGTTATTTCTTTTCGAGTAAACTAATGATTGATAGGATGTTTCTTTAAAAGTTCCTGAAATTTTTTTAATGGCTCTGGCAATCTATTAAAAATTACGTATGTTATTATTGTAATAGGGTGATAATAATGGAAGTTAGAAAAGGTAGAGGCTATGTGTATAGCATTCAATACCATATGGTTTGGTGAGTGAAGTACAGAAAAACCATACTAAATGGTTTAATAGAAGCACGCCTGAAAGAGATTTTAATCCAACAAGTCAAGACGCATGCTTTTACAATCGTTGAAATGGAAACGGATGGCGACCATATACATATGTTAATCGAATGTTCCCCACAGCACTACATTCCAAATATCATGAAAGCCCTAAAAGGAAACAGTGCCCGCTTTCTTTTTAAGGAGTTCCCAGATTTAAAAAATACGCTCTGGGGCGGACATCTTTGGAATCCATCGTATTTTGTTTGTACTGTAAGTGATCGAACGGATGAGCAGATTAAAGCTTATATTCAAGGACAACAAACCGCACCGAGAAAACGTGGCACACCAAAAGGCTAAGGGAGGTGTTCGTTATGGTTCGAAGAAAAACTGTCGTAGAACGCAACAAAGAACTTGAAAAAGAAGGCAAGAAATTACTTTTTTATGGCATGAAAATTCGTGCGATAACTACACCCGCGCAGTACCAACTGATTGTTAAATCAATTGGTTGTGCTCGTTTTGCTTATAATGCTTATTTGGCTGAAAAACAAAAAACCTATAAAGAGACAAAGAAAGCCATCAGTTATAGTGCGTTCAAAAAAGACTTTGTTGTTTTAAAAAAGAATCCTGCGTATGAATGGCTGTCTGAACCCGATAAATTCGCGTTAGAGTGTGCAATGGAGCAAGTGGATGATGCTTACGATCGCTTTTTCAAAGGGCAAACCGGCTACCCAAAATTCAAGTCCAAACATACCTCTAAACAAAGTTATTCAACAAAAGAAACCAATGGAAATCTAGTGATTGATTTCGAAAAACAACGCATTAAAATACCTAAACTCGGATGGATAAACGTCAGGTTTTCAAAAGGACAAATCGCATCGTTTCAAGAAAGTGGCTTCAACGGAAAAGTGAAAGCGGCTACTCTTACGGTTCACGGGAGCCAACAAACCCATATTTCATTACGAATCGAAGAGGTCGTTTCACTTAGAGAAGAGACCGATTGGACGACGATTCCAAATGAGAAAATCATTGGTTGCGACTTAGGATTAACGCATTTTCTAATCGATTCAAATGGCAATAAAATCGAAAACCCACGCCACTTAAAGAATTCCTTGGGCAGGCTGGCAATGCTTCAACGTAGATTGAAAAACAAAATAAAAGGTTCCTCTAACTATAAAAAACAGCAACAGCAAATTGCAAAACTACACCTACGTATCACTAACACAAGAAAAGACTTTCTACATAAGGAGTCCAGAAAACTCGTTAATGAAAACCAAATTATCGTGTTGGAAGATTTAAATGTAAAAAGCATGATCAAGAATCGTAGATTGGCACGCAGCATTTCCGATGTGGGCTGGTCTACTTTCGTAACTTTCGTAAAATATAAAGCAGATTGGGACCATAAAAAGATTGTGCTCATTGGTCGCTTCTTTGCATCCTCAAAAAAGTGCAATGGGTGCGAAGAGAAAAACACACTTTTATCTCTTTCCGACCGAACTTGGGTATGTTCGAAGTGTGGAAGAGAACATGACCGTGATTTAAATGCCGCCAAGAACATAAAAGAGGAAGGCATTCGCATATTAGCAGAAACTTAAATTAGGGATTCTTATTACCGCAGGAACTGCGGGGTGTGCCTGTCAGCACCTAAGGGGGCTGTTTGTTCGCTCGGAAAGGAGCAATGGAGAGAGTGTTAGACGTTGTAATGAACGCAACTCTCGATGAAGCAGGAATCTAACGACAACGGGTTTCCAACGTCTTTTGACCTTGGAATCCCGTGACTTCAGTCGCGGGAGGTTCAAATGCTTATACATATAGAAAGGGGATAGCTAAATTGAAGAAGTATTTGCAAAGTAAAGAGGACGAGATGTTGTTATTGCTTGAACGCCTCGTGAATATCGATTCTGGATCAGCAAATAAAGCAGGAATTGATGAAGTAGGTGGAATATTAAAAAGTGAATACGAGCGTTTGGGTTTTACTGTTGAAGTAATTGAGGAGCCGAATAACGGTAATAATCTATTGATTCAATATGAAGATACAAACAGCCCTGAAATTATAGTAGTCGCGCATATGGATACTGTTTTTAAGGTCGGCACAGCAAGCGAACGACCGTTTTCGATTAAAGAAGGTCGTGCGTATGGTCCAGGTGTGATTGATATGAAAGCGAGCCAAGTTTCGCTATTGTATGCTGTGAAAGCTTTGATTGCCAATAAACGTACAGGTTTTGAAAATCTTCGAATTGTGCTAAATAGTGATGAAGAAATTGGTTCACCAACATCCAAAGATTTAATTGAACAGCAGGCAACAGGCAAAAAGTTTGCGTTGATAATGGAACCTGCACGAAAAGACGGTTCACTTGTAACGGCCCGACGTGGCGGCGGTGAATATTCGCTTTATGTTACTGGAAAGGCTGCACATTCCGGTATTGAACCACAAAACGGCATCAGCGCAATTGATGAACTTGCACATAAAATTATCAAGTTACATACGTTAACAAATCACGAAGAAGGAATCACGGTGAATGTTGGCTTAATAGAGGGCGGAGAATCGGTAAATACAGTTGCACCGACAGCGGTAGGTCATATCGATATTCGCATTAACAAAGCAGAACAAGCCGCGGTTCTTGCGAAGCAAATTGAAGACATTTGCGGCGTATCTGATCTACCTGGGACATCACTACGATTAGAAGGTGGAATTGACCGTCCACCACTCGTGAAAACGGATAAAACGATACAGCTGTTGCAGATTATTAAACATGTAGGCAATGCAATTGGAATCGATGTGACGGACACTGCAACAGGTGGTGCATCGGATGCGTCTTTCACTTCCGTGGCGGGAGTACCAACCATTGACGGCTTAGGTCCGATTGGCGGGGATGCGCATACGGAGAAAGAATATTTGGAGATACCTTCGTTGATTGAAAGAACCGAACTTCTTGCGAGTGTTATAGAGAAACTGAGTACAAAAGAGTAAATCATATTTAAAAAGAAGGCGGAAATCTGTCGAGTTGACAGAATTCCACCTTCTTTTTATTGGAATAAATTAATTGTGGTAATGATGATTGGTATTGCGAACACATCGATTAAAAAAGCACCGACGATTGGTACGATTAGAAACGCTTTTCTTGATGGACCGTATCGCTGGGTAACAGCAGCCATATTCGCCATTGCGTTAGGGGTTGCACCTAGACCGTGTCCTGTAAATCCAGCGACCATTACTGCAGCATCGTAGTCTTTACCAAGCATGCGGAACAAGATGAAAATCCCGAAAAGAGTAATGAAAACAACTTGTACAAAAACGATTACGAGTAGAGGTAAAGCTAAGTTCGCAATTTCCCAAAGCTTAATGCTCATAAGTGCCATTGTTAAGAAAATACCAAGAGACACATCGCTTATTAAACCAATACTCTTCATATCCACGACTTTCGGATTGATTTTATCCACAATGTTTCGAACAATAACAGCAACGAACATAGCACCCACATAACCTGGAAGAACAAAACCAGTTGCAGTAGAGAACAGCTCGCCTAAATACGTACCAAGTGACATACAAAATGTAATGAGTAATAGCTGTGTGAAAAATTGATTCGTTTCGATTGGTTTTTCAGTTTCTCCTATCGGTATACCTGCGTCTTCATCTGTTTCAACAGGTTTTAAATCGTATTTCGTAATTAAATATTTAACGATAGGACCACCGATTAGACCACCAGCAACAAGACCGAACGTAGCGGCTGCTATACCAATTGAAAGTGCTGAATCGACGCCAAGATCCTCAATGGTTTGTCCGAAAGCAGTTGCGGCCCCGTGTCCGCCTTCCATTGACACTGCACCAGCCATCAATCCGATAAGTGGATGCAGATTGAATAGATAGGCCATTGAAACACCGATTACGTTTTGTGCTAGGGCTAAAAATCCACATGCCAACCAGTAGATAACAAGTAGTTTTCCACCGAGTTTTACGAGTTTAAAACTCGCACCTAAACCGATTGTGGTGAAAAATGTAATCATAAATAAACTTTGTAAAGACGTGTCGAGTGTGAATTCCACAACTCCGAGTGATTTTAATAACGTAGCAAGTGCGGCAAAAACTAATCCGCCGACTACTGGAGCGGGTATGCAAAACTTCCGCAATACTCCAATCTTGTTTACTAAAAACATCCCTAAAACTAAAAGTCCGATTGCAAGGAAAATAGTTGTTACTTGATTGATCTCTAAATTCATTTATTTTCCTCCCAGAAATGATGTGATTGCTTCATTTATTAAATATGCACCGAGTTTTACAGTCCGATTATTTTCATCTAAAATAGGATTCACTTCAGAAATATCAAATGAAAGCGTCTTCTTGTTTGACGTGACAGTTTGAATAATTGAGCGAACAACTTTGGGGTCAAGACCAAATGGTGAAGGAGCGCTAACGCCGGGTGCAAAAGCTGCATTTAGGACGTCCGTACATAATGTAAGCATAATAAAATCGTGTTTATCTATAAAGTCGTTTAGAACAGATTCGGTGTTGCCTACGGACATTTGATCTTCGTAAACATATTCGACACGAAGTTCATCTGCTTTATCAAACAGTTCTTTTGTGTTTCCGTACCGCTGAATTCCAAGAACGAAGTAATTGCTATTGCTGTCTGTTTCAAGAATTTGTCTGAACATCGTACCAGAAGAAGTTTGTTCTTCGTAAGAACGCAAATCAAAATGAGCATCGATGTTAATGATTCCAAGAGAAGCATCACTTCCAATGAATTTACGAACACCGGAATAATGACCGAAAACTGTTTCGTGTCCACCTCCCAGAATGATTGGTGTGACGTTTTTGGTTAAAACAGTTGAAACAACATTCCCTAAGTTTTCTTGGGCTTGTTCGAGTTCGGTTCCAACACATTCAACAGTACCGATATCAACTAAACGTTTGCCTTCTGGCAATTTCCAAGGCAATTTAGCTAATTCTTTTCGCAATTCGTTTGGTGCCGTGGCGGCTCCGAGTTGACCTTTATTTCTACGAACGCCTTCTTCAGATTCAAAACCGATAAGTGCGCATGCTTTATTTACCGAATTCAAGTTTTCAAGTTCTACTAATTCGATTATTTGGTGAATCCTAAAACTTGATCTATTCGTATGATGGTCGATTCTTCCGGACCAAATACCTTCAGGAACATTTTTCATTCATAAACATCCTTTCCGAACTTTCAGATATGTGTTGTTTTAAATTATATATGAGCAGACTTATTAAATCTAATATAGTATTAATATGAATTGATAGCCTGTAACTATAAGTGATGAAGGGAAGGAACAAAATGGACTTAAAACAACTTAATTATTTTGTGCAAATTGTAGAGCATATGAGTTTTTCAAAAGCAGCACATAAATTGCATATTTCCCAGCCTTCACTAAGCAATGCGATTAAAAACTTAGAAAGTGAATTGGGTTTTCAGTTGCTCGAGCGAAGTACCAGAACGATTAAATTAACTGAAGCAGGAAATGTTTTGCACGGTAGAGCCCTTCATTTATTGTTGGAAATGGATATTGTTGAAAAGGAAATGAAAGAAGTAAAACTCATTGGGAATGGAGAACTTGAAATCGGTATGATTGAATCGGTTAAGCAGTGGATACCGAAAGTAATTGTTCATTATAATGAAGAGTTTCCAAACATGAAAATTAAACTGATGGAAGTTCTAAGCGGTGAGGATGTTAAAAGCTCGTTACGAAAATATGAAACACATGCAATCATTACAAATCAGCCAATTCATGAATCCGATATTGAAACGGTTCCTCTGTACAATGAAAATCTTGTTCTGGTTGTTCATAAAAGCCATCCACTCGCAAATAAAAAATCAATCGAACTGAAAGAGCTTGAAAATGATTCATTTATTATAACAAGCGAAGGTTTTCAAACGAGAGATGATGTATTAAAAACATTTCAGTTTGAGCAAGCTACTCCGTTGATTAAATATGAAATTAGCCGTTTTGAAACGGCATTAAGTTTGGTGCGTGAAAATTTAGGTATTGCATTGATTCCTGAAAGTTACTTGGAAGGTTCACAAGATAATGAAATGATTCATAAAAAAATTGATTCACCTTCATTAAATCGAACCGTATATTTAACGTATATGAAAAACCGATATCTCTCTCCAGCAGTTTTGGGATTTATTGAAGGAACAAAAGAATACTTTAAAGTGAATAAGTAGTAAATAGTACTGGTATTAGTGAATAATTGTATTTAAATTGGATTCCGAAATTTCAGAAACCAGTTTGTGAATCAATTCAAGATATGGTAAATTGACTATGAAGATACGATACTTAGAACCTATTGAGTGAAGGAGTAGATGGTCGATGAAAAGTGCAATTGAAGAAGTAAGAGCAGTAGTTGAAGATGTATTTGAACATTTGCATGAGAACCCCGAGGTAAGCTTTAAAGAATTTGAAACGACAAACTATTTACAAGATTTAATGGAAAAAGAAGGCTTTGATGTAACGACGTTTGACGATTTGACGGGTTTAGTTGTGAATGTTGGATCAGGCGACAAATGTGTAGGAATTCGCGCAGACATCGATGCTCTTTGGCAAGAAGTGGACGGCGTATATCAAGCGAATCATTCATGTGGGCACGATGCACATATGACGATGGCTGTAGGTGTGATGCTTGTTTTGAAAAAACTGGGCTATCCAAAAGTGGGTCGATTGAAAGCCATATTCCAACCCGCTGAAGAAAAAGGAAAAGGCGCACTGGCATTCGTTGAAAAAGGCGTTGTCGATGACGTCGATTATTTGTACGGTGTTCATTTACGACCAATCCAAGAAATTGGACACGGCTATTCATCACCTGCAATTATGCACGGTTCTGCAAAAATGATTGCTGGAAAAATTACGGGAACAGATACGCACGGTGCAAGACCTCATCTTGGCGACAATGCGATTGAAGTCGGTTCACTTCTTGTACAAGCACTTAAAGCAATTCATTTAGATCCAATGGTTCCTCATTCGGTGAAGATGACGATGTTCCAAGCGGGCGGCGAATCGGCAAATATTATTCCAGGAAACGCGGTTTTTAGCTTGGATCTTCGTGCACAAACAAATGCGGTCATGATTGAATTAATGAATAAAGTGAAAAAAGTAATTCGTTCTGTAGCCGCGATGACAGGCGTTGAAATCGATTATGAAATTGGTTCTGAAATCGCTGCTGCTGAAGTCGATGATGGAGCCGTTGGAATGATGGCACAAGCAATTACGGAAACGGTTGGTGCAGAATACCTGACAAAACCAATTGTTACGCCAGGCGGGGAAGATTTCCATTACTACACATTAAAAAGACGGAGTGTAAAAGCAACGATGCTTGGACTCGGTTGTGATTTATCGCCAGGACTGCATCACCCAAAAATGACGTTTAATAAAGAAAGTTTACTTACAGGAATCGAAATTCTTGCACGAGCTGTGATTTTATCCTTCGACCGAATCGAAGAAGAGGGAGTGTTAAAGTGACGGAATTCGTAACGGTACGGAGCTTGAAAACAAATTCGGAAATGAAACTCATACAGGGGCTTGAGACAATTATATGGGGAGTCCAGCCGGTTCCAGTGCATCAAACATTTACCTCCACTAAAAATGGCGGAATAATGTTGGGAGCTTTCATTAATAATGAAATTGTTGGGTTCTCCTACGGATTTCCCGGGGTTGTTAACGGGAAGCTTCATTTATGTTCACATATGTTAGGAATTCATCCCGATTACCAAAAACGGGGTATCGGCAAAGCATTAAAAGACGAACAACTGGTACAAGCAAAAGAACTCGGCTACGATCTTATAAGATGGACATTCGACCCGCTGGAAAGTTTAAATGCCTATCTAAACATTTCAAAACTCTATGGAATTTGTGATACGTACGTGGAGAACTGTTACGGCGATATGGAAGATGGACTGAACCACGGCCTTCCATCCGACAGATTCAATATCGATTGGTGGATTACAAGTGAACGTGTCGAAGAAAAGTGGAACCCGGATATTTCAACGTACGAATGCCCTTTTCAGATTCATTATAGCGAACAAGGGAATCCCGAACTTACCGTTGTTGAAATTCCAACCAATCTAGAAGGAATCGAAGTGCCGGTCCCACATGACTTCCAATTCATTAAGAAAAATGAACCCGAACTCGCCCTTGACTGGCGAATGAAAACAAGGGAAATCTTTCAAACCTTATTCAGTGCCGGTTATTGCGTAGTCAACGTCAACCTCTCAGCCGACAGAGTCCACTACTATCAATTGGTTAAAAAAGAAACGATCCCGTTATGAGTTTAATAAGTTTTTCGTGAATGAATGCTGGGGTGTGCAACGAATCTATCTTGGTGTGCAACCAATTCAGTGAGATGTGCAACGAAACTCTCTTTGTGTGCAACGAATGCTGAGATGTGCAACGAAATGTCCTTGGTGTGCAACGAAATCAGCCAAATAATAAGATTCAATCCCACTAGATTGTAGTTGATCTAGTGGGGTTTTTTTCGTAAAAGCAAAAGCATAACTCTACTGTTTGTGTTAGACTCTTAATAGAAAAGAAGTCTCTATCAAACTACAGTTAGGAGTTTTACGATGAATCAACTAATCAAAAAAATCATCCCGACTTTGTTAGTACTTGTGCTTATGCTTCCAATTCTGGCATCAGCCAATGCGAAAGACGATATTACGGGACATCATCATGAAAAAGAGTTACGACTCATCATTGATAAAAAAATAATGAATGGCTACGGCAATGGAATTTATAAACCGGATGGACAAGTTACTCGCGGTCAATTCGCAGTAATTATGACCCGTGCACTTAATTTAGAAGTTCCGCATGAGGGTGTTGTATTTTCGGATGTAACGGAAGAAACTGGCGTAGTTGAGGGTGTTCTTGCGGCAGCGGGGGCAAATCTAATTACAGGTTATCCAGACGGTACGTTTAAACCCACTGCAAAAATCAGTCGTCAACATATGGCAGTTATCGTTAAACGTGCACTTGATCATATGGCAATGGAAGATAAAACGACGCCGTTAACATTTACAGACAATAATAAAATATTGGAAGAATACCATTCTGCTATAAGCAATACGGTAAATTATAAAATATTTAACGGTTCAAAAATGCAAGACGGCGTTTATTTCAGACCTCTTGATAATGCAACTCGCGGTGATGCTGCAGCTGTCATTTCACGTTTCTTAACTGCAGTCGGAAAAGTGGAAGAAGAAATTCCACCTGTAGAACCTGAAATTCCAGATGTACCAGAAATTCCTGTGCTCACATATGACACTGCTAGTATTCAGGAAAATGGAAGTACAATTGTTTCAAAGAGTTATAAAACGTACGAGCAAGCTCTAGCGGCTCTAAAATCCGGTGACGTTATACAGTATGGAGATTCAATTATTAAAATGCCGGGCGGAATTGTTGTTACAAAGCCGACGCTTGCAAGTTCGCTAACACACATATATCCAACGAAAAGTTTAACGAATGTGGAGACGTATGTTACGACAGATATCGAACTTGAATATGTGAGTTCAACAGATACATATGTTGAAATTGCGATAGCTGGAAAAAAAGGCTTTATTAAACATGAAAATAGTAATTTGAAACCTTGGAAAGCAGTTAAGGAACGTTCGTATTATTCAGTTTCGAAGGATGTGCTCACTCATCATATTTATTTGAATAGTACAGGAAAATACGTTTCCTATCAAGCTGGAAAAGCGCCCTCTACAATGAAAGCTGGTGAAAGGTATTACAGCTGGGACGGCATTAATTTTAAATCAGCGAATGGTGTAAATATAGGTGCACATTATCAATACTTCCAGTACCTTCCTGCCAGAAGTGCGTCTCAGTATACTGCAGAGGAAATCGATGCGTATACAATAAAGTTGTTGGAAACACTGAAAAAGGACAATCCCAATAATGAAATATATACAGATGCTGTTGAAAAAAGTAAACTTGTTGGTCTTGGAAGCTATTTGAAAAAGGTTGAAGAAGAGAAAAATGTCAACGCAATGCTTATCCTTGCACTTGCACAACATGAAAGTGCATATGGTCTAAGTGCCAATTCTCAAGAGTTTAATAATTTATTCGGATTAAAGATCTATGATGATCGACCTGCAAGTGATCATTTTGTATCTGTCGAAGAAAACATTGACGAGTTACTCAAATCGTATTTTAATAAAAATTATATTCCACCAAATGCACCGCACGCAAATGGAGCGGTTTTTGGAAATAAAGCGATGGGCTTTAACGTTAAATACGCATCCGATCCTTATTGGGGAGCAAAAGCAGCGGGTCATATGTATCGTATGGATAAAATGATGGGTGGAAGAGAGTTGTCGAATCCTTATAAAGTTGGTTTGACAACAGAGGCGCTAAACGTTCGTTTCGCACCAAACACTGATATCCAAAGAGCGTTCCGTTACGATAAAACGGGACTTCCTGTGCTCATCCTTGAGTCTGCTGAAATCAGCCCGTGGTTGAAAATTGCTTC